>JBDSNZ010000314.1:0-5496 GCA_039915055.1 Ornithinibacter sp.
TCGCGGCGCACCACGACCGGGAACCCGACAGCTACGAGTTCCAGATGCTCCTGGGGGTGCGACCCGCCGAGCAGACCCGGATCGCCGACCGCGGGCACCAGATGCGGGTCTACATCCCCTTCGGCGAAGACTGGTACGGCTACCTCGTGCGCCGGATGGCGGAGCGCCCCGCGAACCTCCAGTTCTTCCTGCGCTCCCTGGCCACTCGCGGCTGAGGCCAACCTCTGCTAGCAGACCGTGGTGCTCCATCCACAGGTTCCTGCATGTGGTTCGAGCCCGAAGCTCTGCTAGGCCGTGTTACGAAAGTGCTTTGAGCCAGCGTCCGATGTTGGCGACGTGGATGGTGGCGTCGAAGCGGACGGCGAGCTTGTCGTATCGGGTCGCGACGCCGCGGTGGTGTTTGAGGGCGCTGAAGGCGTATTCGATGGCGTGGCGGTCGCGGTAGCGGGTGGGGTCGAACGCGGGGGGTCTGCCACCGGTGGGGCCGCGGGCTTTGCGGTGGGCGGCTTGGTCGGCTTTGACCGGGATGGTCGCTTTGATGCCGTGCGCGGCCAGCCAGGCCCGGTTCGCCTTGGAGGAGTACGCCCGGTCGGCCAGGACCCGTTTCGGTCTGGTCCGTGGCCGACCCGAGCCCGGGCGGGGGACCCGGATCTGGTCCAGGACCGCGATCATGTGGTTCGGGTCCCCGGCCTGGCCGGGGGTGGTCAGGAACGAGAGCACCTGCCGGTTCTGTTCGCATGCGGCGTGGATCTTGGTGCCCCACCCTCCGCGGGAGACCCCGAGGGCGTGGTGATCGGGTTCTCCCACAACACGATCCACGCTGTCCTTGCGGGCCCCGGCGGCGTGGACGTGGGCTCGGGCGATGGTGGAGTCGACCGAGACCTGCCAGTCGACCTTGCCGGCGGCATCGCCCGCCTGGGCCAGCGCGGACTCGATCCGAGCCCACACCCCGCACACCTGCCAGCAGCAGAACAGCGCGTACACCCGCCACCACGGACCGTACCGATCCGGGACGTCGCGCCACGGGCACCCGGTGCGAGTGCGGTGCCGGACCCCGTCCAGCAGAGCCCGCAACGGCCACCGCCGTGGGCGTCCCCGCCGCGGGGGTGGCGGCAGCAGCGGCTCCAGCAGTGCCCACTGAGCGTTGGTCACGTCATGGCGAGTGGCGGCGTCTATCGTGGGCATCGAGGCCTCCCGGAGTGCGGAGATGCGTTGACACCACCTGCGTTACTCCGGGAGCCTCACCTCAGCACCGCGACACGCCGAGAACCCCACGCGCCACTTTCGTAACACCGCCTAGCAGAGGTTCGGGGACCCGGCATACTCACTGCGCATGGGAACTGTTGCGATCTTCGGCGCCGGTGTGATGGGCGAGACCCTGCTCTCCGGGCTGCTGCGCTCTGGTCGGTCCGCGGACGACCTCGTCATCACCGAGCGCCGCCAGGACCGGGCCGCCGACCTCACTGCGAAGTACGGGGTGCGGGCGCTGAGCAACGTCGAGGCCGCCACGATCGCCGACACCCTCGTCCTCGTCGTGAAACCGCAGGACATGGCCGCGCTGCTGGAGGAGATCCACGACCACGTGCTCGAGGGCAACCTCGTCGTGAGCCTCGCCGCCGGCATCACCACCGCGTTCCTCGAGCGCGGACTGCCGGAGGGCCGGGCGGTCGTGCGGGTCATGCCCAACACCCCCGCGCTCGTCGACCAGGGCATGGCGGCCATCAGCGCCGGCGCGCACTGCGCCCCCGGGCACCTGCGCGAGGCCGAGTCGCTCCTCGCGGCGACCGGCAAGGTGATCGAGGTGCCGGAGAAGCTCCAGGACGCCGTGACCGCGATCTCCGGCAGCGGCCCGGCATACATCTTCTACGTCGTCGAGGCGATGATCGAGGCGGGGGTGGTGCTCGGGATGCCGCGTTCCACCGCCACCGAGCTGGTCGTCCAGACCCTCTACGGCGCGGCGACGATGATCAAGGAGACGGGGCAGCACCCCACCGTGCTGCGCGAGCAGGTCACCTCTCCCGGCGGCACCACCGCGGCCGCCCTGCGCGAGCTCGACGACCACAAGGTGCGCGCGGCGTTCATCACCGCGATGGAGGCCGCCGCGAAGCGCTCCGCCGAGCTGGCCGGTGGCTGAGAGGGACGGGATGCCCACTGGTGCCGCCCACGTCTCCGTCGTGCGGGTGGGACCCGACCAGTGGCGGGTCTACCGCGACGTGCGGATCGCGTCGCTGATCGACAGCCCCCGGGCGTTCTGGTCGACGTATGCCGAGGCCTCCGACCGCACGCAGGAGCAGTGGCGGGGCCGGCTGGGCCCGGACTTCCCGACCTGGGTCGCCCTGGAGGACGGGAGGCCCCTGGGCACCGTCGCGCTGTGGCACGCACCGCACCAAGCCCGCGCTGAGGGCCTGCTCGTCGGCATGTGGGTGGCGTCGGTGGCCAGGGGGACCGGGGTCGCGGACGCGCTGGTCCAGGGTGCCCTGGAGCAGGCCAGGGTGCTCGGCTGGCGACGGGTCCTGCTCGACGTCGCGCACGAGAACCACCGGGCCGCCACCTTCTACCGGCGGCTCGGGTTCTCGCCCACCGGCGAGGTCGGCGAGATGCCCTGGGACCCGTCGGTGACCGAGGAGACCCTCGCGCTGGACCTCCACACCTGACTCCCACAGTTCACCTCCGGGTTGCCAGGCCCGGTGGGGGGCGTGGGAGAGTGACCCGCATGAGTGAGATCACCGTGCGTCCGCTGGAGGTCGAGGAGTGGGAGCAGTTCCGCGCCGTGCGCCTCCAGGCTCTCCGGGAGTCCCCCGATGCCTTCGTCGCGTCCTTCGAGGCGGAATCCGAGGAGGGCGAGGACTTCTGGCGGGAACGGATGCAGCGCTCGGTGCGCCTCCTGGCGGAGCTGGACGGCGAGCCACACGGCATCGCCAGTGTCGGGCCGGCGGGGGAGGACCAGCCCGAGAGGTCCCAGCTCTTCGGGTTGTGGGTCACCCCGCAGGCCCGCGGCACCGGCGTCGCGACCGCCTTGGTGCGCGCGGGGGCCGTGGCTGCGGCCGAGGCGGGCCAGCGCCAGCTGCTCTACTGGGTCGGCACCGACAACGGTCGGGCGGTGGCCTTCGCGAGCGGTTTCGGGTTCCGCCCGACTGCGCAGCGGCGCCCGATGCGCGTCGTCTCCCAGGACGACGGCGAGGAGGAGATCGCGATGACCCTCCCGCTCGCCGGCGACCGGGGCGGCATCCCCAACTTCTGAGGGGCTAGGGGCGTGCGGCGAGACGCTCGATGAGGGCCGTCGGGCCGCTGACGATGAGCAGGTCGTGCGCCGAGACCTTCGTCGACGGCACGGCATACGTGAAGTCCTCGCCGGGTGGTTTCACGCCCACCACCGTGACGCCGTACTTGCTGCGCACCGCGCTCTGCTCGAGGGTGAACCCGACCGTCTCGCTGGGTGGCCGCATCTTCACGATGGCGAAGCCGTCGTCGAACTCGATGTAGTCCTGCATCCGGCCGCCGACGAGGTGCGCCACCCGGCGACCCGTGTCGGCCTCGGGGCGCACGACGTGGTGCACCCCGATCCGTTCGAGGATCCGGGCGTGCTCGATCGACATGGCCTTCGCCCAGATGTCGACAACTCCTGCGTCGACGAGGTTGGCCGCAGCAAGGACCGACGCCTCCACCGAGGACCCGATCGCCACCACCGAGATCCGGAAGCGCCCGGCCTTGGCGTCGCGGATGACGCCCACGTCGCTGGCGTCGCCGTGCACGACGTGGCTGATCCGGCCGAGGAACCTCTCGGCCAGGAACCCGTCCTTCTCGATGGCCGTCACCTTGTGCCCGAGCCGGCGCAGCTCGAGTGCGGCCGCCGCACCGAACCGGCCCAGGCCGATGACGAGGACCTCGTCGTCGTACAGGTTCTTGCCCATCTGGGGCCCCTCTCGGTGCTCGGGTCGTGAGAGGGCCAGCCTGCCACGAGCTGGCGCGGAGTACGGTGCTGAGCATGGGAGTGCGGACGAGCGTCATCTGGGACGACGCGTTCACCGCGTATGACTTCGGCCCGGACCACCCGATGGGACCGGTGCGCCTCGACCTCACGACGCGCCTGGCCCGCTCCCTCGGAGTGCTGGACGCGGTCGACGTGGTGAGCCCGGAGGTGGCCGAGGACGACCTCCTGGCGACCGTGCACGAACGTGACTACATCGCCGCGGTGCGCCGTGCCTCGCTGGACCCCGCATCGGCGGACCGTCGGCGCGGCCTCGGCACCGACGACGATCCCGCCTTCCTCGGCATGCACGAGGCCTCGGCGCGGATCGTGCAGGGCACGGTCGACGTGTGCCGCCGGGTGCTGACGGGGGAGTCCGAGCACGGCGTCAACTACTGCGGTGGGTTGCACCACGCCATGCCCACCCACGCGAGCGGCTTCTGCATCTACAACGACATCTCGGTGGGCATCCGCTGGTTGCTCGACCACGGCGCCGAGCGGGTCGCCTACCTCGACATCGACGTCCACCACGGCGACGGGGTCGAGCGAACGTTCTGGAACGACCCCCGGGTGCTGACCATCTCGGTGCACGAGAACGGCCGGCACCTCTTCCCCGGCACCGGCTGGCCGGGTGACATCGGGGGGCCCAGCGCGAGGGGAAGCGTCGCCAACGTCGCGCTCCCACCCGGCACCTCGGACTCGGGCTGGCTGCGGGCGATCCAGTCGGTCGCGTCGCCGTTGGTGCGTGAGTTCGCGCCCGATGTCCTGGTCAGCCAGCACGGCTGTGACACCCACTTCGAGGACCCGCTCGCGCACTTCGCGATCACCGTGGACGCCCAGAGGATGGCCCACGAGCTGATCCACGACCTCGCCCACGAGGCCGCCGGCGGTCGCTGGGTGGCACTCGGCGGGGGCGGTTACGAGCTCATCGAGGTGGTGCCGCGGTCCTGGACCCACCTCACCGCCATCGCCGCCCACGCTCCGGTCCCGCTGGACACCCTGGTGCCGGAGCAGTGGCGCGACCACGTCGAGCGCACCTTCGGCCGTCGCGGACCGGCGAGGATGGGGGACCGGCCCGAGGGGGAGCTGCCGATCTGGGTGCAGCCGTGGAATGCCGGTCACAACCCCGACGGACCGGTCGACCAGGCGATCATGGCGACCCGCCAGGCGACGTTCAGCCACCACGGACTGGACCCCTGGTTCGACTGACGGTGCCCTCCACGGCATCCGGCCCGGAGGTCCCAGCCCAGATCTCCGCCTTCGGGCCCCAGAGCCTCGACTCCTTGCGCACGAGCCACGCCCAAGTCGCCTAAATGAGCCCTCGCGCGTGGCTGGGGCGCAAGAAGTCGAGGGGTGGGGGCGCGGCGTGTCGACTGGACATCGGGACGAAGTTGCTCGATCTACTTCCCCAGTGGTCACAACTGCCCCTATGGTTGCGCTTGCACGCCGCAGGGAGAATGCCGGGGGTCCCGGCGCTGGGGGCGGCAGAGGATCGAGGTCCAGATGTCAACTGAGCGTCAGCTCGGCGA
>JBDSNZ010000318.1:0-17064 GCA_039915055.1 Ornithinibacter sp.
ACCTTCACCTCGATGGCCCTCGACGCGTGGGAGGGCGACGCGGGCGGTGAGCGCACGGCATACGGCTCGGTCGACTCCGCGCTGGCGGCGCTGCGGGCCGGTGAGGTCGACGGTGCGATGGTGCCGATCGAGAACTCCGTCGAGGGCGGCGTCTCGGCCACCCTCGACGCGCTCGCGAGTGGCGACCCGCTCGTCGTCACCGGCGAGGTGCTCGTGCCGGTGACGTTCGTGCTTGCGGCGGTGGCCGGCACCGCGCTCGGTGACGTGCGAGCGGTCGGCACCCACTCGCACGCCTGGGCCCAGGTGAGGGGGTGGATGGGGCAGAACCTGGCGGACGCCGCCTACGTGCCGACGCTGTCGACCGCCGCTGCTGCGGCCGGCCTGGTCGAGGGGGACCAGCCCTATGCCGCGGCGGTCTGCGCTCCGGCCGCCGCAGACCTGCACGGGCTGGCCGTGCTCGCGGAGGGAATCGGCGATATGCAGGCGGCGGTCACCCGGTTCGTGCTGGTCTCCAGGCCGGGGAGCCTGCCGGCTCCTACGGGGGCGGACAAGACGACCGTGGTGCTCTTCCAGCGCGAGGACCACGCCGGTGGGCTGCTCGAGCTGCTCGATCAGTTCTCCGCACGCGGCATCAACCTCACCCGGTTGGAGTCCCGGCCCACGAGGGCGTCGATGGGCTCCTACTGCTTCTCCATCGACGTCGAGGGCCACGTGCTCGACGAGCGGCTCGGTGAGGCGCTGATGGGGCTGAAGCGGATCTGCGCCGACGTGCGGTTCCTCGGGTCCTACCCGCGCGCGGACAAGACGCCAGCGAGTATCGGTGCGCGGGCCACCGACGCAGACTTCGCCGCCGCGCGGTCCTGGCTGACCGGCCTCCGCTCGGTCACCCGCTGACCACGTCGGGCGACGACAGCGCTCAGCGCTCGCGCGCCGCGAGGAAGGCGCCGGCGACCTCGACGAGACGATCGTTGGCCTCGCGCTCGGCGATCGTCGCCCTGGCGCCGTCGGTTCCGTAGGGCCGCACGATCAGGCCCGCCTCCTCGCAGGCCGCGGCGAAAGCCGGTGTCTCATCACCCAGCCCGAACCAGACGAAGTTGGCCTGGGCGTCGGCGAGCTGCCAGCCCTGCTCGCGCAGCGCGTCGACCACTCGCTCGCGCTCGGCGACCAGCTCCTTGACACGCACCTCGAGCTCGTCAGCAGCCTCGAGCGACGCGATCGCCGCCACCTGGGCGAGCGAGTTCACCCCGAACGGGAGTGCCGCCTTGCGCAGCGCGGCGGCCACGAGCTCGTGCGCCACTGCATACCCGACCCGCAGGCCTGCCAGTCCGTAGGCCTTGGAGAAGGTGCGCAGCACGGCCACGTTGGGCCGGGCCTCGTGGATGGCAAGTGCATCGGGTGCGTCTGGGGCAGTGACGAACTCAAGATAAGCCTCGTCGATGACGACGAGCACGTCGTCGGGGACGCGGTCGAGGAAGGCGTCGAGCTCGTCCGCGCCGACCGTCGTCCCGGTCGGGTTGTTGGGTGTGCACACGAGCACCAGGCGAGTGCGAGGAGTGATCGCCTCGGCCATGGCGTCGAGGTCGTGGCGGTCGCCGGCTGTCAGGGGCACCTGGACGGGGGTCGCACCGGACAGCGTCACCAGGATCGGGTAGGCCTCGAACGAGCGCCACGCGAAGACCACCTCGTCACCCTCGCCGCACGTCGCTGCGATGAGCTGCCCGAGCACACCGACGCTGCCGGGGCCCGTCGCGATGCGTGCAGCCGGCACGCCGACCCGCTCGGCGATGGCCGCGGTGAGCGCAGCGACCGCCATGTCGGGGTAGCGGTTGATCGTGCCTGCCGCCTCCCGCACCGCGTCGAGCACGCTCGGTAGGGGAGGGTAGGGGTTCTCGTTGCTGCTGATCTTGTATGCCGTGGCGCCGGGCCGCGCCGCTGCCGGGCGTCCGGGGGCGTACGCGGGGAGGGCGCCGAGTGCGGGTCGCAGGCGGACCGGGGTCTGCGATCTGGTGGTCGGCTGGCTCTCATCGGTCATGCGCCCACTGTAGAGCCGACGCCGCGTGAGTCGACCGGCGTGCGATGCCGGGTGCGCGCAGCCGCTGCGTGACAGAATGCGGCCGTGAAGAACTTCGCCATCCGGGTCCTCGTCGGCGGCATCGCGCTGTGGATCGCCGCTTTCCTCGTCGACGGCGTCGACCTTGCCGAGCAGCAGTCGTCCTGGCCAGAGAAGCTCGTGACAATTCTCCTGGTCGCGCTCGTCTTCGGGCTGATCAACGCCATCGTGCGGCCGATCGCACTGCTGTTCTCCCTCCCATTCATCGTGTTGACGTTGGGGCTGTTCATCTTCGTGCTCAACGCGTTCATGCTCCAGGTCACCGAGTGGGTGAGCGACGGGCTGGGGCTCTCGTTCGCCATCGACCACTTCTTCTGGAGCGCCATCTGGGCGGCGCTCATCATCACCGTGGTCTCGTGGCCGCTCAACCTCATCCTCAAGGACGACTGAGGCCTCACGACATGCGCGTCCTCGTCTCTGGCGGAGCCGGTTACATCGGCTCCCACACCGTCGTCCAGCTCATCGCCGCCGGCCACGACGTCGTCGTCGTCGACTCCTTCGCCAATGCCAAGCCGTCGGTCGTCGGCCGCCTGGAGACGCTCACCGGCCAGCCGGTCGACGTGCGGTCCTTCGACCTCACCGACCACGACAAGACCGAGCACCTGTTCGCGAACGAGCCCTTCGACGCCGTCATCCACTTCGCGGGCTTCAAGGCCGTGGGCGAGAGCGTCGCCAAGCCGTTGACGTACTACGAGAACAACCTCGGCTCCACGTTCTCCCTCGTCCGCGCGATGCGCCGCCACGGGGTCTCGACCCTCGTCTTCTCTTCCTCGGCCACCGTCTACGGCGCGGATGCCGCGGTCCCGATGGCCGAGGACCTTCCCACCTCCGCCACGAACCCGTACGGCTGGACCAAGGTCATGCAGGAGCAGGTGCTGCGCGACGTCGCCGCCGCCGACCCGACCTGGCGGATCGCGCTGCTGCGCTACTTCAACCCGGTCGGCGCGCACCCGTCGGGCACGATCGGCGAGGACCCCAGCGACATCCCCAACAACCTGATGCCCTACATCGCACAGGTCGCGGTGGGACGCCGGGAGAAGGTCGCGGTGTTCGGGGGCGACTACCCGACCCCTGACGGCACCGGTGTGCGTGACTACATCCACGTCGAGGACCTCGCAGCGGGTCACATCGCGGCGCTGCACCGCCTGGGTGTCACCGACGACGCCGTGTCCACGTGGAACCTGGGCAGCGGGCACGGCACCTCGGTGCTGGAGCTGCTGCATGCCTTCGAGCGGGCCTGCGGGCACCGGCTCGCCTACGAGATCGTCGATCGGCGCCCCGGCGACGTCGCGGCCTCCTACGCAGACCCCTCGCGCGCCGAGGCCGAGCTGGGCTGGCGGGCGACCCGCAGCGTGGACGACATGTGCGTCGACACGTGGCGCTGGCAGAGCCAGAACCCGGACGGCTACCCCGACGCCTGAGGCGCTCCCCGACGTGAGTCATTCCCTTCCACCGCGTGGGGAGGTTCACATCGCCCTTCCGGACCTCGCCTCCCTTCCTGCTACGACGCACTGTAGTTTGTAGTGTGCCCCGTGTTGACGAGGTCCTGGACCTCGGCGCACTCGACACCACAGCAAGCGAAGGAGTAGCCATGCCTCACTCGACATCCGCCCCCCGACTCGGCGACCTCGAGCGCGCGGTGATGGACCACCTCTGGGCCGCCGCGCAGGAGGGCGGGACGACGTATCCCGGGGCCTCCGTCCGCGACGTGCTCGAGAAGTTCAAGGGTGAGCGCGAGATTGCCTACACCACGGTCATGACCGTGCTCGACCGCCTGTCCAAGAAGGAGCTCGTCACCCGCGAGCGTGACGGGCGGGCCTGGCGCTACCTGCCTGCCGACACCAGGGAGGCGATGACGGCCACCACGATGCGCCGCACCCTGGTCGACATGGACGTCTCGGACCGACAGGCCGCGCTGCTCCACTTCCTCGACGGTGCCAGCAGCGGGGAGATCGAGGACCTGAAAGCGGCCCTGGCCGTGGTCGAGGCCCGAGCGGTTGATGGTGCCGACACCTCGCGCGGGCGGGGCGTGCGCCGGCGCCGCTGAGCGGGTCCGTGCCCACGGGTGCGCTCGCTGGTGCCACCATGGTGCGCGTGATCCCGCTCTCGCTGGTGGCCCTGGCGGCCGTCCTCGCCGGCGTGGCGCCGCGTCTCATGGCGCGCCAGCCCCGCTACCGGCGGGCCCCGCGGGCGGCGCTCGTGGCGTGGCAGGCGGTCACCATCGGCGCGATCGTGGCGGCGCTCGCAGCGGCGCCGGCGACCTTCGCGCTCTCCTCCGGCGATGGCAGTCCCTCCCGCCACCTCGCGCTGTTCACCGTCGCCCTCGTGACGAGCGGGGGCATCGCTGTGCGGCTGCTCTGGTCGGGGCACCGTGTCGGACGCCGACTCAGGACCCTGCGGGCCGAGCACCGCGAGCTGGTCGACATCATCGCCCGCCCCGACCGTGAGCGGGTCCGGGTGGTCGCCCACCCGACCCCGACGGCCTACTGCATCCCCGGTCGTCACTCGCGTGTCGTGCTCTCCCAAGGGGTTCTCGACGCGCTGCCGTCCGACCAGCTCGATGCCGTGATCGCGCACGAGGACGCGCACCTCCGGGCCCGCCACGACCTGCTCGTGGAGTTCTTCACCGTGGTGCACTCGGCGGTGCCGGGGGTGCTTCGCTCCGAGGAGGCCCTCGTCGAGGTGCGTCTCCTCGTGGAGGCCCTGGCCGACCGAGCGGCCGTGCGCACGGCCGGTGAGGTGTCGACCGCTCGGGCGTTGTTGAGCCTGGCGCAGAGTCGCACCCCAGAGGCGGCCCTCGGCGCCGGCACCACTGCTCCGACGCGGCTGCGACTTCTCGCCGACGGCCCCCCTCCGGTGGGGCTCTCCGTCGTGGCCTACACCTATGCCGCGGGCGCCTGCCTCGTCCCGGTGGCCCTGGCAGCATCCGCCTGGCGCTGAGGTCTGGCGCGGGCCAGCGGGCAGGGCGGGGGTCGGCTAGCTGCCAGCGGAGGGCGGGCTCGCCCAGCTCGGCGGGGGTGGCGGCGGTGTCGACCCGGGAGGAGCGGCCTGCGGTTCCTCTCGCGGGGCCGGCGGCGGCGGGGGCTCACCCGAGGCGCCCACAGGTCCGGCCGGTCCGGCGGGCGGCGGCGGTGGCGACCACCCGGCAGCGGTGGCCCCCGGAGGTGGCGGTGGGCCCGCGGGCGCCGGCGGAGGCTGGCTCACCGTGAGCGCGCCCAGCTGGCCGGCATCCTCCATCCGGCGCAGGGCCGTCATGACCCTCTCGCGATCCGCCTCGGCGACCGGACGACCCGTGGCGTCGAGCCAGGCGATCACACCGAGATCTCGCAGGGCACGTTCACCCCCACCGCCACCCCCTCCGCCCGTCGGGGTGTTGGGGCCGGCGTTGCTCATCGCCACGTCCGCCTTCGCGGCCAGCTCGTTGGCTGCTGCCTTCGCACGCTCGAGAAAACTCATCCCTGACTCCATCCCCTCGTGAACGAGTACGTCTCGAATCCTAGGCGCCGCAGCGGTGGGGCGCCTAGCCTCGTGACCCAGGGGAATCGGGCCCGTGCCGGGCACACCCCGTGAGCACCTCAGGAGGGGTTGTGACGATTCACGGATCGCTGTTCCAGGACTTCCGCGAGAAGGAGACCCAGGACCCGTTCTCGCTCCAGAACAAGAAGCTCCTGCGCGTGGACATGCGCTACGGGGAGGTGTGGGCGAGGACGGGGTCGATGGTCGCCTACCAGGGTGACGTGCGCTTCGCCAACAAGGGCTCGGGCGGTCTGGGAAAGATGCTGAAGTCGGCGGCCACCGGCGAGGGCGTGAAGATGATGCAGTGCTCCGGCAGCGGAGAGCTCTTCGTGGCCGAGTCGGCCAGCGAGATCCAGGTCATGTATCTCGAGAACGACTCGCTCTCGGTCAACGGCCGCAACGTACTCGCGTTCTCCAACTCCATCCAGTGGGACATCCACCGCATCTCGACCAGCGGCGCCGCGATGACCGGGGGACGATACAACGTCGCTCTGCGGGGCACGGGCTACGTGGCGGTGACGACCAAAGGGGACCCGATCGCCCTCGACGTCGCGTCGGCACCCACCTTTGCCGATGCCGATGCGGTCGTGCTCTGGACGGCTGGGGTCTCGATGAAGGTTCGCGTCGACACCGGCGGACTCGGGTCGATGATTCGCGGCGGGAGCGGTGAGCTGCTGCAGATGGCCTTCGGCGGTCAGGGCTACGTGCTCGTGCAGCCCAGCGAGTCGGTGCAGGACGGCGGCCACCAGGGCTCAGGCACACAGAGCCCCGGCGGGATGCTCGGGCAGTTCCTGCAGTAGGCCGTGGGTGGACCGAGGCTGCCCGCAGGTGTCCGCGGCGCGGTCCCGGCAGAGGTGAGGCACACGGCATACGCAACAATCGGTGCCATGACGGCACAGGTGACAGGGACCGACATCCTCGACGTGGCGCGAGAGCAGGTGCTGGGGCGCGGTGTCGCGTTGACCCAGGAGCAGGTGCTCGAGGTGCTGCGCACCGACGACGAGCAGCTGCAGGACCTGCTGGCCCTGGCCCACGAGGTGCGGATGACCTTCCAGGGCCCGGCGATCGAGGTCGAGGGCATCGTCTCGCTGAAGACCGGTGGGTGCCCTGAGGACTGCCACTTCTGCTCCCAGAGCGGGCAGTTCACGAGCCCGGTGCGCTCGGTGTGGCTCAACATCCCCGAGCTGGTGCGGGCCGCCAAGCAGACCGCTGCCACCGGCGCGAGCGAGTTCTGCATCGTCGCGGCCGTGCGCGGCCCCGACGACAAGCTCATGGAACAGATGCGCGAGGGCGTCGCCGCCATCCGCGCCGCGGTCGACATCCAGGTTGCCGCGTCGCTGGGCATGCTCACCCAGGCGCAGGTCGACGACCTCGTCGACATGGGGGTGCACCGCTACAACCACAACCTCGAGGCGGGGAGCAGCTACTTCCCGCAGGTCGTCACCACGCACTCCTTCGAGGAGCGCTGGGCGACCTGCCTGATGGTCAAGGAGTCCGGCATGGAGCTGTGCTGCGGTGGGCTCGTCGGTATGGGGGAGACCCTCGAGCAGCGCGCCGAGCTCGCTGCCCAGCTCGGCGAGCTCGAGCCGCACGAGGTGCCGCTCAACTTCCTCAACCCGCGCCCCGGCACGCCGTTCGGCGACCTCGAGCCGATGGGGACCAACGACGCGCTGCGCACCATCGCCGCGTTCCGCCTCGCCCTCCCGCGCACGATCCTGCGCTACGCAGGTGGCCGTGAGCTCACCCTCGGCGACCTCGGCACCCGCGACGGGCTCCTCGGCGGCATCAATGCCGTCATCGTCGGCAACTACCTCACGACCCTGGGCCGCGACCCGGGCGAGGACCTCGCGCTGCTCGCGGAGCTCGAGATGCCGATCAAGGCTCTCGGCGAGACGTTCTGAGCCCGGGACTCGCGCTCGTGCCGGACCAGGGGGATGCCGTGGAGCCGGTCGAGCCTGCCGTGGAGCCGGTCGAGCCGGTGGCGCGGGTCGGCGCGGTGGGGCAGTGGTGCGGCCAGTGCGGCGAGGCACTCGCTGCCGGCTCAGGAGTGGAGCACGCAGGATGTGAACGCCGGGCCCCGCTCGAGCCGCCGCGCTTCTGCGTGCACTGCCGGCGCCGGATGGTCGTGCAGGTCACTCCTGGTGCGTGGATGGCCACGTGCAGCCGCCACGGCAGCGTGGAGCAGTCGACCTGGCGCTGAGGGCGGTGCGTGCGGCAGGTCTGCCGCTCGGGGCCCAGCTCGCCGGACACTGCCGGGGAATGACCACGGATGATTGACGGTTCAATCATTTATGAGCCTCTCCGTCCTCGTCCTCGTCGGCAGCCTGCGCGCCGGCTCCACCAACCGCACCCTCGCTGACGCCGCCATCGCACACCTGCCGGCGGGCGTGACCGGCACCGTCTTCGAGCGACTCGCAGAGCTTCCTCACTACTCCGAGGACATCGACCACGACGACACCCTTGATGTGGTCGCTCGCGACCTGCGCGAGGCGGTCGCCGAGAGCGATGCCGTGCTGATCGTCACCCCGGAGTACAACGGATCGCTGCCCAGCGCCGTCAAGAATGCCGTCGACTGGGCGTCGCGGCCGCGCGGAGCCTCCTCGATCGCGGGCAAGCCCGCCGCCGTCATCGCGGCCAGCGGCTCCCCGAAGGGCGCCCAGTGGGCTCGCGAGGACGGTGTCAAGGTGCTCAAGGTCGCCGGCGCCGACGTCATCGAGGACACCGTCGGCGTGGGCTCCTCCTTCCAGGCCTTCGTCGACGGGCGCCTCGCCGACGCCGACCTCGACGCCGCGCTGCGCGACCTCGTGGGTCGCCTGACGCGTGAGGTCGAGGCCTCCCGCGCCGCTGCCTGACGAACGACCCCGCGGCCTCCGCTCCCGCCGCGAACGTGTGTGAACTCGCCGGGGATCCTCGGCGAGTTCACACACGTTCCGAGGTGGGAGGGGGCGCCGGGCACAATAGCCAGCGTGTCCGTCACGCGCCGCGACCCCGATGCCCTGGAGGCGCTGCTCGCGTTCGACCGCGAGCACGTCTGGCACCCCTACTCCTCGGCGCTGACGCCCCAGCGGCCCTACCTCGTGGAGTCGGCTGACGGCATCCGGCTCCGGTTGCGGGACCGGGCAGGCGAGCCGCGCGAGGTCATCGACGCGATGAGCTCGTGGTGGTGTGCCATCCACGGGTATGCCGTTCCCGAGCTCGACGCCGCTGCCACGAGACAGCTCTCCTCGATGTCGCACGTGATGTTCGGCGGGTTGACCCACGAGCCTGCGGTCGGTTTGGCGCAGCGGCTCCTCGGGTTGGCACCGGCCGGGCTCGAGCACGTCTTCCTGGCCGACTCGGGGTCGGTCTCGGTCGAGGTCGCGATGAAGATGGCGCTGCAGTGGCACCGCGCGGCCGGGCGGGCTCGAACCCGCTTCTTCACCGTGCGCGGCGGCTACCACGGCGACACGTTCTCACCGATGTCGGTGACCGACCCGGTCGGCGGCATGCACGCGCTGTTTCGTGGCGTGCTGCCCGAGCACGTCTTTGCCCCCAGGCCCCCCGGTGGGCTGCTCCGCTCTGCCGACGACCCGGAGATGGTGGCGTGGGAGCGGGAGACGAGGGCGTTGTATGCCGGGCACGCCGAGTCGGTGGCCGCGGTGATCGTCGAGCCGGTGCTCCAGGGCGCTGGGGGCATGCACGTCTACCCACCGCACGTGCTGGTGGTGCTGCACGACCTGGCTCGCGAGCACGGGGCGCTGGTGATCCACGACGAGATCGCGACCGGGTTCCATCGCACCGGCCCGCTCTGGGCGGGGGACTGGGCTCTGGACGGGACGGGTGACCCTGGTCCCGCGCCAGCTGATCCATCACCTCGGATGGTTCACCCGCGGGCCCCGGACATCCTCTGCGTCGGGAAGTCCCTCACCGGTGGCTATCTCTCACTCGCTGCGGTGCTGTGCACCCGGGACGTGGCGGAGGGCGTGAGCGCGGGGGAGGCTGGTGGGCTGATGCACGGCCCGACGTTCATGGGAAACCCGTTGGCCTGCGCGATCGCCTCCGCCAACCTGGACCTGCTCTCCTCTCGCGACACCGAGGACGAGGTGCGGCGCATCGAGGTGGGGCTGCGCGCCGGGCTCGAGGCAGCGACAGCCCTGGGCAGCGTGGCCGAGGTGCGGGTGCTCGGGGCGGTCGGGGTGGTGCAGCTGCGTGAGCCGGTGCGGGTGGCCGAGGTCACGGCGGCGGCGATGGAGCGCGGCGTGTGGGTGCGTCCGTTCCGCGACCTCGTCTACACGATGCCCCCCTACGTCACCTCCGACACCGACCTGGCAACCCTCACGTCCGCCCTTGTCGGGGCCGTCGAGGCCGTCCACGGCTGAGGCGCCTGGCTGAGGAGGAGAACCCCCGGTGGGGGCAAGACATCCCTTCCCCTGTCTCACCGAGGTTCTCGGGGTGCCCCCGAGAACCTCGATGGCTACGGGTCAGGCGCGGGGGAGCCGCTTCTGTCGGCGGGTGTCGCCGGCGTGCAGCGCCCAGGCCATCAGCACCGGTTGGACGAGGAGGCGGGCGGCGCGCTTCTGGTCGGTGTCCAGCCCGAAACCGTCCTTGCGCTCGAGCCACTGCGCGATGTTGCCCGGCAGCACCCCGAGGAAGAAGACGGCACCCACCGTGCCCATCCGGGCCCGGGCGGGCTGGGTCCAGGTGAGGAGCGTCGCTGCACCGAGCGCGATCTCCGCACAGCCCGACCACACCACGACGTCGTCGGGGTCGAACGGGATCCATTCGGGCACCTGCGCCTGGAACTCCTCGCGCATGGCGGTCAGGTGCGCGGTGCCGGCGCCGACGAGCGCGGCCCCGAGGGCCACCTTGCTCGCAGCGCGCACGAAACGGCTCACCCGTCCGCGCCGCTGCGAAGTCTGCTCTGCGTCGTGATCCATCGGGCCATCCTCTCAGTCGCGCCGGGCCCCGCCCCAGCCGTGCCAGTGATCGACCTGCATCCAGCAGCTGACTCGGGCCCGGTCGCGCACGGGATACGCCTTGCCCGAGTAGTGCATCGAGAGCCGGTCGATGTCGGCCAGGCCCTTCTCCGGGTCCTCCTCCCACCGCACGATCGGTCCGCGCACGCTGACGTGGGTGTACCACTCGCCGTCCTTGAGCGCGGTGAGGGCGATCTGCGGGTGCTCGCGCATCCACTGGAGCCGCGCGCGACCGGCATCCATGTTGAGCAGCACCGTGCCGTCGTCCTCCACGAGATACCAGGTGGCGACCGACATCGGCGCACCGCCGGGCATGAGCACGGCGACGACAGCCGGGTTGGGCCGGGCGAACAGCTCGGCCACCTCGGGGGGCAGCGGGGCCTTGGGCATGAGGTTCCTCCTGAGGCATGGGCGGCGGTGGCCCCCTCATCATCCACCGCCGCCCCGCTCGCCGTCCGTCAGGTGCGCGCCAGTCGGCGGACGGCCTCCAGGGCGGTGTCCGCGGATGCCCCGAGCATCTCGGCGCGACGTAGGTATGCCGTGGCCGCCTCCTCCAGCGCCCGCTCCGGGGTCGCCGTGGTCGGGGGAGAGGGGGCGACCCGCGTGCCGCCGCCCCGGCGGGACCGCACGTATCCGCCCTGTTCGAGCTCGTGGTAGGTGCGACCCACCGTCCCGACGGCGAGCCCGAGGTCAGCGGCGAGCTGGCGCACCGGCGGGAGCCGGTCACCCGGTGAGAGCACCCCGGTGCCGATGAGATCGGCGAGCTGGCGGCGGAGCTGCTCGTAGGGCGGGGTCGGGTCCAGGACGTCGACCGTGACCGTGGAGAGGGTCATCGCACCGGTGCCCCGACGTGCGTCGCGTCACCGGGAAGGGGACGCGGCAGGTCCTCGACGCGGATCCTCGGGGTGAGGAGGAGTCTGCCGAGCACTCCGAGGGTGGCGCCGGTGGCGACCGGGCCCACGACGAGGCACACCCACATCACGGCGGACTGGACTGTGCTGAGGTCGCAGCTCATCCCTCTCAGTGCACCGAGCATCAGGGTCGCGACCGGCCCCAGGGTGCCCAGGACAGCGACGGTCGCCGCGGTGAGGACGGTGCCGACCGACCAGCGCCGCAGCGTCGTGTCGAGGGCGAGGCTGTCGACCTCGGGGCGAGGCCGCCGCACGATGACCCGCAAGGCCACGACGACCAGGGCCGCGAGCACGAGGAGCGCGAGGAAGAGCGGCACGCTGTAGAACGAGCCCGGCCACGGGCCGCGCGAGCTCCCCACCGTCGTCGTCCCGAGGTCGGGCAGCACCTGGGTGCACGTCATCGACAGGGCCCGGCCCGCGCGCCCGAGGTCGTCTGCTGAGCCCCACGCCGTTCCGGCGGCGAGGGCCCCCACCAGGAGCGCGGAACCAGCACCGAGCACGACGGCCGGGGCGCGCGGCACCAGGGGCGCGAGGCGGCGCGTCTCGACGGCGGCCGAGCGTCGCACGCCGACGGGGGCCCGTGCCGTGAGCTCCCCGGCGATCGTGCCCAGCAGCACGCCCGCGCCGAGTGCGACCGGCGCCAGGGCGCTCAGCCTGCCCAGGGCGTCGACGCGCTCGCCGAGGGTCAGCAGCAGCACGGCGGCCACCACTCCTGCCACGAGCCCGAGCACCCGCCAGCGCCGGGTGTGCCGGGCGATCGCGACCACCCCGGGATGGTCACCGCCCGCCACGGTCACCACCGTGCGGCGTAGCAGGGCGACGACGAGTCCGATCAGTGCGATCGGTGCTGCCAGGACGAGGAACCTCATGATGACCCCCACTTGTATCGATTGATTGGTACAAGCAGGAGGATGCCGGACCGTGACGGCTTGTGTCAAGTGCTTGTGACAAGACAGCTGGCTACAGCGTCACCCGCAGGCGGGACGCCCGTCATTCAGGGGGCGCGCACCGGCCTGGGCGTGACAGGATCCTCGGTGTGAGCAGCCCCCTGGACTGGATCCGCGCCGCCGCGCAGACGCGCGAGGCGGCGGGGTTGACCCGACGGCTCTCCGTCACCAAGAGCGGTGACGGCCTCGACCTCGCCGGCAACGACTACCTAGGGCTGCGCACGCACCCCGCCGTCATCGCCGGGGCGGTCACCGCCACCGAGACCTATGGCACCGGCGCAGGGGCGTCGCGCCTGGTCACCGGCACCCTCGTCGTGCACGACGAGCTCGAGACCGCGCTGCGCGCCCTCACCGGGGCGGCCTCCGCACTGGTGCTCTCCAGCGGGTATGCCGCGAACCTCTCGGTGCTCACCACGCTCGCCGACGCGGGCACGCTCGTGGTCAGCGACGAGCATGCGCACGCCAGCCTGATCGACGGCTGCCGGCTCTCCCGAGCCGGGGTGTCGATCGCCCGACACAACGACGTCGACCACGTCGCGGAGCTGCTCTCCCGCCGTGACGTGCCCAGGGCGGTCGTCGTGGTCGAGTCGGTCTACTCGGTCCGGGGCGATGCTGCCCCGCTCGAGGACCTCATCGAGATGACCGCCGACGCCGGCGCGCTCCTCATCGTCGACGAGGCCCACGCCTTGGGCGTCACCGGCCCCCGCGGCGGTGGGCTGGTCGCGGCGGCAGGGGCCGCCCAGGCCGAGCACGTGGTCGTGACCGGCACCTTGTCGAAGTCGCTCGCATCCCAGGGTGGGGTCGTGCTGGCCTCGGCCGACGTGCGCGACCACCTCGTCAACACCGCCCGCCCGTTCATCTACGACACCGGTTTGGCCCCCGCAGCCGCGGGTGCGGCCCTGGCCGCCCTGGAGGTGCTGGGTGAGCACCCCGAGCTCCTCGAGCGACTGCACGCGAATGCCGCTCGTCTGGCACGTGCATGCGGGGTGCCCACCCCCGCCGGTGCCGTGATGTCCGTGGAGATGCCCGGCCCCCACGAGGCGGTCGCCGCCGTCGAGAAGGCGCAGGCGCACGGCATCCGGATCGGGTGCTTCCGGCCGCCCTCGACACCGGACGGGTCCTCACGGCTGCGGCTCACCGCACACGCCGACCACTCCGAGCACGAGCTCGACCACGCCAGCGCCGTGCTGGCCGCCCTCACCGCGGCTCGTGGCTGACCCGCGCTCGCTCACCAAGGTCGTCCTGGTCACGGGGACGGGCACCGGCGTCGGCAAGACCGTCGTCACCGCCGCACTGGCCGCCGTCGTCCGGGAGCGCGGCAGCAGTGTCGCAGTGGTGAAGCCGGCCCAGACCGGCCTGGAGCCAGGCGAGCCCGGCGACGTCGACGAGGTGCGCCGGCTCCTCGGCGACGACGTGGTGACCCACGAGCTCCTGCGGCTGCGCGACCCGCTCTCACCGGAGGCCGCAGCGCGCCGTGAGGGCGTCAGCCTGCCGCCGGTCGGCTTGCACGCCAAGCGGATCGGCGAGATCGCGGCCGAGACAGAGGTCGTGTTCGTCGAGGGCGCCGGGGGGCTCCTCGTGCGGCTCGACCAGCGAGGCGGCACGCTCGCCGACATTGGTGCCGGCCTGCGCTACAAGGGAATTGGGTGTGGTGTTGTGCTCGTCGCCAGCGCGGGCCTGGGCACCCTCAACACGGCTGCCCTCACCGCCGAGGCGCTGGCTTCCCGGTCGGTGCCGCTGCTCGGCGTGGTGATCGGGTCCTGGCCCACGGAGCCCGGTCTGGCCGAGGAGAGCAACCTGATCGACCTGCCCCGCGTCACGGGTGCTCCGCTGTGGGGGTGCATCCCCGAGGGGGCCGGTGCGATGGGGCGCGCTGACTTCCTCGCCGGGGTGCCCGGTTGGTTCGACCACGACTGAGCGTCGTCATGATGGGTGTATGAGCGATTCCGACCGTCCCTACCGCGTCACCGTGGTCTGCTGGGGCAACATCTGCCGATCCCCGATGGGCGAGTTCCTGCTGCGCGAGGCCTTCGAGGAGGCCGGGCTCGACGACCGCGTGGTCGTCGACTCTGCGGGCACCTCTGCTGAGGAGCAGGGCAATGGGGTGCACCCGCGCACGGTTGCGGTGCTCCAGCGCAACGGCCACGCCGACAGGGGGTGGGCCCAGCACCGGGCCCGGCGCTTCGAGACCTCGTGGTTCGACGACGCCGACCTCGTGCTCGCCGTCGACCACATCCATGTCGACCGTCTCGAGCAGCTGGCGCGCGACGGCCGGGACACCGACAAGGTGAGGCTCTTCCGGTCCTTCGACGAGGCCGCCGTCGCCGCGGGTGAGCTGGGCATGGACGACCCCTGGTACGGCACCGACCCCGCCTACGACCAGACCTACAGGGAGATCAGCGCAGCCGTGCCCGGCATCGTCGAGCACGTCCGTGTCAAGGTGTCCCGCAGCTGACTCCGCCGCCACTCTGGGAGGATGGCGTCATGGCCAGCCTTGACGACGCGACGAGCCTCGCCGACACCACGCCCCCCATCGCCCTCGGAGCGCTCGACGGGCGCTACCGCGGCGTCGTCGCCCCACTGGTGGACCATCTCTCCGAGCCGGCGCTCAACCGGGCCAGGGTGCACGTCGAGGTCGAGTGGCTGATCCACCTCACCGAGCGCGAGGTCGTGCCCGGCGTGCGGCGCCTCACGGCATCTGAGCAGGAGTCGCTGCGCGAGGTCGTGCGCACCTTCGGCCCCGCCGAGATCGAGGAGATGGCGGCGACCGAGCGGGTCACCGCTCACGACGTGAAGGCGGTCGAGTACTTCCTCAAGGAGCGGCTCGCCCGCATCGCGCCCGAGGCAGGGGACCGCGGCCTCGCCGAGCTGATCCACTTCTGCTGCACCAGCGAGGACATCAACAACCTGTCCTACGCCGTGCTCGTCAAGGGGGCGGTCCAGCAGGTCTGGCTGCCACGCGCCACCGCACTCGTCGAGCAGGTCGCGACGATGGCCTCGGACCTGCGCGACGTGCCGTTGCTCGCGCACACCCACGGCCAGCCGGCGACACCCACCACGATGGGCAAGGAGCTCGCGGTGCTGGCGTGGCGCCTGCAGCGCCAGCTCGCACGGATCGAGGACGCGGAGTTCCTCGGCAAGCTCAACGGGGCGACCGGCACCTACGGCGCTCACCTCGCGGCGGTGCCCGGCGCCGACTGGCAGGAGCTGAGCCGCGAGTTCGTCGAGCACCTCGGGCTGACGTGGAACCCTCTGACGACCCAGATCGAGAGCCACGACTGGCAGGCCGAGCTCTATGCCGATGTCGCGCGGTTCAACCGGGTGCTGCACAACCTGTGCACGGATGTGTGGACCTACATCTCGCTGGGCTACTTCGCCCAGGTGCGCGGCCAGGGCACGGTCGGCTCCTCCACGATGCCGCACAAGGTCAACCCGATTCGCTTCGAGAACGCCGAGGCCAACCTCGAGGTGAGCAACGCCCTCCTCGACGTGCTGGGTTCCACCCTCGTGCAGAGCCGACTTCAGCGCGACCTCACCGACTCCTCGATGCAGCGCAACATCGGGTCGGCCTTCGGTCACGGGCTGCTCGCCATCGACAATGCCGCGCGCGGTCTCGCCGGGCTCGATGCCGTGCCCGGGGCCATGGCGGCCGATCTCGACGTCAACTGGGAGGTGCTCGGCGAGCCGATCCAGTCGGCGATGCGCGCGCTCGGCGCGCAGGGCGCGCCGGGCATGGAGGAGCCCTACGAGCGGCTCAAGGAGCTGACCAGGGGACGGCGGATCGGCCACGTCGAGCTCGTCGAGTTCGTGCGGGGGCTCGGTCTGCCCGCGGATGTCGAGGAGAGGTTGGCGACGATGACCCCGGCAACCTATGTGGGTCTCGCGCCGGAGCTGGTCGACCACCTCCGCTGACCCGGGTCGGCCCGGGGTGGGACCGGCCCGCCGGTGTGGCACGGTGGAGGGGTGCCCGGCTCACGCGGTCCCGTGATTCGGCAGGACGTCGAGGAGATCGCTCTCGCCCTGCCGGAGGTCACGGCGGGCACGAGCTGGGGTGACCGGCCCTCGTTCACGATCCGCGGCAAGGCGTTCCTGCTCTGGCGTGGTCCGCGCAAGGACGCGGTCGACGCCGACACGGGGGAACTCATGGACGACGTCATCGCGATCGTCGTGCCCAGCCCCGAAGACAAGGAGGCGCTGCTCCAGAGTGGCTCCCCGTGGTTCACGACCCCGCACTTCGACGGCTACAACCACGTGCTGGTGCGCGAGAGAGACCTGCACCTGCTGGAGCGTGCCGAGCTCGCCGAGGTGATCACCGACGCGTGGGCCACTCGGGCACCCAAGCGGCTCGTGCGCGAGCACCTCGGCCCGGCATCCGGCTGAAATACCCCAAGGGGGTATGCTTGCCGTCGTGACCACGGAGCCAGACACCACCACTTCCGCCCCCGGGTACTCCGACACCAGGGAAGCCCACCTCAAGCGACTGCGACGCATCGAGGGGCAGGTGCGCGGCATCGCCCGGATGGTGGAGAGCGACACCTACTGCATCGACGTGCTGACCCAGGTGAGCGCCGCGACCCGCGCCCTCCAGGCGGTCAGTCTGGGCCTGCTCGAGGAGCACATCGCCC
>JBDSNZ010000043.1:0-21499 GCA_039915055.1 Ornithinibacter sp.
CCACTGCAGGGTGACTCCTCCCCGGGCAGCAAGAGCAACGGCATCCCGATGTGGATCGCCGGCGGGGGGGAGAAGAAGACGCTGCGGATCGCCGCGGAGTATGCCGACTACACCAACTTCTCGGGGATGCCGGGTGAGTTCAGCGCCAAGAGCGCGATCCTGGACGCGCACTGCGAGGACATCGGGCGCGACCCCTCCGAGATCGTGCGCAGCGCCAACTTCAACGTCGTCATCGGGCGCGACGACGCGGAGGTGCGCGACCGGCTCGGCTGGATCCGCGACCACTACACCTCGGCAGGCCTGCCCGCAGACGTCGTGGAGTCCACCGTGAAGTCCTTCGAGGACGGCCCGCTGGTCGGCACCCCGGAGCAGGTCGTCGAGAGGCTGCGCGACATGGAGCGACGCGGGATGGGCTATGCCATCACGTACTTCGTCGAGCAGGCCTACGACCTCAGTGGCGTCGAGCTGTTCGAGCGGGAGGTGCTCCCGGCACTCGGGGACCGTGAGCGGCACGGCCACCTCTGGCACCTGCTGCACGGTGAGTGAAAGGGTCCGCTCTACCCCCGAGTAACATCAGGGCCATGAGTGGCAACCCCGACTTCTACACCTACCGGCTCTCCGAGGACCACGAGGCGATCCGCGAGGCGGTGCGCGCGGTGTCCGAGGACAAGATCGCCCCCTTCGCGGCGGAGGTCGACGAGGATGCCCGCTACCCGCGGGAGGCGCATGACGCCCTGGTCGCGAGTGACTTCTTCGCCCCCCACGTCGCCGAGGAGTTCGGCGGGGTGGGCGCCGACGCGCTCGCCGTCTGCATCGTCATCGAGGAGGTAGCCCGCGTCGACGCGTCGGCCTCGCTCATCCCGGCGGTCAACAAGCTGGGGTCGATGCCGCTCGTCCTGGCGGCCAACGAGGACGTGAAGCGCCGCTACCTCACCCCCCTCGCCGCCGGGGAGACGACGTTCTCCTACGGACTCTCCGAGCGAGAGGCGGGCTCCGACACCGCGGCGATGACGTGCAAGGCCGTGCGTGACGGTGACGACTGGGTGCTCACCGGCCAGAAGTCGTGGATCACCAATGCCGGTGAGTCCGGTTTCTACACCGTCCTGGCCGTCACCGACCCCGATGGTCAGCGCGGCAACAACATCACGGCATTCGTCGTGGAGAAGGACGACGAGGGCTTCACCTTCGGGGAGAAGGAGCGCAAGCTCGGCATCAAGGGCAGCCCCACCCGTGAGCTGCACTTCGACCGGTGCCGCATCCCCGGTGACCGCGTGGTGGGCGAGGTGGGCGCGGGGCTGAAGCTTGCGCTGCAGACCCTGGACCACACCCGCGTCACCATCGGAGCGCAGGCCGTCGGCATCGCCCAGGGCGCGCTCGACCACGCCGTCGCCTATGTCAAGGAGCGCCAGCAGTTCGGTCGGGCGGTCGCCGAGTTCCAGGGCGTGCAGTTCATGCTCGCCGACATGGCGATGGAGCTCGAGGCGGCCCGCCAGCTCGTCTACGTCGCTGCCGCGAAGTCCGAGCGCAGCGACCCCGACCTGCCCTTCTTCGGTGCGGCCGCCAAGGCGTTTGCCTCCGACGTCGCGATGAAGGTGACCACGGATGCCGTGCAGCTGCTCGGCGGCGCGGGATACACCCGTGACTTCCCGCTCGAGCGGATGATGCGCGACGCCAAGATCACCCAGATCTACGAGGGCACCAACCAGGTGCAGCGCATCGTGATGGCCAGAGCGCTCCTCAAGGGCTGAGGGCGCCAGAACGCCGTCAGGCCCCCGACAGAGGACGTCGGGGAGGAGGGAGCCTGGGCGGGGTGGTGTGTCAGGCGCAGATGTCGGCGTCGGCCTGGCGGGTCTCGATCTGCTCGTCCGGCGCCGTGCCAGAGGTGATCGACGGTGACGGCAGCGGCTCGGTCCCCAAGCGGTTGGGCACCGCCACGACGGGGGCGGAACCGGGGCCGAGGGTCACCCGCACGAGCGAACCCAGGCCCGTGACCTCCCTGACGGCGGAGCCGGGGAAGGCGGCGGCGGCCGTGCGAGCCTGGTCCTCGTACCCCGCGGAGAACTCGACCACGGTCCCTGGATCGCCCTGCTCGACGGTGGTGGTGCTCACGCCCGCAAAACCCTGCACGGTGAGCGCTTCCCGTGCCTGACGCGCCAGGCCGGCGACTCCCGAGGCGTTGACGACCTGGACGGCCACCTCGTCAGGGCGCACCGTGAGGGGGGTCGCCGAGGGTGAAGGAGTCGCGGTCGGGCTCTTCTTCGGCTCGTTGACCCGACGGTCCTCCTTCAGGGCAGTCCAGATCTTGTCGGCGGAGGCCTTCCACTGCACTCGGTTGGGGTCGGCGGGGTAGGTCTCGTTGGGCACCGTGACGAAGTCGATCTGGCCCAGGCCCACGCCCTTGACGCTGGTGGCGACGTCGCGCATCGCGCCGATGCCGAACTCGGGGTCTGTCGTCAACGACTTCGTCGCGGCGTCGAGGAACCCGTAGAGCCGGTCCGGGCGAAGGAGGAGCCCGGTGGAGGTGGCCTCCTGCATCACCGAGGACAAGAAGGCCTGCTGGCGGTTGATCCGGCCCAGGTCGGACCCGTCGCCGATCGACTTGCGCGCCCGCACGTACTGGAGGGCCACCCGGCCGTCGAGGGTGTGGCGGCCCGCGGTCAGCTCCAGGTGGGTGTTGGGGTCGCTGATCGCCTCGTTGGTGCAGACCTCGACACCGCCCAGGGCGTCAACCATCTGCTTGAACCCGCTGAAGTCGACCACCGCGTAGTGGTCGACGAAGAGCCCGGTGTTCCCCTCGAGGGTGCGGATCAGGCACCCGGTGCCACCGATCGAGTAGTTGTGGTTCCACTGGCGCATCACCCACGCGTTCTTGGGCGCCGTGGGGGAGCACTCCGGTGGAGCCGGAACCATCGAGTCGCGGGGGATCGACACCACGGTGGCGGACGAGCGGTCCGCGGACAGGTGGACGAGGAGGTTGGTGTCGGAGTTCGAGCCGGCCTGCCCGTCGTTGTCGGCGTAGGCGTCGTTGCCGGCCCCTTCCCGGGTGTCGGAGCCGACGAGCAGGATGTTGAGGGCGCGATCGGCCCCAGTGTCCCGGCTCGGTCTGTCACCACCGATTGCACCGGTGACGTCGACCTTCTTGATGTTGCCGTTCAGGCGCCAGGTGGCAAAGGCCACCCCGCCCAGGGCGACAACCAGCGTGCTGACCAGCGCGACCACGGTCCAGCGGCGCCACGACCTGCCGCCACCGGCCCCGGTGCGCCCGTGGATCTCCCGCCTGGTGCTCCCGGGCCCGCCGCTGGTCGACTCGCCGGGAGGTGGGGTCAGCGGCTCCTGGCTGCTGCCCACGCACACCCTCCCTGTTCCCTGAACCCACGACCAGCGCTGACCCGAGCGATCCGCGAGGGCGATCGTAGCGAGGGAGTCTGGACGTTTCCTGCGCGTCGAGCGCCGCCCACGTCCGCCACAAGGTCAGCCACCGCTGGGCTCGCCGTCGGTGCCGGGGGGTGGCACGTCGATGGGGGTGCCGTCGCGCAGCATCCGGAAGAGGGCGCCGGCGCGCTTCTCGTCCCAGATCACCGAGCTCCCGGCGCGGGTCGTGGTGTTGGTCGAGGAGAGCGGCACGACCAGGCTCAGCGCCTCGTCGGAGGAGACCTTGCGCATCGTCGACACGATCCGCCACGAGTCGAGCAGCGAGGTGTCCTCCCCGACGATGACGTTCGATGCCGCGGAGTGGGTGAAGTCCCACCAGGTGAAGGGGTTGAGCACCGTCGAGGGGGTAGCCGCCTCCTTCATCACGGCACCGAGGAACTGCCGCTGTCGAGCGGCTCTCCCGAGGTCCCCCTTGGGGTCGGAGTAGCGGGCCCGCACGTAGCCGAGGGAGTTCTTGCCGTCGAGGACCTGGCAGCCCTTCTTGAGGTCGATGTGCGCCTTGGCGTCCTTGATGTCTGCCTTGACGCACACGTTCACGCCTCCGAGGCTGTCGACCACCCCGGCGAAACCCGCGAAGCCGATCTCGAGGTAGCCATCGATCGGCAGGCCGGTCGCCTGCTCGATGGTCTCGACGAGCAGCGTGGGGCCACCGATCGAGAACGCCGCGTTGACCTTGTTGCGGTCGTTACCGGGGATCGGCAGGTAGCTGTCGCGGGGGATCGAGATGAGCACCGGCTTGCCCGAGCCGGCAGGTGTGTGGAGGAGGATGATGGAGTCGGTGCGGCGGCCGGACGCGTCGCCACCGACCCCGAGCGCCTTGCGCTCCGCCTTGGTCAGACCCTCCCTGCTGTCGGACCCGACGAGCAGGTAGGTGTGTCCGTCAGCAGCGGCCGGACGCTCACCTCCTGGAGTGGTGTTCTCGCGGGTCACCGTGGTCCAGGCGTGCCACGGGGTGAACACGGTGTAACCGACCCATGCCAGGGCTGCGACCAGCGCGAAGGTCAGCACCCTGCGCCCTCTGCGGGCCCGACGCGGCGGCTCGGGTGCGGTGGTCCCGGCGGGTCGTCCTGCCGGGCGCGGCGGCCTCGGCGGCGAGCCGGAGCGGACCGGCCTGCCGAGGTCGTCGTATGCCGCGTGGTCGGCCGAGACTGCCGGCCGCGTTGCGGGGCGCGACCCGCTCGGCTGACGGGACGGTCTCGGCGGGGCGCTCGCCCGGGTGGCCTTCGCCCGGGGCACGCTGCGACGGGTGTCGACGACGTAGACCTCGTCGTCTGAGCGGCTGGGCACCTTCCCCTGGGGGATCGGCCTGGCGTGCTCGTCGTCGCTCATCGGGGGTCGTGGCTCTCGCTCGGGGGAAGGGGTGAGGACTCCAGTGTGCCAACGGTTGACCGGTGCCCCTGTCGCGGCCGCGATGTGTCGCCGTGCGCGACACCACGGCGCGCCTCTGCCACGACCTCGGGTCGGGCGCTGATACTCGTGAGCCATGGGATCACAGCGCGGCGCCGCAACCCTGGACCGCGCGGCACCCGCCGGGTCGATCCGGGTCGACACCCGCGCCCACGAGGACCCACGTCGTGCTCGCCGTCGGTCCGTGTCGCTCCTCGTCATGACCGTCCTGGTGCCCGGGAGCGCCCAGCTCGCCGCAGGCCACCAGCGACTGGGCCGTGTGGCCCTGAGGGTCTGGCTGGGTGTCTTGGCCGGAGCCACCCTCTTGGCCCTGCTCTCCCTCGTGAGCCGCGGAGCGGCGCTCACGGTGCTCATGAACCGGTGGACGCTCTCGTTCCTCCAGTACGCGCTGTTCGCGGTGGCGGCACTGTGGGCGATCCTCCTCGTCGATGCCTGGCGTCTCGGCCGACCAGACCAGCTCCCCCAGCGTGACCGACGGCGCCTGTTGGTCGCCCTCCTCGCCCTGGTGCTCGTCCTCCCCGGGGGAATGGCGTATGCCGGTGTCAACGTCGCCACGGCGCGCTCGGCGATCGCATCGGTCTTCGGCACCGGCGCGGCCGCCGGTGCCGTCGACGGTCGCTACAACATCCTCCTGCTGGGGGGAGACAGCGGCGCGGGCCGCGACGGCCTGCGGCCGGACAGCCTGCAGCTCGTCAGCGTCGACGCCGAGACCGGCCGCGCAGTGCTCTTCGGATTCTCACGAGAAACGGAGAACATCACCTTTCGGCCGGGCTCCGTGATGGCGAGGCTGATGCCGCAGGGGTGGTCCTGCGGCGACGAGTGCCTGCTCAACGGCCTCTACACCTGGGGCCGGGGCCACGCCGAGGAGTTCCCCACCGGGACAGCCGACCCCGGGCTCCTCGCGACGACCGAGGCGGTGGAGTCGCTGTCCGGGCTGGACATCCAGTACCACGTGCTCGTCGACCTGAAGGGGTTCCGCAGCCTCGTGGACGCCGTCGGCGGCCTGGACGTCGCGGTGCAGCGGCGCACCCCGATGGGGTCCCAGGCCGAGGTCGCCAGCGGACGGGAGAAGGGGTGGATCGAGGCGGGGAACCAGCACCTCGATGGCTACCACGCCCTGTGGTACGCCCGGAGCCGCGCCAACTCCACGAACTACGAGCGGATGGCTCGCCAGCGGTGCGTCGTCACCGCGATGGTGCGACAGATGGACCCCAAGACGGTGGTCCTGAACTTCGGCGCGATCGCCGAGGCGACCAAGGGCGTGGTGCAGACCGACATCCCCCAGGCGGCGCTCGCAAGCCTGGCCGACGTGGCCGTCAAGACCAAGCAGGAGAAGATCACCTCGGTCAACTTCGTGCCGCCGCTCATCAATCCGTGGGACTACGACCCGAATCGCGTCCACCGGGCGGTTGCCACGGCGATCGCGGCGTCGAAGGCAGCGGGTGGGTCGAAGGCAGCGGTTGGTGCAGCCGCGGTCGGCGCGTCGCCGGCCCCGGCGAAGAAGGTGGCGCCGACACCACAGGCCGTGATGGACCGTCCCGGGACGGACCCCGACGCCAGCACCGGCGACCTCGCCGACGTGTGCTCGGTGGGGTGAGAAGCGATTCGAGCAGCCGGCGTGGGTTTGGGATACTGGGCACCTGCGCGACACCGCCCGACCGCAGCCGCCTTCATCCTTCGTGCTCCCGTGGCCCGCTCATCGTCCCGATAGGTCTTCGATGCTGAACAAGTCCTACGCCCTCCTCAACTTTCTCAACCGGTCGCACTCGCCGGTGTTCCGCCACGGTGTCGGTGCCGCGGCATACGCAGGTACCCTGACGGTCACCGGTCGTCCATCGATCGCGCGCCTGGTGCGCACCCAGTTCGTGCAGGACGAGACGAAGTACGCGTTTCGCCTGGCGGGCTGGGTGCTGCGTCGCGGCTGGCCCGGTATCGAGACCGTCACCGACGACTTCTTCGACTTCACCCTCGGCGCCGAGCCTGCAGACCTGGCGGCCCTGGATGCGTTCATCGCCGCCCGGCGCGACTCACTGCCAGAGCACCTGTGGCGCGCCGACGACCTGTTCGTGCGCGCGGCGAGGATCCACTCCCAGCTCGACGCCGGTGCCGGTGACATCGAGGACCTCCGCAGTGACTTCTACGCTCACGCTGACGCGCTGCTGCCGCTGATCAGCGACGCGCACGGCACCGCACCGCCACGGGGCACCCCGCGCGAGGGCGACTTCGACCTCGATGACGCGCGCTCGGCCCTCGCCGATCTGGCGTCCGCGCTCCCCGTTCCGCAGTGGCAGTGGTACGTCATCTCCGGCACGTTTCTCGGTCTCGTGCGCGAGGGTGGCTTTCTGGCCCACGACTACGACATCGACGTGGGCATCACGTATGACGCCGAGAGAATGCCGGTCATGATCGCGACGCTTGAGGCCGACCCCGGGTTCGTGGTGAAGAAGGTGGACGACGCCCAGTCGGTGGTCCGCGCGCCGGACGGCCGGTATCGCGTGGAGCGGTCCTTGGCGCTCGTCAAGCTGATCCACACCAACGGGATCAACGTCGACGTCTTCGTGCACCACCCTTCCGGGGAGAAGGTGTGGCACGGGTCCTCGCTGCACCAGTGGGAGAACAGCGCCTTCGACCTGGCGCCCTACACGTTGGGCGGGGTGGACGTGCTCGGCCCGGCCGACGCCGACCGCTACCTCACCGAGAACTACGGCGACTGGCGCACCCCGGTGACGGACTTCAACTGCACGACGGGCACTCCCAACCTCGTCATCACCCGCAGCTTCCGGTCCATCGCCCTCTTCCTCATGAGGCTCTCCCACTTCTCGGTGGGTGACCCGGAGGAGTACGCCACGCTCAGGGACACCCTGCTCGCCGATGGCCTCCTGGCCGAGGACGACGGGGTGCTGCGACTCGAGCGGCTCATCTGAGCGATGCTCGACACCCGCCCACGACACGTGCCGTATCCTCGGCTCGGCGCTCGCCGCGCCGGCCCCACCGAGACGATCGAAGAGAGGTCCTGTCCATGATCCAGCGGATCAGGGCTGTCTGGCATCGACGGGAGATCCTCGGAACCCTGGTTCAGCGTGACCTTCGGGTGCGCTATTCACGGAGCTTGCTCGGTTACGTCTGGACCGTGCTCGACCCGCTCCTCATGGCGTCGGTCTACTTCGTGGTCTTCACCTTCGTCTTCAACGCCAGCAGGCGGGTCGCTGACACCCCCTACTTCCTCTACCTCCTCTCCGGGCTGCTCGGCTGGCAGTGGTTCACCGGGTCGGTGAACGACACCGCCAAGAGCCTGATCCAAGAGGCCAAGCTCGTGCGGTCGACGAACCTCCCACGCGAGGTGTGGGTCATCCGCTGTGTCGTGGCCAAGGGGCTCGAGTACCTGTTCTCCCTGCCGATTCTCGTCGGCTTCGTCATCTACTACGTGGCGCGCGGCCAGGCCCACCTGGACTGGGAGCTCATCTTCTTCCCGCTCGGGCTGGTGATCCAGTTCGTGCTCCTCGTCGGGCTCGGCCTGCTCCTGGCGCCCATCACCGTCTTGGCCACCGACGTGCAGCGCGTGGTGCGGATCGTGCTGCGTTTCATGTTCTACCTCTCGCCGATTCTCTACGGCGCCCACGCGGTGCCCGAGCAGCTGCGGGCCCTGCTCATCTTCAACCCGCTGAACGGCATCCTGTCCCTCTATCGTGGCGGCCTCTTCGAGCGCTCCGTCAACTGGCTCGACGTGGGGGTCAGCGTCGGCGTGAGCCTCGCATTCCTGATCATCGGGTTCACGGTGTTCACCCGGCTCGAGCGCGCCGTGCTCAAGGAGATCTGAGCACGATGAGCCTGGTCATCAGTGCCAAGGGTGTGGGGGTGGAGTTCTACCTCTCTCGACGTCGCAAGCTGCAGGTCCGGGACCTGCTCTTCCATGGGAGCTCTGGAACCCCGAAGGACACCTTCTGGGCCCTCGAGGACGTCAGCTTCGACATCCACCAGGGCGAGGCCGTCGGCATCGTCGGGGGCAACGGCAGCGGCAAGAGCACCCTTCTGAAGACGATCGCCGGTGTGCTCCTCCCTGATACCGGCGAGGTTCGGGTGGTCGGCGGTGTCGCACCCCTCATCGAGCTGACGGGCGGGTTCCGAGGCGAGCTCACCTGTCGTGACAACCTCTGGGTGCAGGCGGGTCTGCACGGACTGTCCAAGGACCAGATCGAGGAGCGCTTCGAGAGCATCGTCGACTTCGCCGGACCGGAGGTCAGGTCCGCCTTGGATCGGCCCTACCGACACCTCTCCTCGGGCATGAAGGTGCGGCTGGGCTTCGCGGTGATCTCGGCCCTCGACGAGCCGATCTTCCTCATCGACGAGGTGCTCGCGGTGGGGGACAAGGCCTTCCGGGAGAAGTGCTACACGCGGATGGAGAGCCTGCTCTCCGAGGGGCGAACGCTGTTCCTCGTCTCGCACTCGGAGAACGACCTGCGCAGGTTCGGCACGCGGGGGCTCTATCTGAGGTCCGGGAGCCTCGCGATGGACGGGCCGATGGAGGAGGTGCTCGACCGCTACAACGAGGACCTGAAGAAGGGTCGATGAAGGCCGCGACGAGGGCGGAGCGACGGGACGACGAACCGGGCCGGTCCCACGCGACGACGCCTCCAGAGGACGCTCTCGCCGGCCACGGGTGGACTCGTGCCGACGCTGTCGTGGCCGCAGCCGTCGGCGCGGCCGTCATCGCTGTTGCTGTGCTGTGGCGCACAGAGATCGTCACCTCGGATCCCTGGAACTACGTGCGCGCCGGCCGTGACTTCCCGACTGACACGTGGAATGCCTTGGGCTACAGCCGTTACGGCATGGTCCTGCCGATCGTGCCGCTGTCGTTCCTCTTCGGTGACGTGCAGCTGACCTACTACTTCTGGCCGATCCTGGCTGCCGGCACCCTCGCCAGCTCGCTCTATTTGCTCGGTGCGCGGTGGTGGGGGAAGGTGGCAGCGTTCACTGCAGTGGGCCTGTTTCTGAGCAACTGGGTCGTCTTCATCAACCTCTCGAGCTACTACCCGGATCTCTTCGGTGCCGCGCTCGTGGTGCTCGGCCTCGTCGTGGCAGTGAGCGCCCGGGGAAGGATGCTCACCGGGGGTCGTGGAGTTCTCCCGCTGCTTCTGGCCACCGGTTTCCTCCTGGGGTGGAGTGTCGAGGCCAAGGAGACATCACTCTTCCTCTGGTTCCCCGTCGTGATCGTGCTGCTCGTCAAGGGCCGGGTGCTGCGGACGGCACTCGTCGTGGCACTCCCCGTCCTCGGATGGGCCGCCGTGGACATCCTGATCTCGGCGGTCGCGCACGACGACTGGCTCCTGAAGCTGCACACGTTCAGTCGACAAGACCTGGCGCAGGCCACGATCCAGTCGGACATCGATGTCCTCGGCGACTTCGTGGGCCGACCGCGGATGTTCTACCTCACGTACATCCCTCGAACGCTCATGAACCCCGAGACCATGCTGCCCGGCCGCATGTGGATCCTGGCGACCGGCGTCGTCGCGCTCATCGGCCTCTTCTTCTGGAGGTCGCGCCACCGTGCGCTGCTCCTCATGGCCTCGAGCTTCCTCGCCAGCTACCTCCTCTTCGTCGGTATCAGTGGCATGTTCCTGCCGGGCCGACCCGCGGGGCGGATCGACCTGATGCGCTACTGGTTGCCGTTCGTGCCGCTGATGACCTTGGCCGCCGCAGGAGTCATCGCCACCGTCGCGCGTCGGCTTCCACGGCCGGCGAGTGTGATCGCGGCAGCTGGTCTCGGGGCTCTGCTCGTGCTCGGCGCCGCGCTCGGCACACAGTCGGACGTCCGCCAGAATCCGCTGTTCGTGGGAAACGGGGGCGGAGCACTCGGTGAGGTCCGCACCGTTCTCGCCGCTGAGCCGGCATCCGACGCGAGCGTCTGGACCGACGCCCGAACCGTCCGGATCCTGCCCGTCTACCAGCGCGGGCCCCTTGGGGGGGACAAGGAGTGGCAGTTCACTCCCCGAATCATCACTGCGAAGGGAGCCGAACCCGTTCCCGGGGACTACGTGCTGTTGGCCGACCCTCTTCGTGCGCCCTGTCGTTTCTGCGTGAGTGCGCTCTCGAGCTGGCGTGAGCAGAACCCGACGATTCCCCCGACGTGGACTCCGATCCACGTGACGAAGAATGGTGGCATGACGCTCTACCGCATCGGCGGCTGAGTGGGGGACCACCCCAGCTCCTGGTGCGTCATGCGCTGCCTGACGACCAGCCCGAGCGCCACGGCCGCGACCCCGAACCCTGCCACCATCGCCCATCCGACAGCGTGGGTAGGGGTCAGCGGAAGCACGCTCGCCGCGACGAAGGACACCGCGCCGAGGAGCCAGGAGCGCATCATCCGCAGGTGCTCACCCAACGCCAGCGCTGCCGCTTGGAGCACGTTGCAGACGAGGTACAGGGCGACCCCGATGGCGAGGATGACGAAGTCCCCACGGGGGAGGTTGTACTCCGCACCCGCCAGGACGTGAAGGACCATAGGACCCACCACGAGCCACGCGAGCATCCCGAGCACGCCGATGCCGATCGTGGGAACCAGCACGAGCACCAGCCCTCGACGAAAATCTCGACGGTCCTCGGCCATGACCGAACGGACCAGTCGGGGGATCAGCACCGCCTGGACCGCGCTGAAGGCGAGGATCGGAATGCGCGTCACCACTGCGGCGGCCAGGAATGAGCCTGCGAGATCGCGTTCAGAGGCGTCGGTGAGCAGGTTGATGGTCACCGGGCCGAGGTTGATCAGGGACTGGACGATCATCGAGCTCACGATGATCGGCGCAAGTGAGCGAACGAGGGTGCGCATCTCCAGTGCTGGCGCCCCTCGGACGACCAGGCTCGTCGTGGCGAAGACGCCGGCCATGAGGGCGACTGGCACGGCCAGCGCGAAGGCGGGGATGCTCGCCCGAACGATCGCAGTGGCCACCAGGACGACTGCGAGCACGCGGACGAGCCCCTCGATCCCGAACTGGACCGCATACCGACCGAACTGCCCGCTGCCCGAGAGGCTTCCGCGGGAGACGTACGCCATGGCGAGTGCCAGGTAGGAGGCTGCGCACAGCGCCACGACCGTCGGGACGTCGCCGGCATCGGAGTAGATCATGGCGACGGGAATCGTGAGGACGGTGAGCAGAACAGAGGCGATACCGGTCGTGCGGTAGGCCGCCCGAAGCGTCGGCGCGATCGGGGATCCTGTGGAGCGCGCCATGGAGACCCGGCGGCTGATCTCCTGCTCGAAGGGCAGGCAGAGCCCCAGCCCGAGGCCGTACACCAGCCCCCAGAAGACCATGAACTGGGCGTAGCCGGCGGGGCCGAGCAGTCGAGTCGCCCCCGCGAGGAAGACGTAGTTCGCCACACCGAAGGAAGCGACACCAACGGCAACCTTGACCGTTCCTCGTCGGAAGGAGACGCTCTGCGCCGTCACGCGGCGCTGCCCAGCCTGGCCACGCGACCGTACAGCGCCAGGGCTGCGTTGACGAGTGCCATGCCAGGTGGCGGCTCGAGCATGGGGGGCTCGATCCGAGTGACCAACAGAGGGGGGAGTGCCTCCGGCGTCGTCACCGCTGCTTGCACCGTGCGTCGACGATCGCGAAGCCATGTGGCGTTGCGGATGATCCACGAGATCGAGGAGATCTTCTGGCGGCCCCACCCCTGCAGGAGCGCCTGCACGAGGAGCAGCGGCTCGACGAGGACCATGGCTGGGAGGACGCGGTGGAGCAGGGGAGCCGGATAGTCCGTCAGCACCGTGATGAGCCGGTTGCGCTCCAGGAGGTACATCTTCAGGGGGGAGCGACCGAACTCGTAGTGGTGGTCGGCCACCGCATCTGGCACATAGACCACGCGCCGGCCTGTGAGCCAGGCACGGATCGAGAGGTCGGTGTCCTCGTGGTAGGCGAAGTACGTGGGATCGAACCCCCCCAGGTCGTCCCAGACGTCCCGCCGCATCGCGAAGAGACCGCCGGTGGCCACTGCGACGTCCTTGGACTCCCGGTGCAACGCGGCGTCCTCCCCGCAGCTCCCCGCCCAGGTGATGCCGGAGAAGTGCAACGGGTTTCCCACGCTGTTCACCAGGTCGGGCTCGGCCGCGAGGCGCAGGCACCCACCGGCGATGCCCACGTCGGGCAGGGTCGCGACGCGGACCAGGTGCGAGATGGCCAGCGGTCGGATGATCGCATCGGAGTTGACGAAGACCAGGACCTCGCCCCCTGCGGCCTGCACCCCGTGGCGACAACCGCCGGCAAAGCCGGTGTTCTCCCCGGGGTCCAGCACCTGCACGACCTCCGGCCACCGTCCCCGGCGCCCAGCCGCGTCCTCGATACCGTTGTCGACGAGGATCACCTCGTCTCCGCGGCGAAGGTCGCGCACGACGGCGTCGAGCGCCTCCTCCAGGAACTCCTCTGGACCGAACCCCAGGATGATCACGGATGCGTCAGGGGTCACGGGGCTCCTTGTAGCATGTGGGATGGCGTCCTGAGGGCGCCCGCGGGCAGGGAACGTCAGAAGAAGGCCAAATATACGTGAAGGGCACCCAGAGCAGATGAGTGTCGATGAGCCCATGACCGAGGAGCTGGTCGTCCCGAGCACCTCCAACGACGACGTGTGGATCATCGTCCCCGCCTTCAACGAGGCACCCGTCGTCCGGGGGGTCATCGAGTCGCTGAGGGAGTTCTTCCCGAACGTCGTGGGGGTCGACGACGGATCAACCGACGGGTCGGCGGACGAGCTGCGCGGCGGCGGAGCCCGGCTGGTTCGACACCCGATCAACCTCGGTGCGGGCGCGGCATACCAGACGGGCGTGGAGTTCGCGCTGCGCGATGCCGGCGCTGACCTGTTCGTGACGTTCGACGCGGACGGTCAGCACCGCGTCGAGGACGCCGTGGCGATGGTGGAGTACATGCGCACCGTCGACACCGAGGTCCTCATCGGATCGAGGTTCCTGGGGTCGGCGGAGGGGATGACCAAGAGTCGGCGAGCGCTGCTCCGGGCTGCCACGGTGTTCGAGCGCGTGACATCTGGTGTCGCTCTGACCGATGCGCACCAAGGGCTCCGGGTGTTTCGGCGCAGTTTCGCGGAGGTCCTTCAGCTCCGGTCCAACGACATGGCATGGGCGAGCGAGTTCTTGACCCGGATCCACCAACACGACAGCTCCTACGAGGAGTTTCCCGTGACCGTCCGCTACACCGACTACTCCCGCAGCAAGGGGCAACGGTCGATCAACTCGGTCAACATCGGTGTCGACATCGTCGTCAACCGGCTGCTGAGAGGTCACCGCTGATGCAGTGGGTCAAGTTCCTCCTCGTCGTCGCGGCGGTCGTCGCGCTCGTCGTGCTCTTTCGGCATCGCAGCCGGGTGGAGCTGCGAGCGGGAGCCCGAGTCCTGGCGTTCTTCCTCTTCCTGGTCGCGATCGTGTCGATCATCTTCCCGAGCGTCACCCAGATCGCCGCGGAGGCAGTGGGGGTTGCTCGAGGGACCGACCTGCTGCTCTATGGACTCGTCGTCGTCTACGTCCTGACGACGTTGGGGCTGTACTTCCGCGTCCGCGAGGGAGACCAGCGACTGCTGCGACTGGCGCGCGAGATGGCCCTGGAACGCGCCGAGCGCGAGGTGCCGCCGTCCGCGCGCAGCACCGCACCGCACGAGGACCTCACGAGCCGTCAGCACGACTGACTCCGGGCAGCATCGCGGTTCATGCCGCGGGAGTGGGGCCGTGTCCGGGTGTGACGTCGGACAGCCGTGGCCGGCATCGACTCCACGACCAGGAGATCGGGCTTCCCGCCGCGGGAGAACCGCTGGTCGGCGTCAGCCCAGGTCGGTGGTGAAGGGAGCGCCGGTGGCCTCGCGCACCTGCTCCTCGGTGACGTCCGGTGCCAGCTCGCGGAGCACGAGCCCCTCCGGCGTGACGTCGATGACCGCGAGGTCGGTGATGATGCGTTGCACCACCGCCTTGCCGGTCAGCGGCAGGGAGCACTCCGTGACGATCTTGTGGGAGCCGTCCTTGGCGACGTGCTCCATGAGCACGATGACCTTCTTGGCGCCGTGCACCAGGTCCATCGCGCCGCCCATGCCCTTGACCATCTTCCCGGGGATCATCCAGTTGGCGATGTCGCCCGTGGCCGAGACCTGCATGGCGCCGAGGATGGCGGCATCGACCTTCCCGCCGCGGATCATCCCGAAGGAGAGGGCGGAGTCGAAGTAGGAAGCGCCGCGGCGCACCGTGACGGTCTCCTTGCCGGCGTTGATGAGGTCGGGGTCGACGGCCTCCTCCGCTGGGTAGGCGCCGACGCCGAGGATGCCGTTCTCGGACTGCAGCACGATCTCGACGTCGTCGGGCACGTAGTTCGGCACCAGGGTCGGCAGGCCGATGCCGAGGTTGACGTAGGCGCCGTCCTCGAGCTCGGTGGCGGCTCGGGCAGCCATCTGCTGACGGGTCAGGGCCATCGCTCAGGCCTCCTTGGTCGGGTCGGGGGAGGGGGTGACGGTGCGCTTCTCGATCCGCTTCTCGGCGGCCTGGTCGGTGGTCAGCGGCAGGACCCGCTGCACGTAGATGCCGGGCAGGTGCACTTCGTCGGGGTCGAGCTCTCCGGGTTCGACGAGCTCTTCCACCTCGGCGATCGTGACCTTCCCGGCCATCGCGGCGAGTGGGTTGAAGTTGCGGCTGCTCTTGTTGAAGACGAGGTTGCCGTGCCGGTCGCCGCGCCAGGCCCGGACCAGGCCGAAGTCGGCGACGATGGCGTGCTCGAGCACGTACTCGCGTTCCTCGCCGTCGCGCTCGAACACGCGGACCTCCTTGGCAGGGGAAGCGATCGCGATGGTGCCGTCCGCGGCATACCGCCAGGGCAGTCCGCCGTCGGCAACCTGGCTCCCCACACCCGTCGGGGTGAAGAACGCGGGGATGCCGGCGCCACCGGCGCGCAGCCGCTCGGCCAGGGTGCCCTGGGGGGTCAGCTCGACCTCGAGCTCGCCCTCGAGGAACTGCCGCGCGAACTCCTTGTTCTCTCCGACGTATGAGGAGACCATCCGCCGGATCTGCCGGGCGCTCAGCAGGATTCCGAGCCCCCAGTCGTCGACGCCGCAGTTGTTCGACACGACCTCCAGGTCGCGCACACCCGCGGAGTGCAGCTCGGCGATGAGCACGGAGGGGATGCCGCAGAGCCCGAACCCGCCGACGGCGAGGGTCGCTCCGTCGGTGATCCCGGCGATGGCCTGTGCTGGCGTGGAGACGACTTTGTCCATGGCCGCACTCTAGTGACCCCGACCCGGTGCGGTGGGGCCCGGGCCGTGCCGCCAGGGCCTCCGCCGGACCTCTCGTGGCGCGATCGTCGACACCTGCCGGACGTGCGGAGGGAGAGTGGATGCACGCACGACCTCGGAGAGCTGGGCGGAGGATCTGTTGCCAGAGCACCATGTGGGCGCAAGATCTGCGGCCCCATCGGACTGTTGAGAAAGTACATGTGTGTAATTTGCTGCGCTGCCTTGCGTGAGCGGGGTGGCGGATGGGACAAATGGGTTGCTCGGCCACCCATGGGACAGATGTGACATCTGGGACACGGGGGCCGAGTGCGCCTTGCCCCTACGAGGTGCCCCACCTGATCGAGGAGTCCTCCAGCCGTGTCCCAGCCCCTCGCCGCCACCCCCCGTCACCCCGGATCGTTTGCGCGAGGCATCCCCGTGCGCACGCTCGGGGTGCTCTCCGCCTCCGTCATCGCACTGCCACTGGGCGCGGTGGGTGCCCAGGCGGCCCCCCTCCCGACGCCCAAGCCCACCGTGACGCTGCCGGATGCGCTCGACGTCGCCCCGCCCTACCAGAAGGGCTTCCGGTGCTTGAGCAACGCGCAACCCGGGCCGGTGGCGTTCGCGAAGCTCCTCAACGAGACGTACGGCACGCACGTCTACGGCATCCTTCGGACGTGTGCGGCCGAGCACGGTGAGGGCCGTGCCCTGGACTGGATGATCAATGCGAAGGACCCCGAGTCCCTGGCGCTCGGCAACGCGATCACCCGGTGGCTGGCGGCTCCCGACAGCCAGGGTCGCCTGGGGGCCATGGCGAAGCGCCTCGGCATCAACTACATCATCTGGAACCGCCAGCAGTGGCGTGCCTACGACCCGGCGCGAGGCTGGGCCCCCTATTACGGGGTGTCCCCGCACACCGACCACATCCACATCTCCTTCAACTGGGACGGTGCGTACAAGCGGAACTCGTGGTGGACCGGCACCGCGGTGACCACCCCCCTCACCGGGCCGACGGGTGTGGTTCCGCCGGCCGCTCCGGTGATGACGGCGAGCGGCTACCCGTGGCTCAAGCAGGGGGCGACGGGTGTCGAGGTGATGTTGGCCCAGAAGGTGATCGGCGTCACCGCAGACGGCAGCTTCGGACCGCTGACCGCAACCGCCCTGGGCGGCTGGCAGAGCGGGCACGGGGTGGCTGCCACCAAGGAGCTCGACAACGCCACCTGGACCAAGATGGTCAGCCTCGGTGCCGTTCCCAGTCGCACGAGCACGGCATCCGAGCTGGAGAAGTATGCCGGGACCACCCTTCGTGTCGGGTCCAGCGGTGAGGCCGTGAAGGCCCTCCAGAAGGCGATCGGGAAGCTGACGGTCGACGGGTCCTACGGCCCGCTCACCGAGGCGCGGGTGAAGGAGTACCAGAAGTCGAAGGGTCTCGCCGTCACCGGTGTCACGGATGCCGCTGTGTGGAACGCGCTGATGGGGAAGTCGACCACCCCACCGACGTCGACCACCAACCCGCTGGCGAAGTATGCGACGACGACGTTGCGGCTGTGGTCGCGTGGCGAGGCGGTCTCGGCGCTGCAGAAGGCGATCGGCAAGCTGGCGGTCGACGGCTCCTACGGCATGCTCACCGAGGCCCGGGTGAAGGAGTACCAGAAGTCGAAGGGTCTCGCGGTCACGGGTGTCACTGACGCGAAGGTGTGGGCGGCGCTGATGGCCCCGGTGGCGCCTGCGCCGACGCCTCCGCCCCCCAGCACCACGACGAGCCCGCTGGCGAAGTATGCGACGACGACGTTGCGGCTGTGGTCGCGTGGCGAGGCGGTCTCGGCGCTGCAGAAGGCGATCGGCAAGCTGGCGGTCGACGGCTCCTACGGCATGCTCACCGAGGCGCGGGTGAAGGAGTACCAGAAGTCGAAGGGGCTCGCGGTCACGGGTGTCACCGACGCGAAGGTGTGGGCGGCGCTGATGGCTCCGGTGGCGCCTGCGCCGACGCCTCCGCCCCCCAGCGGCACGACCACGACGAGCACGTCGACCGAGTTCACCACCGTGAAGTCGACGACCCTGCGTACCGGCTCCACGGGGGCCGCGGTGAAGACGCTCCAGCGCGGTCTGGGTGGCCTCGTGGTCGACGGGGCGTTCGGCTCTCGCACGCTCGCGGCGGTCAAGGCGTTCCAGACCTCTGCCGCTCTGTCGGCCACCGGGGTCGTGGACACCAGGACCTGGGATGCCCTCGAGCTGAAGGTGCACCCGCTGCTCCCGTACTGGGGGACGGTGCTCAAGCGCGGCTCGACCGGCACTGCCGTGAAGGCACTGCAGGGAGCGCTACGCATCACGGCTGATGGTTCGTTCGGGGCGCAGACCGAGACCGCGGTGCGCGAGGCGCAGAAGGCCGCCGCGCTCACCCAGACCGGGGTCGTCGGCACGGTGACGTGGAAGGCCATCGAGGCGCGGATGCCCCGCTGACCCGACGTTGCGACCCCCGGCCCGCGCCCTAACTTCTGCTAGCAGAGGTTAGGGCGCGAACCACAAGGTGCACCCTGTGGTTCGGGCACCAGGCTCGGCTAGCAGAGCTTCGTGCACGGGGGTCAGGCGCGGCGGGTGACTCCCTCGTTCGCCAACCGGGACTCGAGTGCCTCGGCGCTCGGCGCCCCCCGGGTCAGCACGATCGAACCGTCCCCGGCCAGGACCCGCAGCGCGAGGTCCAGGAACGCGGCCGTGTCGCTCGTGGCGGTGTGCACCCGATCCGTCGTGCCCCCCGGAGCAGGCACCAGGCCCCCGTATGCCGTGGTGCCGGTCGCCCTGCGCAGCGCGCCATCGCCGGTGGCCGGCTCCTCCCACGCGTCGAACACGTCACCGTGCGTCGCGAGGTCGCGCGCCTCGTCCACGGCCCCCGCCGGGACGGGCGAGCTCGCCGACCGGGCCAGCCCGGCCAGGGTGACGAGCACGACGTGCTCGGCCCCCGTGTCGGCTGCGCCCTGCGCGTCGTCGGTGACCAGCACGTCCGGCTCGGCTGCAGCCCCGGGCAGGGCACCGGCATCCGGGCCCACCTCGACGCACGCCCCCACCGACCAGGCGGCGAACGCCCAGTAGAGCGTGCGCCAGTGCGGCGGCAGGTCCAGGCGCACCACGGTGCCGGGCGCGGCGTCGAGCTCCTCCTGCAGCAGGTTCGCGGCCTTCGCGACCCAGTTGGCGAGCACCCGGGCCGACAGCTCGATGCGCTCGCCGCGGGTGGGGGAGTGGCTGTCGTCGTAGACCGTGATGCGCGGCCGCCCGGGATCGGAGGCGACGAGCGCGGTCAGCAGGGCGGACGGGGTCTGGGCGAAGGAGAAGGGTGCCGGGGTGCTCACCGTCGCGACCCTAGCAACGCGGGCACGGAGGCCCTCGGCCACTAGGCTCCTGCGCATGACGCAGCGCACCGTGATCACCTTCGGCACCTTCGACGTGTTCCACGTCGGACACATCCGGGTGCTGCAGCGCGCTGCCGAGCTCGGCGACCGTCTCGTGGTCGGCGTCTCGGCCGACGCCCTGAACATCTCGAAGAAGGGCCGGGCCCCGGTCTACACCCAGGACGAGCGGATGGAGATCGTCGCGAGCCTGCGCTGCGTGGACGAGGTCTTCGTCGAGGAGTCCCTGGAGCAGAAGCGCGACTACATCCTCGAGCAGGGCGCCGACGTGCTGGTGATGGGCGATGACTGGACCAGCAAGTTCGACTGGGTCTCCGACGTCTGCGAGGTCGTCTACCTGCCGCGCACCCCGTCGGTCTCGACGACCGGCATCATCGAGCACATCGCCAGCCTGGGGTCGTGAGGACCTCCCGCCTCCTCCCGTCGCTCTCCCTCGGCGCGGCCCTGTGGGTCGTGCTCGTCTCTGCTGCGGGGGCATTGCTCTCCGGGCTGGGCTGGTGGACGCCGTATGCCGCGTGGCCGGTGGCCGTGGTCCTCATCGGGGTGAGCTGGTGGTGCGTTCGCGGGATTCCCGCAGTGCGCAGCTCGACAGGGCCGGCGGCGGCCCTCCTCGTCGTCGTGGCCGCCTTCACCGTGTGGGCGGGTGCCACGCACTCGGAGCAGGTGTTCGTCCGGCGTGACGCAGCGAGCAACTTCCAGGCGGCGGTGAGCCTGGCCCAGACCGGTCATCGCGTCGTGTCGATCCACCCTGCTGACGTCGGGGGTCAGGCCGTGCTCGGTGATGACGCCATCACGTGGGGCAGCCCCGCGTTCTACGCGGTGGGTTCGAGCGAATCCCCCTTGGTGCAGCCGCAGTTCGTCATCGGGCCCGCAGTGGTCTACTCGTTCGGGTGGTGGCTCGCCGGCGGGGTCGGGGCAATGGTCCTGCCGGCGCTCGCGATGGGCCTTTCGCTGCTTGCCCTCGGGGTGCTCGTGATGCGGGTGGTCAGGCCCTGGTGGGGGCCCGTCGCCGCCGGGTTGACGGGCCTGCTGTTCCCGGTGCTGCACACGGCGCGGGCGACCTACTCCGAACCGCTCGCGCTGCTCACCCTGGCAGGCGGCTTCCTGGCGCTCACCCTGATGGTCGGCCGGGAGCGCGCCAAGGGTGCGGCCCCCGGCGCCGGCAACCGAGACGAGTCGCTGGTGCGCCTCGCGCTCGTGGCGGGCGTGCTCGTCGGCGGCACCGGCTTCGTGCGCGTCGATGCCCTGCGCGAGGCGGTGCTGCTGCTCCCGGTGCTCGCCCTCGGGGCCGGGCTGCGGCGCCTCTGGGTGCGCCCGCTGGCCATCGGTCTTGGGGCCTCGCTCACGGCGGCCGCCATCGCAGCGCTGGTGCTGTCCTACCGCTACCTCGGCGACATCGCGCGGAGCCTGGTCCCCTTGGTGGTCCTCGCGCTGCTCGTCTCCGCGGTGTGTTGGGGGGCTGTGGTGCTGTGGCGGCGGGGCCGGCGCCTGCCCGAAAGAGTGGTCGCGCGGTTGCCGAATGCCGTTGCCGCAGTAACGGTCCTGGTGGGCGTCTACCTGGCGGGCCGCCCCTTGTGGCAGGTGACCCGACAGGACCCCAACGACCCTGGTGCCCTGTATGTCGTCGGGATGCAGCGACGGTCCGGCCTGACCGTCGACGGCGGACGCACCTACGCCGAAGACACCGTGCACTGGCTGTCCTGGTATGTCGGTCCCATCGCCCTGGTGGTTGCCCTCGTCGTGCTCGCGGCAGCGCTGCGGCACGCTGTCGGGCGCGTGAGCGCGGGGGAGGTGCCCGCGTGGCTGCCCGCGCTCGTCGTCGCGAGCGGCTCCGCGGTGCTCACCCTGCTGCGGCCGGGCATCACCCCGGACCACCCGTGGGCCGATCGGCGGTTGCTCGTCGCGCTCCCGCTCGTGGTCGTGCTCGACATGGTCGCCGCGGCGTGGCTCGCGGCCCGGGTGCGCCCGCAGGCTCGGCCGTGGCTGGGGAAGGTCCTCGCGGGGCTCCTCGT
>JBDSNZ010000099.1:0-3309 GCA_039915055.1 Ornithinibacter sp.
TCGGGCGAGACGACGGCCTCCACCTCCGCGAAGACCTGCTGCTTGACCGACATCTGCTCGAAGACGGCTTCGATGACGAAGTCTGCGTCGGCAAAGCCCTCCTTCGAGGTGGAGCCGGTGACCAGGCCCTTGAGGAAGGAGGCCTTGTCGGGGGAGACCCGGCGCTTGGCCAGGAGTCCGTCGACCTCGCCGTGCACCCACGCGACGCCCCTGGCCACGCGCTCCTCGTCGAGGTCGGTCATGACGACGGGTGCGCCCAGCGTGCGGGCGAAGAGAAGGGCCAGCTGGCTGGCCATCAGGCCGGCGCCGACGATGCCGACCTTGGTGACCGGGCGGGCGAGCGCCTTGTCCGGGGCGCCCGCGGGCCGCTTGGCCCGCTTCTGCACCAGGTCGAACGCGTAGAGCCCCGCGCGCAGCTCATCGCCCATGATGAGGTCGCCGAGGGCCTCGTCCTCGGCGGCGAAGGCCTCCTCGCGGGTCGCGGTGCGTGCGGCGCGCACGAGGTCGATCGCGCGCAGCGGGCCGGGGGAGCGGCCGCCGGTCTTGGCGAGGACGACCTTGCGGGCGGCGTCGCAGGCGGCATCCCAGGCGGCTTCGCCCCGGTCGACGTCGGTGCGCTGCACCGTGATGACGCCGGCGAGCACCCCGGCCGCCCAGCGCAGGGAGTCCTCGAGGAAGTCGGCGGGCTCGAGCAGCTGGTCGGCGATCCCGAGAGCCGCGACCTCCTTCGCCTTGAGCATCCGGTTCTGCGAGAGCGGGTTCTCGATGATGACCTTCAGGGCAGCCTCGGCGCCGATGAGGTGGGGCAGCAGGTAGCAGCCACCCCAGCCCGGCACGAGCCCGAGGAACGCCTCGGGAAGGGCGAAGGCCGGCACGCCGCCGGAGACGGTGCGGTGATCGCACGCGAGGGCGATCTCGACCCCGCCGCCCATGGCCGCTCCGTTGACGAACGCGAACGTCGGCACGGGGAGGTCCATGATCGCCCCGAATGCCGCGTGGCCGGCCGCCGCGATGCCGGTGGCCTGCGCGCGCTCGGTGACGTAGGGAACACCGGAGAGATCGGCGCCCACCGCGAAGATGAACGGCTTGCCGGTGATGCCGACCGCTTGGATCTCGCCGGCCTCGGCTCTGGCGCGCACGGCATCCACGGTGGCCTGCAGGCCGGCGATCCCCTGTGCGCCGAAGGTGGTGGGGCGGGTGTGGTCGAGCCCGTTGTCGAGGGTGATCAGGGCCATCGTGCCGACGCCGCCGGGAAGGGCGATGTCGCGGACCGGGGTGTGCGTCACGACCTCGGTGGGCAGCTGTGGGGAGGTGGGTGAGGTGGTCGTCATGGCTCAGGACTCCTTGCCGTAGTCGGCGTGGTGGGGGTTCTCCCAGATGACGCTGCCGCCCATGCCGATGCCGATGCACATGGCGGTCACGCCGTAGCGCACCTCGGGGTGGGCCTCGAAGTGAGCGGCGAGCTGGGTCATCAGCCGCACCCCGGACGAGGCGAGGGGGTGGCCGACCGCGATGGCGCCACCCCAGGGGTTGACGCGCTCGTCGTCGTCGGCGATGCCGAAGTGGTCGAGGAACGCGATGACCTGCACGGCGAAGGCCTCGTTGAGCTCGAAGAGGCCGATGTCCTCGATGCTCAGGCCTGCGAGGCGCAGGGCCTTCTCGGTCGCGGGCACCGGGCCGATGCCCATGACCTCGGGCTCGACGCCGACGAAGGAGTACGACACCAGCCGCATGCGGACCGGCATCCCCAGCTCCTCGGCGGCGGCCGCCGAGGCGAGGATGCAGGCGGTGGCCCCGTCGTTGAGGCCCGCGGCGTTGCCAGCGGTCACGTTCCCGTGCGGGCGGAAGGGGGTCTTCAGTGCGGCGAGCTCGGCCATCGTGGTGCCCGGGCGCGGCGGCTCGTCGACGGTCGCGAGGCCCCAGCCCAGCTCGGCGTTGCGGGTGGCGACCGGCACGAGTCCGGGCTGCACGACGCCCGCCTCGTAGGCAGCGGCCAGCTTCTGCTGGCTCGCGACGGCGAACGCGTCGCAGCGCTCCTTGGTGAGGTGCGGGAAGCGGTCGTGGAGGTTCTCGGCGGTCTTGCCCATCACCAGGGCGGACTCGTCCACGATGCGCTCGGCGACGATGCGCGGGTTGGGGTCGATCCCCTCACCCATCGGGTGGCGCCCCATGTGCTCGACGCCGCCGGCAATGGCGACGTCGATGGCGCCGAAGCCAATCGAGGACGCGACGTTGGTCACCGCGGTCATCGCGCCTGCGCACATGCGGTCCACGGAGTACCCGGGCGTGGACTTGGGCAGTCCTGCGAGGAGGGCAGCGAGTCGGCCCAGCGTCAGGCCCTGGTCACCGATCTGGGTGGTGGCGGCGAGCGCCACCTCCTCGACGCGCTCCTTCGGGAGCTCGGGGTGACGCCGCATCAGCTCGCGGATGCACTTGATGACGAGGTCGTCGGCGCGGGTCTGGGCATACATGCCCTTCTGGCCCGCCTTGCCGAAGGGGGTGCGGACGCCGTCGACGAAGACGACATCCTGGAGCGTGCGGGGCACGGGGCCTCCCAGGGTGGGGTCGGCCCGGTCGCTCCGGGCCCAGGCTCCCTACCGTACTAAGCGGACGCTTAGTCACCCAGTGGCGGTTGGGGTGAGAGCCGTCACGCCGGGACCGGCAGGCCATCCTGTCGAGGCACCGGCAGCCCGTCGTCCGGCGCGTGCAGGTCGGCACTGAGCAGCACCACGGAATGGGCCGCCGCCCGGTAGGAACCACCCGTCACGACCGGTGCGCCCGCCAACGAGCAGATGTCCTCGGGTGAGTCCATCCCGGTGTCGACGACGCGTCGCCAGGGCAGGCCCGGGCCCGCGATCGCGGGGAGCTCGAAGTCCAGGGGCTCCTCGTAGGCGTTGAGGATCGCGTGCACCATCCGGGTCCCGATGACGCTGCGGATCGTCAGCGCCAAGGTGTGCGAGTCCGCCGACCAGTCGGGTTGGTCCAGGCGCACGCCGTGGAACTGCACCACCGACCGCTCCAGGAACTGCTCGAGAGTCAGCCCGTGCATCACCTGGGTCATGTCCAGGGCGCACCGCACGTCGATCAGGCCTCGCACGAAGCGCCGGATGTCGCCGTGGCGCGCGGTCAGGTCCCAGTCGAACCAGCTCGTCTCGTTGTCCTGGCAGTAGGCGTTGTTGTTACCGCCCTGCGTGCGGCGGACCTCATCCCCCATCCCGATCATCGGCACGCCCATGGAGATCAGCGTGATCGCGAGGAGGTTCTTCACCTGCTGCGTGCGCAGGTCCTCGACGGCAGGGTCCTCCGAGG
>JBDSNZ010000149.1:0-8941 GCA_039915055.1 Ornithinibacter sp.
CGAGCGTGGCACCCAGGCTCGGCGCGGCATCCGAGGCCAGCGGCCCGACCAGACCCACGGTGACGCCCAGGACTGCCATGAGGACGGTGGTGAGGGCAATCGCCACCCCCACGTGCGCGGCATACCAGCGGGTGCGTGGGGTCGGCGTCGTGAGCACGGACTCCCCGAGCCCGCTGCGCTCGGCTGCCACCAGCCGCAGCACCAGCGCGATGCCGGCCCCGGCCACCGCCGCCGAGACGAACGCGGTCTCGGTTGCGAGGAAGATGTCCTCCACCGTGCCTGCGGAGCCGCCGAGCTTCTCGAGCATGTCGCTCACGGCCGAGTTGGCGGTGAGCTCGCCGACGGAGCCCAGCAGCGAGCCGATGACGACCCCGCCGACGACCAGGCCCACGGTCCAGCCGATCAGCGTGCCGGTCGCGAGGCGGGTGACCAGCCCGGTGGGGGTCGAGAGGAGGGCGCCCGCGCGGGCCGGGCCGGGGCGCTGGGGGATGAGCCCGGCGCCGAGGTCGCGCCGCTGAAGGAGCACGAGGGCGAGCCCGGTGCCGACCAGCCACACGGCGATGCCCAGGAGCAGCACCCACAGCCGGTTCGCGCCGTAGGCCTCGACCCGCCCGACCCAGCCGAGCGGCGAGAGCCAGCCGAGGGCGTGGGCCGAGCCCGAGCCGGAGTCACCGACGGCGCGGAGCACGTAGGACGCGCCGAGCACACCGAAGCACAGCCCGCCGGCGCCGTGCGTCGTCGAAGCCACCTGCACCGCCACGGCTGCCACGCCGACCATGGCCAATCCCGCGGTGGCCCAAGCAACTCCGAAGGCGAGCGACCCCATGGGGTCCAGGCCCAGGGCGGCGAGCCCACCGGCCGCCAGGCCCGAGGCGGCGAGCACCGACGCGGTGGCGAGGACGACCGCAGCGGCCAACGGCGCCCACCGCCCGACTGCTGCCGCCCCGACGAGCTCGAGGCGCCCCTCTTCCTCCTCGGTGCGGGTGTGCCGGCGCACGACGACGAGCGCGAGCACCGAGACGAAGAACGCCCCCATCATCACGGTCTTGAACACCGCGAGCGCATCGGCGCTCTGTGAGGGGAGCGGGCCGTACAGCGCGATGACCGCGGGGTTGGTGAGGATGCCGGCCAGGCCGGTCGCGGCGGCGTCGTCCGTGGGATAGAGGTCGAGGGTGGCCTGGGCCGAGCCCACCGCGAGGAGCACGAGCCCGAGCACGCTGACCGGCACGAGGATGCGGTCCCGCCGCCACGCCAGGGCGAAGAGCTCGCCGGTGCCGACGAGGCTGTTCATGCCGGCGCGCCCTCGTAGCGCGCGAGGAAGAGCTCCTCCAGGGTCGGAGGCTGGCAGGTGAGCCCGGTGACGCCGAGCGACGCGAGGGTGGCGACGAGGCGGCCGAGGTGCTCGCCCTCCACGGTGCAGCGCAGCTCCGAGCCGTCGATGACCACGTCGTGCGTGCCCGGCCAGCGCCCCACCACCTCGGCGCTCGGCATGGTGATCAGGGTGGCGCGCACCCTGGAACGGGTCAGGTGGCGCAGGTCGGCGAGGCTGCCCGTGTCGACCACCCGCCCGGCCCGCACGATGCTCACCCGGTCGCACGCCCGCTCGACCTCGCTCAGGATGTGGCTGGAGAGGAGCACGGTGCGGCCCTGGTCGCGCAGGGCAGCCAGCTCGTCCTGGAAGACCTGCTCCATGAGGGGGTCCAGCCCGGCGGTCGGCTCGTCGAGCACGAGGAGCTGGGCGGTGCTGGCGAGGGCGGCGATGAGCGCGACCTTCTGGCGGTTGCCGGTGGAGTAGGCCTTGCCCTTCTTCGTCTCGTCGAGCTCGAAGCGCCTGACCAGCCGGGCGCGGCGGGCCTCGTCGATGCCCCCGCGCAGCCGCCCGAGCAGGTCGATGACCTCGCCGCCGGTGAGCGTGGGCCAGATGACGACGTCGCCGGGCACGTAGGCCACCCGCCGGTGCAGCTCGGTGGCCTCGCGCCACGGGTCCGAGCCGAGCACGCTCACCTCTCCGGCGTCGGCCCGCAGCAGCCCGAGCAGCACCCGGATCGTCGTGGACTTGCCGGAGCCGTTGGGGCCGAGGAAGCCGTGGATCTCGCCGTCGGCGATTCGCAGGTCGAGGCCGTCGAGGGCCACGGTGTGCCCGAAGGTCTTGCGCAGCCCGGTGATGGTCACGACATCCGTCATGGGTCTGACGCTACACCGTCTTCAGAAAATTGTGAATGTTGTAATGTATGACTATGCCGCCGCCTTCCCCCCGCACTCGACGCGCCACCCGGCGTCCCGCCGACGCGCTGGTCGGCGCGCTGGCGCAGGCCAGCGACTCGGCATTCGTCGACGCCGTGGAGCACCTCGGCGCAGCCCTGGCCGATGCCGGAATCTCCCGCCTCCCCGCCCGCGTCTTCGCCGCACTGCTCACCACCGAGTCCGGTCGGATGACCTCCGCCGAGCTCGCCGCGCTGCTCGTGGTGAGCCCTGCGGCTGTCTCGGGCGCGGTCGCCTACCTCACCCAGGTGCGGATGATCCGGCGCGAGCGCGAGCGCGGCTCCCGGCGTGACGTCTACGTGGTGATGGATGACGCGTGGCACGACGTGCTAATGCAGAAGGACCAGATCTACGCGCCGATCCTGCTCGGGCTGGCGCAGGCCCGCGCAATGGTCGGGGCGGGTAGCCGCGCCGGGGAGCGGTTGCAGCTGTCGGTGGAGTTCCTGGAGTTCATCCAACGGGAGATGGACGACATCGCGGTGCGCTGGGAGGCGCACAAGGCGGCACGCGGCTGATCGGATCTCGTGGGCCCGGAGTCCGCGCGACGCCGTGGGCCCGGCATCCAGGGGACGTCGACGTGGTCTGCACGCGGCACGAGTACAGTGCGTCCTGATGAACGACGATGCCCTCCTTGCCGCCCTCGGAGAGTGCATCTCCTCCGTGTCACCCCAGCTCCTCGACGTCCGCCGCGACATCCACGCGCACCCCGAGCTGTCCCGCGAGGAGAGCCGCACCACCGAGGTGCTCGCGCGACTCCTGGACGACGCCGGTGTCGGCGTCACGCTGCTGCCCGGCACCGGACTGTTGGCGGAAGTGGGAGCCCGAAACCCGGCATACCGGGTGGCTCTGCGGGCGGACATGGACGCCCTGCCGGTGCGCGAGCGCACCGGCCTCCACTTCGCGTCGGGCACGCCGGGGGTGTGTCACGCGTGCGGTCACGACGTGCACGTCGTCGCGCTGCTCGGGGCGCTCCTCGGCCTGAAGGGCGTGGAGGCGGCACTGGTCGAGCGCGGTGTCGCCGTGCGGGGGATCTTCCAGGCGGCCGAGGAGGTCATCCCCGGTGGGGCCCACGAGGCGATCAGCGCAGGCGCCCTCGACGGTGTCGACGCGGTCTTCGCCGTGCACTGCGACCCCACGCTCGACGTCGGCGAGGTCGGGCTGCGCGAGGGTGCGCTGACCGCGGCGTGCGACCACGTCTCGATCTCGCTGCACGGGCGTGGTGGCCACACCTCGCGCCCCCAGCTCACCGAGGACCTCACCTACGCGCTCGCCAAGGTCGTCACCGACGTGCCGGCAGCCCTGTCTCGGCGGCTCGACCCGCGGGCTGGCGCGGCGCTCGTCTGGGGCATGGTCAGTGCCGGGCGTGCCAGCAACGTCATCCCGTCGACGGGGGAGTGCTCGGGCACGCTGCGCATGCTCGACGCCGAGGCGTGGCTCACCGTGGGGCCACTGCTCGAGGAGATCGTGCACGCCGTCGTGCAGCCCTACGGCGTGCAGGCCAAGCTCGAGCGCGTGCGAGGGGTGCCGCCCGTCGTGAACACCGTTGACGCCGTCGATGCGTTCCGACGGGCAGCGCTGGCGGGTGGGATGCGGCCCGTGCCCACCACACAGTCCCTCGGCGGGGAGGACTTCTCCTGGTACCTCGCCGACACGACCGGGGCGATGGCACGGCTCGGCACCCGGACCCACGGCGGGCCGACCTTCGACCTGCACCAGGGGGACCTCGTCGTCGACGAGGACGCGATCGCCCTCGGAGCGCGACTGCTCGCGTCCGTGGCGATCATCAAGCGGCTCGACGTCGCACGCGCGACCCGCGCCGCCCAGGAGAACGAGGAGTCGGTGTGAGCGAGCAGAACGTGGACTGGGAGGCGCTGCGCGTCGAGGCAGTGCGGATGACGCAGCAGGCCTACGCGCCTTACAGCGAGTTCCCCGTGGGGGTGGCCGGGCTCGTCGACGACGGCCGGATCGTCTCGGGGTGCAACGTCGAGAATGCCGGTTACGGGGTGACGCTGTGCGCCGAGTGCGGCATGGTCTCGCAGCTGCACGCCACCGGTGGCGGCACGCTCGTCGCGGTCTGGTGCGTCGACGGTGCGGGGCAGACGCTGATGCCGTGTGGGCGCTGCCGCCAGCTGTTGTGGGAGTCGGGCACTCCAGGCACCCTGCTGCAGACGCCGGAGGGCATCTTCGCGATGCGCGAGATCCTGCCGCAGGCCTTCGGCCCGGACACCCTCGCCGCCGCCCGACGCGACTGACCCGCCCTGGCGTGGGCCTGCCATGATGGCGCGATGAGCGAATCCTTCGACGCCGTCGACGTCATCATCGCCAAGCGCGATCGCCACGAGCTGTCCGACGACCAGATCCGCTGGGTCCTCGACGCCTACACCCGCGGTGCGGTCGCCGAGGAGCAGATGAGCGCGCTCGGGATGGCGATCCTGCTCAACGGCATGAACCGCCGCGAGATCGCCACCTGGACCGCGGCGATGATCGCCAGTGGCGAGCGGATGGACTTCTCCTCCCTCACCAACCCCACGGCCGACAAGCACTCCACCGGTGGGGTCGGCGACAAGATCACCCTGCCGTTGGCCCCCCTGGTGGCGGTCTTCGACGTCGCAGTGCCGCAGCTCTCCGGTCGCGGCCTCGGCCACACCGGCGGCACCCTCGACAAGCTCGAGTCGATCCCCGGTTGGCAGGCCGGCCTGTCCAACGAGGCGATGCTCGCCCAGCTCGAGGACATCGGCGCGGTGATCTGCGCCGCCGGCTCGGGTCTGGCTCCCGCCGACAAGAAGCTCTACGCGCTGCGCGACGTCACCGGCACCGTCGAGGCCATCCCGCTCATCGCCTCCTCGATCATGAGCAAGAAGATCGCCGAGGGCACCGGCGCGCTGGTGCTCGACGTCAAGGTCGGCAGCGGCGCGTTCATGAAGAACCGTGAGGATGCCGCCGAGCTCGCCAGCACGATGGTCGACCTGGGCACGGATGCCGGGGTCAAGACGGTCGCGCTGCTCACCAACATGGCGACCCCGCTGGGGCTCACCGCCGGCAACGCGCTCGAGGTGCGCGAGTCGGTGGAGGTTCTCGCCGGGGGCGGGCCGGCCGACGTCGTCGAGCTCACGGTGCGCCTCGCTGAGGAGATGCTCGACGCCGCCGGGCGTGGCGGGCAGGACGTCGCCGCCGCGCTCACCGACGGACGGGCCATGGACGCCTGGAAGCGGATGATCAGCGCCCAGGGCGGCGACCCCGATGCCGAGCTGCCCACGGCCACGGACACCCACGAGGTGAAGGCCGGCTCCAGCGGGGTGCTCACCGAGCTCGACGCGTATGCCGTCGGCGTCGCCGCGTGGCGACTGGGCGCCGGCCGAGCGCGCAAGGAGGATCCGGTGCAGGCCGGGGCGGGTGTGCAGATGCACGCCAAGCCCGGCGACGAGGTCACGGAAGGGCAGGTGCTGCTGACCCTGCACACCGACACACCCGAGCGCTTCGGACGAGCGATCGAGGCCCTCCACGGTGGCCTGAAGATCTCGCCACCCGGCACGGCATACGACGCCACTCCCATCGTCATCGACCGGATCGCGCGATGACCGCCACCGCGGGCGTGCCCGCCACCATCGTCGATCGGGCCCCCAAGGCCCTGCTGCACGACCACCTCGACGGCGGCCTCCGCCCCGAGACGATCGTCGACCTCGCGGAGGAGAGCGGGTATGCCGATCTCCCCACCACCGATGCCGGCGAGCTCGGCGTGTGGTTCCAGGAGTCGGCCGACTCGGGCTCGCTCGAGCGCTATCTCGAGACGTTCTCGCACACCGTCGCCGTGATGCAGACCAAGGACCAGCTCTCTCGGGTCGCGCGCGAGTGCGCGCTCGACCTCGCAGCCGACGGCGTGGTCTATGCCGAGTCGCGCTTCGCCCCGGAGCAGCACATCGCGCAGGGCCTGAGCCTGGAGGAGGTCGTGGAGTCGGTGCTCGCGGGGTTCCGCGAGGGGGAGCAGGAGGCCGCTGCCGCGGGTACGCCCATCCGGGTGCGCACGCTGCTCACCGCGATGCGCCACGCCGCGCGCAGCCGCGAGATCGCCGAGCTCGCGGTGGCCTACCGTGACCAGGGGGTCGGAGGCTTCGACATCGCCGGTGCCGAGGCAGGCTTCCCTCCCACCCGGCACCTCGACGCTTTCGAGTACCTCCGGCGCGAGAACGCCTACTTCACGATCCACGCCGGCGAGGCCTTCGGGCTGCCGAGCATCTGGGAGGCCATCCAGTGGTGCGGCGCCCACCGGCTCGGCCACGGGGTGCGCATCGTGGACGACATCACCGTGGGCGAGGACGGGAGCGCCACGCTCGGGAGGCTCGCGGCATACGTGCGGGACTGCCGCATCCCGCTCGAGATGTGCCCGAGCTCCAACATCCAGACCGGGGCCGCGGAGTCGGTGGCCGAGCACCCCATCTCGCTGCTGAAGGACCTGCGGTTCCGGGTCACGGTCAACACCGACAACCGCCTGATGAGCGGCACGTCGATGAGCCGAGAGATGCAGTTGCTCGTCGACGAGGCGGGCTGGACCCTGGAGGACCTGCGCTGGGCGAGCATCAACGCGATGAAGTCGGCGTTCCTTCCCTTCGAGGAGCGGCTCGAGATCATCGAGCACGTCGTCAAGCCCGGGTATGCCGCCCTCGGCGCCGCGACCTGACCGACCAGCTCAGGATGCCGGTCAGCTGCCGGTCAGCGGACTGCCAGCGGTCCGTCAGCGGTGCGGGGAGAGCGGATCGACCGGGAGCACCCGCTGGCGGAGCTGCTCCTCGCGCCAGAGCCGCTCCTGGTCGCGCCGGCGGCGCTCGGCCACCACGGCAGCCATCACGACCTCGGGGTGGACCCCTGCCGGCGGGGGAGGGCTGACGACGGCCAACGTGTCGTTCAGCAGCCCCAGGCCGAGCGCGCGCCGTGAGTCCGGGGCCAGCCCGGGTGCCCGCGCGAGAAACTGGCGGACTGCGATCGTCAGGCCCGGCGGCAGCGTGCCGATGTCTGCCTGCTGCGCCCACGCCATCAGCTGGAGCGGCATCCCGGGCGGTGGGGCGGTGCGCAGCGGCACGCGCTGAGAGATGACGAAGGTGCCGGCAGCCATGTCGCCGAGGCGCTTTCCGCGTGGGTGGATCATCGAGGCGACGAGCGCGGGAGCGCCGAACAGGGCGTAGACCTCGACATAACCCACGAGGGCCCGCATGAACGCGTGCCGCGCGGTGATCGGGCCCCCGTCGTCACGGACCACCCGCAGCCCGAGCGCGAGCTTGCCCACGGTGCGGCCTCGCGTCGTCGATTCCAGCACCGCGGGGAGCCCGATGAGCACCGCGGTGCTGTACACGATGGCGACGATGCCGATCACGGCGTCACTCGCGCCACCGAGCACCATCGAGAAGGCGAGCAGCCCCACGAAGAGCAGGACCAGGGCCAGCAGGACGTCGATGAACCCCGACACCGCTCGGATGGCGACGCTCGCGGCAGGCACCTCGACCGCGACGCCCTCGCCGGTCACGAGATCGTCGTCCGCATAGCTGCGGTAGCCCCCCTGCTCGCTCACGGGTCGATGCTAACCGGCGCGAGAACGTCCGGCGCGGCGGTTAGGCTGCCCGCGTGGACCTCGACGCGTACCTCGCCGCTCACGCGGCACAGTGGCGGCGCCTGGACGAGCTCACCCGCCGCCGTCGGGTCAGTGGCGCGGAGGCCGATGAGCTGCTCGACCTCTACCAGCGGGTGTCCACCCACCTGTCCGTCGTGCGGTCGGCGAGCCCCGACCCGTCGGTCGTCTCCTACCTCTCGGCGCTGCTCGCCCGGGCGCGCGTCGCCTCGGCCGGGAGCCGGCGCACGACGTGGTCGGACGCCTTGGGCTTCTTCACCCACACCTTCCCGGCGGCGCTCTACCGCACCCGGTGGTGGTGGCTCGGCACGATGGGCGCCAGCATCGTGCTCGCCGTGCTGATCGCGTGGTGGACCGTGCAGCACCCGGAGGTCTACCGCAGCCAGATGACCCCGGCGGAGATCCAGGCCTACGTCGGCACGGACTTCGAGAACTACTACTCCGAGTTCCCGCACGCCGAGTTCGGCACGCTCGTCTGGGTCAACAACGCGCGGGTCGCCGCCTTGTGCATCGCGCTCGGGGTGCTGGGCCTGCCTGTCCTCTACATCCTGGGCTCCAACGTGGTGAACGTCGGCATCGCGGGGGGCCTGATGGCCGCCAACGACCGCACCGCGCTCTTCCTCGGCCTCATCCTCCCGCACGGGTTGCTCGAGCTCACGGCGGTCTTCGTCGCGTCGGCCATCGGGCTGAGGCTCTTCTGGTCGTGGGTCGAGCCCGGTGGGCGCACCCGGTTGCAGTCCTTCGCCCATGAGGGGCGCACCGCCGCCGCGGTGGCTCTCGGGCTCGTGGCCGTGTTGCTGGTCAGTGGCTTCATCGAGGGGTTCGTGACCCCGTCGGGGCTGCCGACGTGGGGGCGCATCGGCATCGGCGTGGTCGTGGAGTCGCTCTTCCTCGCCTATGTGTTCGTCGGGGGCAGGGCTGCGGTGCGAGACGGCGCGACCGGCGACCTGCTCGCCCGCGACGTGGGCGACACCGCCCCGGTTGCCGCAGCCTGACCCCCTCGCCCCTCGCCCCTCGCCCATCGCCCCTCGCCCCTCCGGCAACGTGTGTGAACTCGCCTGG
>JBDSNZ010000154.1:0-18383 GCA_039915055.1 Ornithinibacter sp.
CGACGAGGCGCTGCTTCTCGGCCTCGGGGATGCCGAGGCGGTCGTAGGTGTTCTTGATGTCCTCGGGCAGGTCCTCCCAGCTGGTGGCCTGCTTCTCGGTCGACTTCACGAAGTACTTGATGTTCTGGAAGTCGATGCCGGTCAGGTCCGAGCCCCAGTTGGGCATCGGCTTCTTGTCGAACAGCCGCAGTGACTTCAGCCGCAGGTCGAGCATCCACTGCGGCTCGCTCTTGCGGTCGGAGATGTCCTGGACGACCTCGGTGGACAGGCCGCGGCGGGCGGTCTCGCCAGCGACGTCGCTGTCGGCCCAGCCGAACGCATAGTGTCCGAGGTCCTTCAGACCTGGGTTGAGCTCTTCGATGGAGCTGGTCATCGCGTTCGCCTTTCGAGCGTCGGGGTGGGGACGAAGGTGGTACAGACGTGATCGCCCTGCGCCAGGGTGGCGAGGCGCTGGACGTGCACACCGAGAAGACGAGAGAACGCCTCGGTCTCGGCATCGCAGAACTGGGGGAACTCGGCGGCGACGTGCTGCACCGGGCAGTGGCCCTGGCACAGCTGGATGCCGGTCAGGGCGCCGGACCCGTCGGCGGCGTCGACGGTGCGGGCCGAGGCTGCGTAACCGTCGGTGTTGAGGGCCTCGACGAGGGCAGTGGCGCGGGCGGAAGGGTCGTCGCCGACGGCGGCCACCTGCTCGGCGAAGCGCTCCTCGAGGTGGGCCGCTCGCTGCTCGGCGAACGCGAGGACCGCCTGGTCCCCAGCGGTGGCCCGGAGGAAACGCACCGCCTCGCCCGCGAGGTGGTCGTAGTCCGAGACGAGGGAGCGGTGCCCCTTGTCGCTGAGCACCCAGGCCCTCGCGGGCCGCCCGCGGCGTCTCGGCCCGGTGGCTTCGCGGGACTCGACGAGACCCTCGGCCTCCAGGGCGTCGACGTGGCGACGCACCGCGGTCTCGGTCAGCCCGAGCCGCTCGACCAGTCCGGCGATGCCGACCGGCCCCTCCTGGCTGACGACACGCATCACCCGGTCGCGCGTGGGCGACTCCAAGGTGCTGCCATCGGTATTAACCACACACCCATGTTAGGTAATTGCCGCGGGCGTGTCCAAGGAAGGGTGTCCTAACTCTCGACGAGCTCGTCGTCGTCGTCGATGGGGAGGAACACCGAGCGGAGCCGGTGACGCGGTGGGGCCACCGAGTCCGACCCGAACAGGCGCAGGCGCAGGGGTGCCGTGAGCACGCCCAGTGGTGCGGTGAGCACGAAGCCGTAGGCCACGACCACGCCGGTCGTCCCGGGCGCCAGAACCAACCCCAACAGGATCGCGACGCCGATCGCCACGGTCGTCGCGCGCCCCGCGCTCGATCTCGGCGACAGGAGGGATCGGAAGGAGCGGAAACGCACCGTCATCACCATGAGCAGCGCCGGGATCACGCTCACCAGCAGGGGGAACCACGCACTCCAGGGGCCGGTACCGGGCCCGAAGGAGGGCGAGTCCAGCGCGAAGATCGTCGCCATCACGACCGCCGCGGCACCGGGCGAGGGCAGCCCGATGAAGTAGCGCTTGTCATCGAGCGGGTCGATGGTGACGTTGAAGCGGGCCAGTCGGAACGCGGCGCACGCAAGCCAGAAGAACGCCACCAACCACGCGAGGAGAGGCCACTCGTCCAGTGCCCAGGTGTGGACCAGCACAGCAGGGGCCAGCCCGAAGGAGATGAGGTCGGCGAGGGAGTCCAGCTGGAGACCGAACGGCGAGGTGGCACCCACGAGGCGGGCGACGAACCCGTCAGCGATGTCCATGACGATCGAGAACGCGATGAGGATCGCGGCCAAGGTGAACTCCTGCCGGAAGGCCAGGAGCACCGAGGAGAACCCACTCACCATGTTCAAGGTGGTGAAGATGCTCGGCGCCAGCAGGCGTAGCCGCTCCCGCTTCGGCAGCTGTCGGAGCGAGACGACCTCGGCGCCGGTCGGGGACACCAGCCGCCACCGGTCCAGGATGCGGCGCCTCCCTCCGTCGTCGCCGGCGCTCACCCGGTGGTCCCTGCGCCAGCGCGCCACCGGGCGATGACGGTCTCCCCTGCGAGCACCCTCTCGCCCCGGGAGACGAGGAGGTCGCAGGCCGGCGGCACGAAGACGTCCATGCGCGAGCCGAACTTCATCAGGCCGATGCGGGCACCGGTGTCGACGTCCTCGCCCACGGAGATGCGCGTCACGACCCGTCGCGCCATCAGCCCGACGATCTGGCGGTAGTGCACGCGCCGCACCTCTCCTGCGACCTCGCGCTCCACGGTGATGTCGCTGCGCTCGTTGAGGTGCGCACTCTCGTGCTTGTAGGCCGCGAGCCACTTGCCCGGCCGCTCGACCACCTCGGTGACCCGTCCGCCGTAGGGGGCCCGGTTGATGTGCACGTCGAACGCCGACAGGAAGATGCTCACCTGCTGCCACTCCCCCTCCGGTGCCACGCCGTCCTGGCCGGGCCCGGCATACATGACCTTGCCGTCGGCCGGGGAGAGCACGTCGTCCACCGGGACGGTCGCCGAGTCCGGGGTGCGGTCCGGGTCTCGGAAGAAGGCGGCCACCGCCAGCGGGAGCACCGCGAGGGCCGCGGCGGTGCGTGGCTTTCGCGCGAGAAGGGCCAGGGCCGCGGGCAGTGCCGCGACCGCGGTGGCGGGCAGGGCCTCCCTGTCGATGTGCAACATGGGTGCCAGCCTAGGATGTCTGGCCATGGCTGGTGCAGTTGTGGTGCGCGGACTGCGCAAGTCCTACGGACAGACCCGGGCGCTCGAGGATTCGACCTGGGCTGCGGATGCCGGCGCGGTCACCGCTGTCCTCGGCCCCAACGGCGCGGGCAAGACCACGAGCATCGAGTGCCTCGTCGGTCTGCAGCGTGCTGACTCGGGGGTGGCGCAGGTCCTCGGGAGCGACCCGTGGCACGCCTCCACCGAGCACCGGGCCAGGGTCGGGGTCATGCTGCAGGACGGTGGGCTGCCGACAACCGTGCGACCGGGCCCGCTGCTCACCCACCTCGCGTCCCTGTATGCCGCACCGCGGGAGGTCTCCGAGCTCACCGAGCGCCTGGGCATCCAGCAGTTCGCGCGCACCACGGTCCGACGCATGTCGGGGGGGCAACGCCAACGAGTCGCCCTGGCGGCCGCCCTCATCGGCTCGCCCGATGTGCTCTTCCTCGACGAGCCCACCGCCGGGCTCGACCCGCACGCGCGGGTGGACGTGTGGTCCCTGATCCGGTCCGAGGCCGAGCGGGGGGCTGCCGTCGTGCTCACCACGCACTCCTTCGAGGAGGCTGAGCGGCTGGCCGACCGCATCGTCATCATGGCCTCCGGACGGGTGGTGGCCGACGGGTCCCCGGACGAGGTGCGCGGTGGTCGTCGCCTCGAGGACGTCTACTTCGCCCTGACGAGCGACGGTGCCCGATGAGCGGGGCGTCCCCGACCGGCACCCGAGTCCGGGCGCAGGCCCGCTTCGAGACACGCACCCTGCTCTCCAACGGCGAGCAGCTGCTCGTCTCGGTCGTCCTGCCCGCTCTGGCGCTCGTCGGCCTGACACTCTCCTCCGTGCCGGACCTCGGGCCGGGCCGCAGGATCGACCTGGCCGTGGCCGGCACGCTCGCCATGGCCGTGGTGTCGACGGCCTTCACGGGGCAGGCGATCAGCACCGGTTTCGACCGCCGGGCGGGGGTGCTTCGCCTGTTCGGGGTGACGCCCCTCGGCCGTGGCGGCCTGCTCGCCGGCAAGGCGATTGCCGTGCTGGTCGTCCTGGGCGTGCAGGTGCTCGTCCTCGGTGGGCTGGGCGTCGCGCTGGGGTGGCGGCCCGAGCGCGCCGGCCTCGCGCCCACGGTGGTGACGCTCCTGCTCGGTGCCCTCGCCTTCGTGGCGCTGGCGCTCCTGCTCGCAGGAACCGTCCGGGCGGAGGCGGTCCTCGCGATCGCCAACCTCGTGTGGGTCCTGCTGCTGGGGTTGGGCACCCTTCTCCCGACCGACACACTTCCCGGGCCCCTGTCCACGCTTGCCGCGAGTCTGCCCTCCGGAGCCCTCGGCGACGCCACCCGCTCGGCACTCGACGGCGGCTGGCCCTGGGCACAGTGGGGGGTCCTGGCGGTCTGGGGGCTGGGCGCCGGTGCCGCCGCCTCCCGATTCTTCCGCTGGGGCGACTGACCGACGTCGAAGGTCGCAGTCCCGCGCCGTAGCCTTGTGGCGTGACGAGCACCGACACCAGCCCCACCGAGACGTCGACGACGGTCTCCCCCGCCGCTCGATGGCTCTCACCCGTCCTGGTGGCCAACCTCGTCGCCCAGGTCGGCATCATCGTCACCGGCGGGCTCGTGCGGGTCACCGGGAGCGGCCTGGGGTGCCCCACGTGGCCGCAGTGTGTCGACGGCTCGATCACTCCGACGGTCGAGCAGGCGGAGGGCTTCCACAAGTACATCGAGTTCGGCAACCGCACGCTCACCGGTGTGCTCGCCGTGCTGGCCATCGCGACCGTTCTGGCGGTGTGGCGCTGGGCGCCGCGGCGCGCCATGAAGGTCGCATCCCTCGTCGTGCTGGGCGGCGTCGTGTTCCAGGCCCTCCTTGGTGGGATGACGGTGCTGCTCGGCCTGAACCCGGCCACCGTCGCAGCCCACTTCCTCGTCTCCGCCCTGCTCGTCACCGCGGCCTCCTACCTGTGGTTCACGCGCCACGAGGGCACCGGCCCGCCCCAGCCCCTCGTCCCCCCGTTGGTCAGCCGGCTGGCCTGGGGCACCACCGCCGTCGGCGGGGTCGTCCTCCTCCTCGGCACGATCGTGACCGGCTCGGGCCCGCACTCCGGGGATCCCCAGGAGCCGGCCCGTTTCGGCTTCGACGCCCGCACCGTCTCGTGGCTGCACGCCGACGTGGTGATGTTGTTCATCGGTCTCGTGGTGGCGACCTGGCTCGCGGCCCGGCTGGCGTCGGGAGGTGGCGACCCTCGACCCGGGCGCGCCTGGCTCGTGGTGCTCGGCGTCACGCTGGGGCAGGGTCTGATCGGCTACGTCCAGTACTTCACCGGACTTCCCGAGGCCCTCGTCGTGGCACACATGCTGGGCGCCAGCCTCCTCGTCGTCGCCCTCACCCACGGCATCCTCGGCCTTCGCGCCCGCTCGTCCATCGCCGACGCCTAGACCTGCTGGCGCCTGCGCCCCAGGTGATGGTCGAGCGTGCGGTCGGGCCACCGCGGAGGAGACCTGCCGGCAGGGATCGGTCCATCAGCACCATCACCAGGTGACGGGCTGCGCCGCTCCACGGTTCACCCTCTCCGAAGGACCAGTCCAGGTCGTCGGCTTCGAGGCGTATGCCGGCCCGGCGGGCGATGGTGTCTGACCTTCGCGTGAAGTTCCCGTGGCAGCGGATGACCTCGGCAAGCAGCTGTCGGGGGGCGCGACCACCTCGCGGGAATCCCCGAGTTCTCAGCCGATGGCGGCGTGCAGGAGCGGGTCCACCGCGACCGCGAGGAAGACCACCGTGACGTAGGTGATCGAGTAGTGGAACAGGCGCATCGGTTTCAGCGCGGTGCCCGTCGATCCGCCCTTCGCGGCCCGGAGCAGACGGTGCGCCTCGAGGAGGAACACCACTCCCGCGACCAGAGCCGTCACGGCATACACCCAGCCCATCGCGGCCACTGGTACCAAGACGAGCGACGTCACCACCATGACCCAGGAGTAGGCCACGATCTGGCGGCCCACGGCCACAGCGCCCTTCTCCACCGGCAGCATGGGCACCGCGGCATTGGAGTAGTCCTCGCGGAAGGCCATCGACAGCGGCCAGTAGTGCGGTGGGGTCCAGAAGAAGATCACCAGGAACAGCACGAATGCCGGCCACGCCACCGTGCCGGTGACGGCGGACCAGCCGATGAGGGTCGGCATGCACCCGGCGATGCCACCCCAGACGATGTTCTGGGACGTGCGCCGCTTGAGGATCATCGTGTAGCCCACCGCGTAGAGCGCGATGGCCACGAGGGAGAGCGCCGCCGAGACCAGGTTGACCATGAGGGCGAACCACAGCGTCGAGACCACCGTCAGGGTCCAGGCCAGAATCAGCCCGGCCCGGGGTGAGATCTCGCCGGTCACCATGGGGCGGTTGCTCGTGCGGTGCATGAGCTCGTCGATGTCGCGGTCGTAGACGGAGTTGAAGGTGTTGGCGCCCCCGGCGCTGAGGATGCCACCGACCAGCGTCACGAAAACCAGCCAGAGGGAGGGAACCCCGCGCTGCGCGAGGAACATCACTGGGACCGTGGTGACGAGCAGCAGTTCGATGATCCGCGGCTTGGTCAGCGCAATGTAGGCGGCAACCCTGTTCCGGGTGCCGTGAGCGGCAGCGCTGGCTGCTGCGGTCGTGACCGGGATGGTTGCCACGTCGTCCTTCGGGGTAGGCCTGTGGGGTGGCTCAGATTCTACCCGGGACGGCACGTCCTCCCCCAACCGGTGGGGTACCTGCAGCACTAGGGTGGACGGGAGTTCGCCCCTGTGCAGGACCCCCACGAGAGAGGCTTCAGGTGAGCACCACCACCACACGTCAGAAGAAGGCCACCACCGAGCGGTCGACGGACCTCGCGCGGCCGGTCGCGCGCAAGGCCGGCTGGAACGACCTCGACGTCCGAGCTGTCGACACGGCGCGGCTGCTGGCGGCCGACGCGGTCCAGCGGGTCGGCAACGGCCACCCTGGCACCGCCATGAGCCTTGCACCGGCGGCCTACCTGCTCTACCAGAACGTCATGACCCACGACCCCTCCGACCCCGCCTGGCTGGGTCGTGACCGGTTCGTGCTCTCCTGCGGTCACTCCTCGCTCACGCAGTACGTCCAGCTCTTCCTCTCCGGTTACGGCTTGGAGCTGAAGGACCTCAAGGCGCTGCGCACGTGGGGGTCGCTGACTCCCGGACACCCCGAGGTGCACCACACGGCAGGTGTCGAGATCACGACGGGGCCGTTGGGCTCCGGGCTGGCCTCCGCCGTCGGCATGGCCATGGCCCAACGTCGGCAGCGCGGCCTGCTCGACCCTGACGCCAAGCCCGGCGAGAGCGTGTTCGACCACCACATCTGGGTCCTCGCCTCCGATGGCGACATGATGGAAGGCGTTGCGTCCGAGGCTTCTTCGCTCGCCGGTCATCAAGAGCTGGGCAACCTCACGATCGTCTACGACGCCAACCAGATCTCGATCGAGGACGACACCGACATCTCGTTCAGCGAGGACGTCGCACAGCGTTACGAGGCCTACGGCTGGGAGGTCGTCGACGTCGACTGGCGCAAGGTCCCCGACCCGGCGGGCACGGACTCCTACACCGAGGACGTCGACGCCCTGTTCACCGCCCTGCAGAAGAGCAAGCGGTCGCGCAACCGGCCGACCCTCGTACGGTTGCACACGGTCATCGCGTGGCCTGCGCCGAGCGCGCGCGGCACGGGCGAGTCGCACGGGTCGGCGCTGGGTGCTGAGGAGGTGGCCGCCACGAAGGAGCTCCTGGGCTTCGACCCGAAGAAGTCCTTCGAGGTCGACAAGGCGGTGCTGGCGCGCGCCCGTGAGGTCCGCACGCGCGGCAAGGCAGCCCACAAGGAGTGGGACAAGCGGTATGCCGTTTGGCGCAAGGCCCAGCCCGAGCGGGCCGCGCTGCTCGACCGCCTCGTCGAGGGCCGCCTGCCGGACGGTTTCGCGCAGGCGCTGCCGACCTTCGGCACCGACACCGAGAAGGGCCTCGCCACGCGGGCCGCCTCCGGCAAGGTGCTCAGCGCCCTGGCCTCGACGATGCCGGAGCTGTGGGGTGGGTCCGCCGACCTCGCAGGCTCCAACAACACCACCATGGAGGGTGAGCCGTCATTCATCCCCAGGAGCAAGCAGACCGACGCCTGGAAGGGCGGCCCGTATGGCCGCACCCTGCATTTCGGCATCCGTGAGAACGCGATGGGCATGATCCTCAACGGCATCGCCCTGGAGGGTCTGACCCGGCCCTACGGCGGCACCTTCCTGGTGTTCTCCGACTACATGCGCCCCGCGGTGCGGCTGGCAGCGATCCAGCAGGTCCCCGTGACCTACGTCTGGACCCACGACTCGATCGGTCTGGGCGAGGACGGCCCCACCCACCAGCCCATCGAGCACCTCGCAGCCTTGCGCGCGATGCCGGGACTTGCCGTGGTGCGTCCCGCCGACGCCAACGAGACCTCGGTCGCCTGGGGCGAGATCCTGCGCCGAGCACGTCCCGCCGGCCTCGCGCTCTCCCGCCAGAACCTCCCGATCATCGACCGCACGCAGCATGCGAAGGCTGCTGGGGTGACCAAGGGGGCGTACGTGCTCATCGACGGTGGCGACGGGTCGAGCGATCCGGACGTCATCCTGGTCGCCACGGGGTCCGAGGTCTCGCTCGCTCTGGAGGCTCGCTCCCGGCTCGAGAAGTCCGGCATCGCCACCCGAGTGGTCTCCATGCCCTGCCGGGAATGGTTCGAGGAGCAGACGCGCTCCTACCAGAGCAAGGTTCTGCCGCCCTCGGTGCGGGCCCGCGTCAGTGTGGAAGCGGGTGTCGCCATGGGGTGGCACGACATCGTCGGTGACTCCGGTCGCTGCGTGAGCATCGAGCACTTCGGGGCCTCGGCAGACGCCAAGACCCTGTTCCGCGAGTTCGGGTTCACGCCCGCGGCCGTCGTCAAGGCAGCGAAGGACTCGCTGTCGGCAGCGCGCCGGGCCGGACAGGTCCCAGCGGTCACCGACACAGCGCCGAGGGCCCGCACGGCCGCCGGCACCGACGTCCCGACGAAGAACAAGCCGACCCGCAAGAGCGCGGCCTCGGCTGGGAAGCGATGACGATGACAGACAACAACGCCCTGAAGCAGCTCGCCGACGAAGGGGTGTCGATCTGGCTCGACGATCTCTCCCGGGAGCGGCTCACCACCGGCGACCTCCAGCAGCTCATCGACGAGCGGGGGGTCGTGGGAGTGACGACCAACCCCTCGATCTTCCAGGCTGCGCTCGCCGACGGCGACGCCTACAGCGCGCAGATCGCCGAGCTGGCAGCGGCCGGGAAGAGCGCGGAGGAAGCCGTCTTCGCACTGACGACCCATGACGTCCAGCAGGCCTGCGACGTGTTCCTGCCGGTGTTCGAGGCGACAGGCGGGCTCGATGGTCGGGTCTCCATCGAGGTCGACCCCGGATCGGCCCACGACACTGAGGCGACGGTGCAGGAGGCTCGCGCGCTCGCCGCCGAGGTCGACCGACCCAACGTGTTCATCAAGATCCCGGCCACCCTCGCCGGCCTTCCGGCGATCACCCGGATGTTGGCCGAGGGCATCTCGGTCAACGTCACGCTGATCTTCTCCCTGGATCGCTATCGGGCGGTGATGAACGCGTTCCTCACCGGCCTCGAGCAGGCCCGGGAGCACGGCAAGGATCTCTCACAGATCCGCTCCGTCGCGTCGTTCTTCGTGTCCCGCGTCGACACCGAGGTCGACGGCCGCCTCGACGCGATCGGCAGCGAGGAGGCGGCCGCTGTTCGCGGCAGGGCTGGGATCGCCAATGCCCGGCTGGCCTACCAGGCCTTCGAGGAGGTCTTCGGGACCCCCCGCTGGCAGACCCTTGCTGAGGACGGGGCCCACACCCAACGGCCGTTGTGGGCCTCGACCGGCGTGAAGGACCCGAGCTACCCCGACACGATGTACGTCACCGAGCTCGTCGCACCCGACACCGTCAACACCATGCCCGAGAAGACCCTGGAGGCGACGGCTGACCACGGGGAGATCACGGGCGACACGGTGACGGGGAACTACGCCGAGTCGAGCGAGGTGCTCGACACCCTTGAGCGCCTGGGAATCTCCTATGCCGAGGTGGTTGCGAAGCTGGAGGAGGAAGGCGTCGCGAAGTTCGAGAAGTCCTGGGGCGAGCTGCTCGACCAGGTGCGCAGCGAGATCGAGAAGGCCACCGCATGAGCACCCTGGACGTTGCCGCGACCGGTGCGGCCGCCGACGCCATCGCCGCCCACGTGCCGACCCTGGTCGCCGAGCAGGTGGCGAGTCGGCTCTTCGCACAGGACCCCACGCTGTGGGGCGAAGCGGCCGAGGCCGAAGCAGGGAAGCGACTGTCCTGGACCGGGCTCCCCCGCTCCAGCCGCCCCCTCATCGGGGAGATCGCCGCGCTCCGCGACGAGCTGGCAGGGGTCGGCTACGACCGGGTCGTCCTGTGCGGCATGGGCGGCTCCTCCCTGGCCCCCGAGGTCATCTGCGCCACTGCCGGCGTTCCCCTGGTCGTCCTGGACTCCTCCGACCCCGATGTGGTGCGTGCCTCCCTGACCGACCTGCAGCGCTCGGTCGTCGTCGTGTCGAGCAAGTCCGGGTCCACCGTCGAGACCGACAGCCAGCGCCGTGCCTTCGAGCAGGCCTTCCGCGACGCGGGCATCGACCCCACGACGCGGATGGTGATCGTGACCGACCCGGGCAGCCCGCTCGAGCAGACGTCCCGCTCGGCCGGCTTCCGGGTCGTCGCGGCGGACCCCGACGTCGGTGGTCGCTACAGCGCCCTCACGGCCTTCGGCCTGGTCCCCAGTGGACTCGCCGGCGTCGACGTGGAGGCCCTGCTCGACGACGCGGAAGCGGTCGCCGACCTGCTCGGCGCCGACGACGAGGCCAACCCCGCCCTGCGCCTCGCGGCCGCCATGGCCGGCACCAGCCCGTTGCGCGACAAGCTGGTGCTCGTCGACGCAGGCACCGAGAACGTCGGTTTCGGTGCCTGGGCCGAACAGCTCATCGCCGAGTCCACCGGCAAGGAGGGCACCGGCATCCTGCCGGTCGTCGCGATCGGTGACGCCCCCGCCCACACCTACGACGACGCCACGGTCGTCCACCTGGTGGCGACCGACGACGACGGCGAGGCCCGGACGGGTGCCTCCGCGGTGGTCGTCGCCGGCCCGCTCGGCGCGCAGATCATGCTGTGGGAGGCTGCGACAGCAGTTGCGGGCCGACTCCTCGGGATCAATCCCTTCGACCAACCCGACGTGGAAAGTGCGAAGTCTGCGGCGCGCGAACTGATGATCTCCGGCATCGACGACGGTGCGGCGCCGGCCTTCACCGACGGTTCGGTGGAGGTGCGCGCTCTCGGCGGCGACTGGCTGGGCGACGCAGCCTCCCTCGATGCAGCCGTGGCAGCCCTGTTGGCCCAGCTCGACGGCGAGCACGGCTACACCGCCGTCATGGCCTACCTCGCTCGAGAGGCCGACGCAGACCTCGAGCACGTCGCTCGCGAGCTGTTCGACCGCACCGGGCGACCTGCCACGTTCGGCTGGGGTCCCCGGTTCCTGCACTCCACGGGCCAGTACCACAAGGGTGGCCCGGGCACCGGGGTCTACGTGCAGATCACCGCGGCCCCCCACGAGGACCTCGCCGTGCCCGGTCGTGACTTCACCTTCGGGCAGTTCATCGCGGCGCAGGCCGGTGGCGATGCCGCCGTGCTCGCCGACCACGACCGCCCCGTGCTCCGCCTGCACCTCACGCAGCACGACGCCGGGCTGGCCGCGGTCCGGACCGCGCTCGCAGGCGGTGGCCAGTGACCCCAGCCAGGGTCGCACCCGGCGTCAACCCCCTGCGGGACCCCCGCGACAAGCGCCTGCCCAAGATCGCCGGTCCCAGCTCGCTGGTGCTCTTCGGAGTCACCGGCGACCTCGCGAGCAAGAAGCTCATGCCCGCGATCTACGACCTCGCGAATCGCGGGCTTCTGCCCCCCGGCTTCTCCCTGATCGGGTTCGCCAGGCGCGACTGGGAGCACCAGGACTTCGGCAAGGTCGTCTACGAGGCGGTCCGGGCGCGCTCGCGCACACCGTTCCGCGAAGAGGTCTGGCGGGCCCTCGCGGAGGGAATTCGGTTCGTTCCCGGCACGTTCGACGACGACACCGCCTTCGACCTCCTCGCGGCCACGGTCAGCGAGCTCGACCAGCAGCGCGGCACCGGCGGCAACCACGCGTTCTACCTCTCGATCCCGCCGTCGTTCTTCGCCACTGTCTGCCAGCAGCTCGAGCGGTCGGGGCTGTCGACGCCCCAGGCCGGGTCCTGGCGGCGGGTGGTGATCGAGAAGCCGTTCGGGCACGACCTCGCCTCGGCGCGCGAGCTCAATGCCATCGTCGAGAACGTCTTCCCCCCGGACTGCGTCTTCCGGATCGACCACTACCTCGGCAAGGAGACGGTGCAGAACCTCCTGGCGCTGCGCTTCGCCAACCAGATGTTCGAGCCGGTCTGGAACGCCAACTACGTCGACCACGTGCAGATCACCATGGCCGAGGACATCGGCATCGGCGGTCGCGCCGGCTACTACGACGGCATCGGGGCCGCCCGCGACGTCATCCAGAACCACCTCCTCCAGCTCCTCGCGCTCACGGCCATGGAGGAGCCGGTGTCCTTCGACGCCCAGGGCCTGCGGCTGGAGAAGGAGAAGGTCCTCTCGGCGGTACGCCTACCCGACGACCTCGGTGCGGCCACGGCCCGCGGGCAGTACGCACAGGGGTGGCAGGGCGGGGAGAAGGTCGTCGGCTACCTGGAGGAGGACGGGGTCGCGACCGACTCCTGCACCGAGACGTATGCCGCGGTGCGCCTGGACATCGACACCCGCCGGTGGGCGGGGGTCCCGTTCTACCTGCGCACGGGCAAGCGCCTGGGCAAGCGGGTCACCGAGATCGCCGTGGTCTTCAAGCAGGCACCGCACCTGCCGTTCAACCAGACCGCGACTGAGGAGCTGGGCCAGAACGCGATCGTGATCCGGGTGCAGCCCGACGAGGGCGTCACCCTCCGCTTCGGCGCCAAGGTGCCCGGAGCCCAGATGGAGGTGCGCGACGTGACGATGGACTTCGGCTACGGCCGCGCATTCACCGAATCCTCGCCCGAGGCGTACGAGCGACTCATCCTGGACGTGCTGTTGGGCGAACCGCCGCTCTTTCCCCGGCACGAGGAGGTCGAGCTGTCCTGGCAGATCCTCGACCCGATCGAGCGGCACTGGGCCAGGCGCGGTCGCGCCCCCGAGCAGTACACCGCCGGGGGCTGGGGACCACCGGGCGCCGACGAGATGATGCGCCGTGACGGCCGCGAGTGGAGGCTCCCGTGATCGTCGACCTGCCCAGCACCACCACGGCAGCGGTCTCCAAGAAGCTCGTCAGCCTGCGGGCCAACACCGGCTCGATGGCCCTCTCGCGCGTGCTGACCCTCGTCGTGGTGGTCGAGGAGTCCGACGCGGAGGAGGCCATCGAGACCGCGAACGACGCGAGTCGTCAGCACCCCTCGCGCATCATCGTCGTCGTCACGAGCAACCGACGGGGAGCGGCGCGGCTCGACGGACAGATTCGTCTCGGCGGGGACGCCGGGGCCTCCGAGGTCGTGGTCCTACGGCTCTACGGACCCCTTGCCGCCCAGGGCCGGGCGGTCGTCACGCCCCTCCTGCTCGCCGACTCCCCCATCGTGGCGTGGTGGCCCGTCGAGGCGCCCAAGAACCCGGGGGCAGACCCGATCGGCGCGATGGCCCAGCGTCGGGTGACCAATGCCGCCCGCTCGACGGGCACGCCCCGAACCGTGCTCCGCAAGCTGGCCGAGGCGTATGCCGCCGGCGACACCGACCTGGCCTGGGCCCGGATCACGATCTGGCGCGGCCTGATTGCCGCAGCCATGGATCAGCCTCCTTTCGAGAAGGTCACCGCGGCGACCGTCGTCGCTGCCCCGGACTCCCCCTCCGGTGACCTCCTCGCGGGGTGGCTCGCCGATCGGCTGAAGTGCCCCGTGTCGCTGGCCCGGTCCCGGACCGGCACGGGGATCATCTCGATCCGCCTGGAGCGAGCGAGCGGCACGGTCGACCTGGTGCGACCGCACGACGGCAACACGGCGATCCTCGTCCAGCCGGGCCAACCCGACCGCACCATCGCCCTCCCCCACCGCGGCGACGCGGAGTGCCTCGCCGACGAGCTGCGCCGGCTCGACCCCGACGAGGTCTACCACGACGCCCTCACCGTCGGGCTTCCCGCGGTGAGCACCACTCGGCTCTCCGCGAGCGCCGCGGTGTCCGCCGGCCTGGCGCCGTCGGTCACCGAGGCCGAACGCGCCTCAGGCAGGTTGCGCCGCGCGGCGAGTGCCACCGCGAGCGTCGCAATGGTCGAGAAGATGCCGATGCCGGAACAGTCCGACGACCCCGGTGTCGTCAAGAGGGCCGCCGCGACGAGGCTGGCGGAGGTCGAGGAGGAGAGCACATGAACGAGTCCACGGTGGTCGTGCACCCCACCCGGCAGTCGCTGTCCGACGCAGCGGCAGCGCGGTTGGCGCTCGCGGTCCTCGACGCGCAGTCGACCCGGGGAAGCGCCCACATCTCGATGACGGGAGGGTCGATGGGCTCGGCGGTCATCTCCTCGCTCGTGCGATCTCCGGTGAGTGCCGCGGTCGACTGGTCGGCGGTGCACGTCTGGTGGGGTGACGAGCGCTACCTTCCCGCAGGAGACGCTGACCGCAACGACACCCAGAACGACGCCGCGGGACTGGCCGGCCTCGGGCTCGACCAGGCCAAGGTGCACCGGGTGGCCGGCCCGGACACCACGACCGACGCCGAGGAGAGCGCCGCTGAATACGCCAGGGCGCTGCGCGATCTCGACGGCGGGATGTTCGACGTCATGGTCCTCGGGGTCGGTCCCGACGGTCACGTCGCCTCGCTCTTCCCGCACCACCCCGCAGCAAGCACCACCGGTGTCCCCACGGTCGCCGTGCACGACTCCCCCAAGCCGCCACCGGACCGGGTGTCCCTCACCCGGGAGTGCCTGGAGCGCTCCCGCCAGGTGTGGTTCCTCGTCAGCGGGTCCGACAAGGCCGACGCAGTGCGCCGAGGCGTCACCGGTGCGCCGTTCGAGACCACCCCCGCCGCTCACGTCCACGGCGCCCGGGCCACGGTGTGGCTCATCGACGAGGACGCAGCCACCGACCTGGACCGGGGCTGAGGTCCGCCATGGGGTTGTTCGACCGACGACGGGGCCGCGGCGGTGTGCCGGACGGCGATCCCGCAGAGTCACCAGCCCTTCCGGATTCCGGTGAGCCGCTCGAGGAGGTCGGCACCCGGCCGCCCACCCCGGCCGAGCGGGGTGAGCTCGACGCGGCCCGCGCCCACTTCCCCGAGCACGCCATCGACCCGGCAGACCTCGCCAGCATCGCCACGGCATACGAGCGAGCCCTCGCCCGCGCCGAGGACCACGGCTCCGGCGATGCGGTCGAGGTGGTGGCAGTCGCCCTGGGCGACCACCTCGTCGAGCACGGTGGCTACCGCTGGGTGATGAGCAGCGACCCGTTCGGCACCGACCTCGCGGTGGCGCCACCGAGAAGAGGTGCGCCGGTGGTGACCCGCACCCTGGTTGCCGTGCGCTGGATGGCACGGGAGTCGGGATGGCTGACCGGCGTGGCGGAGCACCTCACCCGGGCCGGTCGCGCCTAGCTCGACGGACCACCTCCACCCACGGGACCTACTGGATCAGGCCGCGGTCGCGCAGCGTCTGCAGCGCCTCGTCGAGGATGGCCTCGCCGTCGACGTCGGAGCGACGCTCCTTGACGTAGGCGAGGTGGGTCTTGTAGGGCTCGACCTTGGTCCGGGCGGGCGGGTTGTCCCGGTCCTGTCCGGCGGGGTAGCCGCAGCGCGGGCAGTCCCACTGCTCGGGGATCGCCAGACCCGCCTCCTGGGAGAAGCTGGGACGGGTCTCGTGACCGTTGGCGCACCAGAACGGGACATGCACCCGAGGGGCGACCTCGCCGCGCTCGGTCTCACCCATCGGTCCGGCACCCACGCGCGACCCACGGATCGCGTTTCCACCTGCCATGTGCTGATCTCCTCCGACTCAGGCGAAGCGCTCGAGGACGCCGATTCCGACGACACACGTGAACCAGACCACTGCCACCGCGACCGTGATGCGGTCGAGGTTCTTCTCCGCCACCGACGAGCCACCCAGCGAGCTCGACATGCCGCCCCCGAACATGTCGGAGAGGCCGCCTCCCTTGCCCTTGTGGAGCAGGATGAGGAACGTGAGGAACAAGCCGCCGAGGACCAGGAGGACCTGGAGGCCGATACGTACCGCTTCCACGGAGAACCCTTCGTGTGGGGTCGGGGGGACAACCGCTACAGGATACCCGCTCGTGGCGGGCGCCGCGCTCAGGCCGTCGCGAGGTGGTCGCGGAACCGACAGATCGCCGCGAACTCCGCTGCATCCAGGGACGCCCCACCCACGAGGGCGCCGTCGACGTCGTCCTTGCCCATGATGGCGGCGACGTTGCCGGACTTGACCGAACCTCCGTAGAGCACCCGGATGCCGTCGGCGATGTCGGCACCGAAGAGGTCTGCCAAGGTGCCCCGGATGGCGGCGCACACCTCCTGGGCATCCTCCGGGGTGGCGACCTCGCCCGTGCCGATGGCCCAGATCGGCTCGTACGCGACGACGACCGTCTTCGCGTGTTCCTCCGGGAGGCCCTCGAGCGCGGCCCGGACCTGAGCCACGACGTGGGCCACGTGGGCGCCGGACTGGCGCACCTCGAGCCCCTCCCCGCAGCAGAAGATCGGGGTGATCCCGTGACGGAACGCGGCCCGCACCTTGGCCCCGACGACCTCGTCGGTCTCGTCGTGACCCTCCCGGCGTTCGCTGTGCCCGACGGCGACATAGCTGCAGCCGAGCTTCGCGAGGAAGGCGCCACTGATGTCCCCGGTGTAGGCGCCGGAGTCGTACGGGGACAGGTCCTGGGCCCCGTGCTTGAGCTCGAGGCGGTCCCCGTCGATCAGGGTCTGCACGCTGCGGATGTCGGTGAACGGAGGCAGGACGACGACCTCGACGGCGCCGAAGTCGTGCCGGCCGTCCTTGAGGGTCCAGTCGAGCTTCTGCACGAGGTGGGTGCCCTGGAGGTGGTCCAGGTTCATCTTCCAGTTCCCCGCCATGAGGGGGGTGCGGCTGGTGACCATGGGTCAGTGCTCCTTCGTGAGGATGGCGATGCCCGGGAGCTCCTTGCCCTCGAGGTATTCCAGTGATGCGCCGCCGCCGGTGGAGATGTGTCCGAACCGGTCGTCGGTGAAGCCGAGCTGGCGCACTGCTGCCGCGGAGTCCCCGCCGCCCACCACGGTCAGCCCGCCGGATGCCGTGACGTCCGCGAGTGCCTGGGCGACCGCCTTGGTGCCGGCGGCGAAGGGCTCCATCTCGAATGCCCCCATCGGCCCGTTCCAGAACACGGTGCGGGTGTCCGCGAGCTTCCCGGCGTACAGCTCGGCCGACCGGGGACCGATGTCGAGCCCGATCATGTCGGCGGGGATCGAGTCCGCCGCGACGGTGACGACGTCGGTGTCGGCCGAGAACTCCGCCCCACACACGATGTCGATGGGGAGCACGATCTCCACCCCACTGGACTCGGCGCGAGCGAGGTAGCCCCGGCACGCCTCCACGCTGTCTGCGTCGAAGAGGCTCTTGCCGATCTCCAGGCCCTGGGCGGCGAGGAAGGTGAAGACCATCCCGCCACCGATGAGGATGCGGTCGGCCGTGCCCATGAGGTTGTCGATGACCGCGAGCTTGTCGGCAACCTTCGCGCCACCCAGCACCACGGCATACGGACGCTGCGGGTCCTGCGTCAGTCGGCGCAGCACGTCGACCTCCGCGGCGACCAGCGCGCCCATCGCCGAGGGCAACCGGGTCGCGACGTCGTAGACCGAGGCTTGCTTGCGGTGGACGACGCCGAAGCCGTCGGAGACGTAGGCCTGTGCCAGGCCTGCGAGGGCGTCGGCGAACTCCGCCCGGTCGGCATCGCTCTTCGCGGTCTCCCCCGGGTTGAACCGGAGGTTCTCCAGCAGCACGACGTCGCCGTCGGACATCGCCGCGACCGCGGCCGCGGCGCTCTCCCCCACCGTGTCGGTGGCGAAGACGACCGGGCGGCCGAGGAGCTCCGCCAGCCGCGAAACGACCGGCGCCAACGAGTACTTCTCCTCGGGAGCCCCCTTCGGCCGACCGAGGTGGGCGCACACGATGACGCGTGCGCCCGCCTCGGCGAGCTCGGAGATCGTCGGGACAGAGGCGCGGATCCGCCCGTCGTCCGTGATCGTGGTGCCGTCGAGCGGCACGTTGAGGTCGGAGCGGACGAGCACGCGCGTGCCGCGCAGGTCCCCCAGCGAGGTGAGGTCACCCATGGTCGACGTCAGGTCCGATCGCTCAGAGGCTTTTGCCGACGAGGGCGACGAGGTCGACCAGGCGGTTGGAGTAACCCCACTCGTTGTCGTACCAGCCGACGACCTTCACCTGGTTGCCGATGACCTTGGTGAGGCCGGAGTCGAAGATGCACGAGTGCGGGTCGGTGACGATGTCGGAGGACACGATCGGGTCCTCGGTGTACTTCAGGAAACCCTTGAGCGGGCCGTCTGCCG
>JBDSNZ010000172.1:0-8700 GCA_039915055.1 Ornithinibacter sp.
CGGAACGTGTCGCGGGCCGCAGTCGTGGACGAACCACACGTGCGACGCAGGGCAGGAGGGACTCGAACCCCCAACCGCCGGTTTTGGAGACCGGTGCTCTACCAATTGAGCCACTGCCCTACGGAGGACCCGATCGGGAGGGTCATCCGTTCGGAACGATCACGCTCCTGCGGGCACGCCGAAGGATGGTGGTCACACCGGAGATGAAGCATACGTGACCGGTCACTCCCGGCGCGAACCGGCGAGCGCCGAGGCGCTGACCACTGCTCGATCCGGCCACCCCTCGCAGCGACTCCTCTGCGACCATGGGCTGGTGAGCTCGATGACATCCGCCGCCCCTGACCGTACCCCGCTCTCCCAGCGCTCCCCCGACGATCTCGAGACGTTCCTGCGGGAGCAGCGCACGGCATACGCGCAGCTGCAGGCGCAAGGACTCGGGCTGGACCTCACCCGCGGCAAACCGAGCACCGACCAGCTCGACCTCTCCGACGCGCTGCTGAGGCTGCCGAGCGGCACGACCGACGCCCAGGGTGTGGACGTGCGCAACTACGGCGGGCTCAGCGGACTACCCGAGCTGCGCGAGATCTTCGCGGAGCTGCTCGGCGTCGACGTGGACCAGGTCGTGGCCGGCGGAAACGCGAGCCTGACGATGATGCACGACGTGCTCGTCTATCACCTGCTCCATGGCGGAGTGGGCTCACCGCGACCGTGGAGCCAGGAGGAGAAGGTCACCTTCGTCTGCCCGGTGCCCGGTTACGACCGTCACTTCGGCCTCCTCGCCTCCTACGGCATCGAGATGGTCACCGTGCCGATGACCCCCGACGGTCCCGATGTCGAGGCGGTCGCCGCCCTGGTCCGCGAGGACCCCAGCGTCAAGGGCATGTGGATCGTGCCGACCTACGCCAACCCGACCGGCTCGGTCGTGACCCAGGAGGTGGCGGCGGCGCTCACCTCCATGCCGACCGCCGCGCCGGACTTCCGGATCTTCTGGGACAACGCCTACGCCGTGCACCACCTCACCCCGGAGGAGACCAAGTCGGCGGACGTGCTCTCCCTCGCCTCGGCCGCGGGTCACCCGCACCGTCCGGTGGTGTTCGCCTCGACGAGCAAGATCACCTACGCCGGTGCCGGCGTCGCCTTCCTCGCCGGCTCGCGCGAGACCATCGAGTGGTACCTGGGCCACCATCAGTTCGCCTCGATCGGACCCGACAAGGTCAACCAGCTCAGGCATGCGCAGTTCTTCGGCTCGGCGCAGGGCGTGCGCGAGCACATGGACGCGCACCGCGCGATCCTGGCACCGAAGTTCGCCGCCGTGGACCAGGCTCTGACGGCGGCACTGGGTGGCCTCGAGGTGGCTGAGTGGACAGAACCGCGTGGTGGCTACTTCGTCTCCCTCGATGTGCTGGACGGGTGCGCCTCGCGCGTCGTCGCACTCGCCAAGGAGGCCGGGATCGCGCTGACGCCCGCCGGGGCGTCCTTCCCGCACGGGGAGGACCCGCGGGACCGCAACATCCGGCTGGCTCCCTCGCTGCCCCCGCTTGCGGAGGTCGAGACGGCGATGGCCGGAGTCGCCACGTGTGTGGCCCTGGCGAGCGCCGAGCACCTCGTGCAGAAGTAGTGTGACGTCATGTCCGATCAACGCGAGAACATCAGTGACGACCTGGGCGACTACAGCATCGACGCCGAGGACCAGCTCCAGCCGGAGGACACCCTCGACCAGGATGACGTCGAGGACGTCCTGGACCGCGGCTTCTCCCCGCCCGACAGTGACCGTGGCTCCCGCGCTCACGGTGTGACGGCCGAGGAGCAGGGCCGTGAGGAGAGCATCGACGAGCGGATCCTCCAGGAGGTTCCCGATCCCGACTCCGCCTATGGCGCACCCGACAACGAGTCCGGGATGGACGTGGACCAGATCGGCGGGGACGACCCCGATGCCATCGACGCCGAGGACGACTGGCTGGGCGATGGTGAGGTGGGCAACCGGCGGGCCGGACGGCTCGTGTCCCCGGACGAGGGACTGGGCGAGGACACCGAAGCGGACCTGATCGGTCAGGACGTCGGCATCGACGGCGCTGCCGCGTCGGCCGAGGAGGCTGCGGTGCACGTCATCGACGAGTCGCCCGACGGCGAGTGACGGACCCGGCCCCGACGCCCCACGGGCCACGCTCGCTCGCCGCACTCCCCAAGGCGCACCTGCACCTGCACTTCACCGGCTCGATGCGACCGGAGACGGTTCGTGAGCTCGCTGGTCAGCACGGCATCCGGCTGCCTTCGGCGCTGGTGGAAGACGCCCCGTCCCAGTTCGACACCGGGGATGCCCGGGGGTGGTTCCGCTTTCAGCGGCTCTACGACGCGGCTCGGGCCTGCGTGCGGGGTGAGGCGGACATGCGAAGGATCGTGCGGGAGGCTGCGCGCGATGACGGGGCGGAGGGCTCACGCTGGCTCGAGATCCAGATCGACCCGACGTCCTACGCCCCGTTCGTGGGGGGCATCACCCCGGCGCTGGAGATCGTGCTGGACGAGGCGAGCGCGGTCTCGCGGGAAGCGGGCGCGGCGCAGGTGGGGGTTGTCGTCGCTGCGAGTCGGATGCGACACCCGCTCGAGGCACGAACGCTGGCGCGGCTGGCGGCCCGGTATGCCGGGTCGGGGGCGGGATCGGTGGTCGGTTTCGGACTGTCGAACGATGAGCGTCGCGGCGACACCGCTGAGTTCGCTCCGGCGTTCAGGATCGCGCGCAGCGCTGGGCTGCTGCTTGTCCCCCATGCCGGGGAGCTCTTGGGAGCGGACGCGGTCACCCAGACCCTCGACGCCACCGAGCCCGACAGGCTGGGTCACGGCGTGCGGTCCGTGGAGGACCCACGGGTGCTGGACCGCGTGGTGACCGCGGGGGTCGCCCTTGAGGTGTGCCCGGCCTCGAACGTGGCACTCGGGGTGTTCGAGTCAGCCGATGCGGTGCCGCTGGCCCTCCTGCTGGATGCCGGGGCGAGGGTTGCGCTCGGTGCTGACGACCCGCTGATCTTCGGCTCCCGGCTCGTCGACCAGTATTCCTCGGCTCGCACCGACCACGGCCTGGGTGACGAGGCACTCGCAGCGCTGGCGCGCTCATCACTGGCAGCGAGCGCTGCCCCGCCGTCCCTGCGTCAGGCCGCCGAGCGTGACATCAGCGCGTGGCTGGATGCTCGCCCGACCTCCGCATGATCCTCACCGCCACTCATGGTTGCACCCCTCCAAGGAGCAACTTTCAGAGATGCTCGCCCCAGGGAGGCATCGCTGGCCAGGCACCCTGCAGGCGAGCACATTCGAAAGTTGCGCCCTGGGAGGAGGCATCCGTGATCCCGCGTGAGTGGGTGCCGGCACCCGGGCCCTGCGTCGAGAGCCACCCCGGCGGCGCCTGACCGCTCGTGCACAGGCACACCCCGTGGCCCCACTTGTCCACAGCGAACGATCCCGTCCTTCCCACACCCACCGACCCGCGGCGAGGCTGGCCGGATGCAACCACAACCACCGTCATGGCCGACCTTCGCCAGTGAGCTGTTGGCGGCCAGGGATGCGCTGGACCTGGGCACGGAGATCGGATTGGCGTTGCGCGCCGACCGTCACAAGCGCGGGCTCAGCCAGCGCGCGTATGCCGCAGTGCGCGGCCTCACTCTCTCGTCGGTGATCAGGCTCGAAAGCGCGGCCATCGGCCTGAAGCTCGGAGACGTGGTCGCAGCGCTCGAGGGCACCGACTTCGTGCTCTGCCTGTGCCACCGGCCGCAGTCTCCAGAACCGGTGCTGGCGCGCCCGATCGGCCAGCCAGCACCCCATGTCGTGGGGCCCGAGACAGCACCGGAACCGGTGCACCCTGCCTACTGGCCCAGGAGCGAGCTCGTCGCCCGAGTCCGTGGCAGGGCCAGGAGGTTCCCCGCTCATCACGTCGTCCAGCAGACCTCGTCGGCGCCCCCGTGGTGGTGGTACGCGGAGTCGACGCGCGCCAGCTCGGTGGCTCCCAACTGGTATGCCCCGCAGTTCACCCAGCGTCGGGAGGGTGCCTGAGGTCAGTGGGCGCCAGAGGGTTCGGGCCGAGGATCACAGCTCGTTCCCCACCAACACCGGCTCGTTCACGAGGGTCACGCCGAACGCAGCATGCACCCCATCGCGGACCGTGCGGGCCAGGCCAATGACATCGGATGCCGTGGCAGCACCACGGTTGGTCACCGCCAGGGTGTGCTTGGTCGACAGCGTCGCCGGGCCGGGGTCGCCGAACCCCTTGCCGAAGCCGGCGTGCTCGATGAGCCACGCGGCGCTGGTCTTGACGCTGCCCTCCGCGGCCGGAAATCGCGGAGGCGCCGGGGCATCCGTCCCGAGCCGGTCGGCGACTCGTTGCTCCAGGTCCTCGAAATCCTGGCTGGTCAGGATCGGGTTGGTGAAGAAGGACCCACAGCTCCAGGTGTCGTGGTCAGCGTCGTCGAGCACCATGCCGCGCCGGCGCCGCTGGGCGATCACGGCCTCTCGCGTGTCGGCCAATGGCACCCGTGCTCCCACCTCGACCCCCAGCTGGGTGGCGAGGTCCGCATACGCCACCGGCCGTGAGAGCGAGCCGAGGACGAGCTGGAACATCACGTCGATGACGACATAGCGGTCGGTGCCCTTGAACAGCGAGTGACGGTAGGTGAACCGGCACTCGGGGGAGGACAACGTGCGCACCTTCTCCTCGAGCCGATCCCAGACCCGCACCCGCGCGATCGTCTGAGCCACGTCCTGGCCATAGGCACCCACGTTCTGCACGGGGGTGGCCCCCGTCGACCCGGGGATGCCGGAGAGCGCCTCCACCCCGGTCCACCCCTCCTCCACAGCCAGGGACACGAGGTCATCCCAGGGCTCCCCCGCGGCGACGGTGACGTTCGCCCCCCCGCACGAGTCCTCGGACTCGACGCTCACCCCCCGGGTGGCGACCTTGATGACCGTTCCCGCGAATCCCTCCTCGGCCACGACGAGGTTGGACCCACCGGCCAGCAGCAGCAGCGGTTCGTCAGCGTCGTCGACCTCTCGCACCGCGTCGACGAGCTCGTCGGGGGTCTCGACGACGACCATCCGCGAGGCCGGGCCACCGACGCGCATGGTGGTGTGCGCAGCGATCGGCTCGTCGACGAGCTCGCGCATCAGTCGAGCCGGACGACTGCCACGCAGCGACCGAGCACCTTCACCCCGTCGCAGGTCGTCGTGAGCTCGACGGTGGCGAGCGAGCCCTCGGCGTCGAGGGACTTCACCACGCCCTCGACGACGATCTCGTTTCCGGAGATGGGGACCACGACCGGCTGGGTGAACCGGGTGCCGAACTGCACGACCCGACCGGCGTCCCCAGCCCAGTCGGCGACGACGGTGCCCGCGGCGCCCATCGTCCACATCCCGTGTGCGATGACGTCGGGCAGCCCCACCGAGCGAGCGAACTCCTCGTCCTGGTGGATCGGGTTCTGGTCACCGGAGGCGTTCGCGTAGGCGCGCAGCGCCTCGCGCGTGACGGGCACGACCACCGGACCGATGCTCTCCCCCACCGACACGTCGGAGATCGCTCGGATCGACGTGCTCATGCTCCACCACCCCTCACGACGATGGTCGAGACGCAGGTCGTGAGTGCCTCGCCTGCCGTGGTCGCGAGTTCTGTGCGCGTGGTGACCATCGCGTGTCCACCCGCCGAGCGCGCCTGGTCGACGGTGAGGGTGCCGACCACCTCGTCCCCCGCCGTGATCGGCCGGTGGTGGACGAACCGCTGCTCGCCATGCACCACCCGGCTGTAGTCGATACCGGCATCAGGGTCGGTGACATAGGCGCGGTCGGCCATCTGGGCAAAGCGCACCGCCATCGTCGGGGGCGCGATGACGTCGGCGTAACCCGCCGCCCGAGCGGCGTCCCCGTCGGTGTGCACGAGGTCGGTGGCGCCCACGGCGGCGGCGAAGGCCGCCACGAGGGCAGCGTCGACGGCATACGGTCCACTCGGAGGATAGGTGCGCCCGACGAAGTCAGTGTTCACGGCCATGGCGCCACTCTAGGGGCCCGGCACAGCGAGAGGCCGCCGACACCACATGGTGTGCGGCGGCCTCTCGCGAAGCGACCCGCGTCAGCGGGTCTCGCGGTGCGTGGTGTGCTTCTTGCAGCGGGGGCAGAACTTCGCCAGGTCGAGCCGGTCGGGGTCGTTACGACGGTTCTTCTTGGTGATGTAGTTGCGCTCCTTGCACTCCGTGCACGCCATCGTGATCTTTGGGCGGACGTCGGTGGCCTTGGCCATGGGGGCAACCTGCTCTCAAGAAAGTAATGACATCGGGGCGTCGCGCTGGACGCGAAGAACGCGCGACACCAGCACAACAGACTACGCGAACACTGGCATTCCCAGAAATCGCGGTCTCGGTAGCGGGAGCGGGGCTCGATCCCGCGACCTCACGATTATGAGTCGTGCGCTCTAACCAGCTGAGCTACCCCGCCTAGGGGCCTCGGTCGATCCTCTGGAGCCGGATCAGCCGGAGCAGAGCCCCCTGTCGGAATCGAACCGACGACCTTTTCCTTACCATGGAAACGCTCTACCGACTGAGCTAAGGGGGCGCGGCCGACTCGCGAAGAACCGCCCGTGCGCGACGGAGACGTTACACGCTCAGGATCGGTCCAGCGAAATCCGGGCGGCCGTGAGGGAGGGTCCGTACCAGGTGAGCAGCCGGCCCGACACGAGCCGCGTCGGCACCGAGCCGAAAGCCTCCGGCCCGTCGTCGTCGGTGAACACGTACGGCTCATCGGGGAGGAGTACGACGTCCGCCGCCGAGGGGTCGTCCAGCACGTCGAGACCCACCGCGGGATAGCGCCCGGCCACCCCGCCCGTCACGACCTCGATGCCACTGCGAGCGAGCAGGTCGGCCGTGAACGTCCGGCGGCCCACCACCATCCACGGGTCACGCCAGATCGGCACCACGGCGCGCTGCGAGGGCTCGGGAACGGGCCCTGACCACGCGGCATCCGCCTCGATCAGCCACCCCGGATCGGCAGCCAGCCCCAGCACCTCGCGCAACAGTCGCCGCATGGAGGCCACCGCACCGGGCACCGTCTCGATGTCGGTGACCCACACCGCGACTCCTCGCTCCCTCAGCCGGCGCACGTCGAGCTCTCGGTTCTCCTCCTTGTTGGCCACGACGACGTCCGGGCGCAGCGCCTCGATGGCGCGCAGGTCGGGGTTCTTCGTGCCGCGCACCCGGGCCACGCCGCTGGCCTCGAGGTCCGCGGGGTGGGTGCACCAGTCGGTGGCGCCCACGAGCACCCCGGGGCAGCTCGCCGCGATCGCCTCGGTGAGCGAGGGCACGAGCGAGACCACGCGCCGCACCTCGGGCACGACCTCCACCGGGTGCCCGAGGTCGTCGGTGAGATGGCGCGGCATGCCGCTGGAGGGGTCGATGCAGGGGCCGGTGGCGGTCAGCGGGGCGCCATCCGCAGAGCGCCGTCCATCCGGATCGTCTCGCCGTTGAGGTAGTCGTGGTCGACGATCGCGAGCACGAGGTCGGCGAACTCCTCGGGGCGCGCGAGCCGCTGCGGGAAGGGCACCCCAGCGGCGAGCGTGGCCCGGAACTCCTCGGACACCGTGGCCAGCATCGGCGTCTCCACGATGCCAGGTGCGATCGTCATCACCCGGATGCCGTGCTGCGCGAGGTCGCGAGCGGCTGGCAGGGTGAGCCCGACGATGCCGCCCTTGGACGAGCTGTATGCCGCTTGGCCGACCTGGCCGTCGAACGCCGCGATGCTGGCGGTGTTGACGATGACCCCGCGTTGGCCGTGCTCGTCGGCCTCGGTCTGCGCGATCACCTCAGAGGCCAGTGCAAGCACGGTGAACGAGCCGATGAGGTTGATCTCGATGACCTTGCGGTAGAGCGCGAGGTCATGGACGCCCTTGCGCCCCAGGATGCGGGTGGAGGGCCCGATGCCGGCGCAGTTCACGACCGTGCGCAGCGGCCTCGTCGGGTCGTCGGCGGCGCGGGCCACAGCGGCGCGCACCTGCTCCTCGTCCGTGACATCGGTCGTGACGCACTCCACCCCGTCGACCGCCTGCGCCACCTCGCAGGACGCGGACAGGTCGAGGGCGAGGACGCGGGCGCCCGCGCCGGCGAGGGCCGCCGCGGTGGCGGCTCCCAGGCCCGAGGCTCCCCCGGTGACGATGGCAGTGGTGTCGGTGAGCAGCATCCCGCCATCCTGCCACCAGCCTCACAGCGCCCGCGGGTTCCGACTCAGCGACGTCCACCGGTGCTGCGAGGAGCACGGTCCGCGAAGGTCACACGTTGCGGCGGTACTGCCCACCCACCTCGAAGAAGGCCTCGGTGACCTGCTGGAGGGAGCACACCCGCGCGGCATCCATGAGCACGGAGAACACGTTCTCACCGCTCGACGCCACCTCCTTGAGGCGAGCGAGCGCCTGCTCGGCCTCCTCGCGGTGGGTCTCCCTGAAGGAGGTGACCCGCTCGAGCTGGCTCGCCTTCTCCGTCTCGGAGCCGCGGGCCAGCACGACCTCGCGGTTCTCGCTCTCCGGGTGCGGGTTGCGGAAGGTGTTGACCCCGACGATCGGCAGCGACCCGTCGTGCTTGCGGTGCTCGTAGAGCATCGACTCGTCCTGGATCTTGCCGCGCTGGTAGCCCGTCTCCATCGCCCCGAGCACTCCCCCTCGCTCGCTGATCCGGTCGAACTCGGCGAGCA
>JBDSNZ010000173.1:0-14783 GCA_039915055.1 Ornithinibacter sp.
GGGTCCGGTTGCGCGCCACCACCCACATCAGCGCGCCGGTGAGCAGCAGCACCATGGCGGTGGCCAGCCCGATGCCCCGATAGGGCCACGTGAGGGCGGCGAGGGTGCCGACTCCCAGCGCTGCGAGAACCACCCCAGGACGCGGCCGACGGTCTTCCTCAGGCCAGAGCGTGCCCAGCCCCGCCGGTGGTCCTGTCGGGGATGCCGGGCCGCCGCCTTCGGGCTGGCCCGTGGCACCGGCAGGGTGGGTCGGGTGTGCTGGCGCCACGGGGGTGGGCGTCGATGTCGTCGGGGTCACTGGCATGGGGGTCTCCTGGGTCGGGGTGGAAGGTCGCGGGGTACGCGGCAGCTGCACTCGAAGGAGCGCACCGATCTGGCCCGGAGGGGTCGGCACCACGGCGACGGTGCCGCCGTGGAGCTCGGTGACCCATCGAGCGATGGCGAGGCCGAGGCCGGTGCCGCCACCGGTCGCGGCACCGGAGCCGAAGCGCTCGAACACCCGAGCCGCTCGGTCGGCCGGGATGCCGGGCCCGTCGTCACTCACCTCGATGAGCCAGGAGTGCTCGTCCTGCACGCACGCCCCGATCCGGACCTCCCCGTGGGGTGGGGTGTGGCGGATGGCGTTGTCCACGAGGTTCGCCAGGAGCTGAGCCATCCGAGCCGGGTCGGCGATGACCGTGAGATCGGCGGGGTGCACGGTGTGCCGGACCCGGACCGGGCGGCCGTCGACGGACGTCTCGTCAACGGCCCGGAGGAGCAGGTCCTCCACCCGAACCGGAGCCAGCCGAAGCGGCACTGCCCCGGCGTCGATCCGCGAGAGGTCCAACAGGTCCGCGACGAGCTCGCTCAACCGCTCGGCCTGGTGCAGCGCCTTGCCCAGGGCGTCATCGTCGGGTTGCACGACGCCGTCGACGAGGTTCTCGAGCAGGGCGCGTTGCGCGGTGAGTGGGGTGCGCAGCTCGTGCGAGACCGTGGCCACCAGCTCGCGGCGCTGGAGGTCGGCCGACGCGAGGTCGGCGGACATCGCGTTGAACGCTTCGGCCAGCACCCCCACCTCGTCCGAGGACGTTGCCGTGACGCGCTGGCCGTAGTCGCCGCCCGCCATGGCGCGCACTGCCGACGTCATCTGCCGCAGCGGCGAGGTCATCCCCCGTGCCAGCCACTGGGTGGCGGCAAGCGCGGCCGCGACGGTGACCGGGATGCTCATCCAGAGCGGCACACCGGCGGCGTCACCGATCTGGTCGACGAGCACGGCGACGACGACGCTCACCGCGACGAGCACACCCAGCTTGACCTTGATGGAGGAGACAGGGTCGAGCGGCCGCTCGGAGATCATCGCGGCGCTTCCAGCGCGTAACCGATTCCGTGAACGGTGCGCACCCGTTCCGGGCCGATCTTGGCGCGCAGCGCCTTCACGTGGCTGTCGAGCGTGCGGGTGCCCGACGCATCCGCCCACCCCCACACCTCACTCATCAGCACTTCACGGGTGCGCACCACCCCGGGCTGGGCGGCGAGTGCGCACAGCAGATCGAACTCCAGCGGGGTCAGGTGCACCTCGCGCCCGTCCAGGCTCACCCGGCGCGTCGAGGCGTCGAGGACCAGACCGGCCACGTCGACGCGCCCGTCCACACCCGCTGCGAGAGCCTCGGCCCGCTCGACCCGGCGCAAGAGGGCACGCACCCGAGCCACCACCTCGCGCATCGAGAAGGGCTTGACGACGTAGTCGTCGGCTCCCACCCCGAGCCCGACCAGCAGGTCGGTCTCGTCCGCACGGGCCGTGAGCATGAGCACCGGAACGGGTCGATCGGCCTGGATGCGGCGGCACACCTCCAGCCCGTCGAACCCCGGCAACATGACGTCGAGCACCACGAGGTCGGGGCGGTGCTGTGCGAATGCCGTCACCGCGCCGGGGCCGTCGTGGGCCTGGACGACGCCGAAACCCTCGGCGCGGAGCCGGTCGGTCACCGCGCTGTTGATCGTCGGGTCGTCCTCGACGACGAGGATCATCGCTGTCGTGGTGCTGGTGTCCTTGGTCATGGACCGAGCGTAGGAGGGACCGTCAGGGGGGCGTGGGTGCGCCGTCTGGAGATCCTGTGAAGGTCGCCCGGGCGCCCGGAACCCCGCAACGAGGAGCCCGCGCCGAGTGGATCCACCATCCACGCGGCGCGGGCTCGTCGTCAGGGTCTAGGCGCGGCGCCTGCCGAGCAGGAAGCCGATCAGGGCGCCCAGCAAACCCGCCACGGCATACGGGGCATAGCTGCGCAGCAGCACGGGCAGGACCGTGGCACCCAGATCGATGGAGTCCTCGACCACAGCCTGCTGTTTCGGCACGACGGTCGGCCTGGCTGCTGCCGGGGTGGGTCGCGCGCCCGACGCTGCGGGAGTCGCCGTTGCGCCGGACGCGGCGGCACCGGAGGCCGCCGCCGCCACGACCTCGGATGGTGCCGCGGCCTCGGGCGGTGCCTCCACGTCGGGACCCGCCTCGGGGGCGGGCTCGGCGAAGCGGTTCTCGATGCACGTCACGAACTGTCCGAGCAGCTTGTCGGACACGTCCTGCATGACGCCTCGGCCGAACTGCGCCGGCTTGCCCGTGATCGACAGGTCGGTGGCCACGTCGACCCGCGTGCCGTTACCGGAGGGTGTGAGCGCGATGGTCACGGTCGCACCAGCAGTGCCGTTGCCGCGCTTGTCCTTGCCCTTCGCCTCGATGACCGCGCGGTGGGTGGCGTCGTCGCGCTCGATGAAGGTGCCGCTCCCGGCATACTGCAGCGCGATCGGGCCCAGCTTGACCTTCACCGTGCCGGAGAAGCCGTCGTCGTTGACCTCGGTGACCGTCGCCCCGGGGAAGCAGTTGCCCACCGACTCCAGGTCCATGAAGGTGGCCCAGGTCGTGTCGACGTCTGCGGGCACGGTGAAGTCGTGCGTCAGCTCCATGTGGCGATCAGCCCCCCATCGCGGCCAGCACGGCGCGGCGAGTGAGCACCCCGGCGAGGTGACGGCGGTAGTCGCTGTCACCGTTGAGGTCGCTCGGTGGGTTGGTGCCTTCGGCGGCACCCGCGCACGCGGCGGGTACGTCGTCCATGGCCTTCCCGACCAGGGCCTCCTCGACCCCGCGGGCCCGCAGCGGCGTGGATCCCATGTTGGTCAGGCCGATGCGCGCCTCCTGGATCACCCCGCCCTCGACCCGCACGGTGGCCGCGACGGCGACGATCGACCACTGGTGGGAGACCCGCACGAACTTCTCGTAGCGCGAGCCCCACCCGGTGTGCTTGGGGATGCGGATCGAGGTGAGCAGCTCTCCCTCGCCGACAGCCGTCTCGAAGAGGTCGACGAAGAAGTCGTCCACCGACACGGTGCGCTCACCGCCCGGCCCCGTGATGACGAGCTCCGCGCCCAGGGCGAGCACGGGCGCACCCACGTCGCCGGCCGGGTCGGCGTGGACCAGCGCCCCGCCGACCGTGCCGCGGTGCCGGATCTGCGGGTCGGCGACCTCTGCGACCGCGTCGACGAGCAGACCCGCGTGCTCGCGCACCAGGTCGCTCTCGAGGACGTCGCTGTAGGCGGTCATGGCTCCGATGACGACATGGTCGCCCTCGTCACGGATGCCGCGGAGCGCCTCGATCCGGCCGAGGTCGATGACCTTCTCCGGGGCGTTGAGCCGCATCCGCAGGATCGGCAGCAGGGACTGGCCGCCAGCCAGGACCTTGGCCTCCTCGCCGCCCTCGGCCAGGGCAGCGAGTGCCTCGTCGACACTCGTGGGTGCCAGGTAGTCGAATGCTGCGGGGATCACTGGCCTGCTCCGTCCGTCGCTCCACTGGCTGGGTCGTGGTTGGGGGCGTCGGCCGCGAAGTGCGGCTGCGCCTCCTCGGTGGGCGCGGCTGCTGCCGAACCCGCGCCCTGGATCGCCTTCCACACCCGCTGCGGGGTGCACGGCATCTCGATGTCGTTGATGCCGAGGTGGCGCACGGCGTCGACGATGGCGTTGACGACCGCCGGCGTCGACGCGATGGTGCCGGCCTCGCCGACTCCCTTGGTGCCCAGGGTGTTCGTGGTCGACGGCGAGTAGGTGTGTTCGCTGACGTAGTTGATCGTGTCGGCTGCGGTGGGGAGCGTGTAGTCGACGAAGGACCCGGACACCAGCGTGCCGTTCTCGTCGTACTCCGCGCCCTCCCAGAGCGCTTGGGCGATGCCCTGCACGAGCCCGCCGTGGATCTGGCCCTCGACGATGAGCGGGTTGATGATCGTGCCGATGTCGTCGACGCAGACGTAGGAGCGCATCGAGGTGGCGCCGGTCTCGGTGTCGACCTCCATCGCGCACAGGTGGGTGCCGTGCGGGAAGGAGAAGTTCACCGGGTCGTAGGTGGCGTCGGCGTCGATGCTCGGCTCCACACCGTCGGGCAGGTTGTGGGCCGCGAACGTCGCGAGTGCGACGTCGGTGAGGCCGACCCCCTTGTCGGTGCCCTTGACGGTGAACCGGCCCGCGCTGAACTCGAGGTCGTCGACGCTTGCCTCGAGCAGGTGGGCCGCGATCGGCTTGGCCTTCTCGATGACCTTGTCGGCCGCGAGCACGAGGGCCTCGCCCCCGACGACGAGCGAGCGCGACCCGTAGGTGTCCATGCCCTTGGGCGCGATCTGCGTGTCGCCGTGCAGCACCTCGATGTTCTCGAAGGGGATGCCGAGACGGTCGGCGACGATCTGGCTCCATGCCGTCTCGTGGCCCTGTCCGTGCGGGGTGGCCCCGGAGATCACCTCGACGGTGCCGGTGGCGAGCATCCGGATGCTCGCGCTCTCCCAGCCGCCCGCGCCGTAGTTCAGCGAGCCGAGCACCCGCGAGGGGGCCAGGCCGCACATCTCGGTGAAGGTGGAGACCCCGATGCCGAGCTGCACCGGGTCACCCGCCTCACGGCGCCGCTTCTGCTCCGCGCGCAGGTCGTCGTAGCCGAAGAGGTCGAGGGCCTTGGCGGTGGCTGCCTCGTAGTTGCCCGAGTCATAGGTCATGCCCGCCACGGTCGTGAACGGGAACTCGTCGTGGGTGATCCAGTTCTTCTCGCGGATGGCGATCGGGTCCACCCCGACCTCGGCCGCGAGCTCGTCCATCATCCGCTCGATCGCGTAGGTCGCTTCCGGGCGGCCTGCGCCGCGGTAGGCGTCGACCCAGGTCTTGTTGGTGAGGATCGTCTGGCAGTTGAACTGGTAGGCCGGGAACTTGTAGATCGAGTTGAACATCCACGCCCCGAGCACGGGGACGCCACCGCCGACGATGGCGACGTAGGCGCCGAGGTCGGCGAGCAGCTCGACCTTCAGGCCGGTCACCGTGCCGTCCTTCTCGGCGGAGAGGGTCAGCTTCTGCCACTGGTCGCGGCCGTGGTGCCCGGAGACCATGGTCTCGGACCGGGTCTCGGTGAACTTGCAGGGCTTGCCGAGCTTGCGCGCGACCGCGAGTGTGGCGAACTCCTCGGGGGTGGTCTGGAGCTTGCCTCCGAAACCGCCGCCGACGTCCGGGGCGATGACCCTGATCTTGGACTCGGGCAGGCCGGTCGTCGCCGCGATGGCGAAGCGCAGGATGTGCGGCACCTGGGTCGCCGACCACATCACGACCTGGTCGCCGGTGGGGTCGACGACGGTCGAGCGCGGCTCCATGAATGCCGGGATGAGCCGCTGCTGGCGGTATTCGCGCTCGATGACGATGCCGTCCTCGCGCGCCTTGGCGATCGCCTCGTCGACGTCGCCGCCGGTGCCGCCCTCCTTGGAGTCCAGCTTCCAGAAGGCGGACTTGTTGGTGCCGAGGTCGGGGTGCGCGAGCACGGCGTCGGTCAGGGCCTCCTTCATGTCGAGCACGGCCGGGAGCTCGTCGTAGTCGACGTCGACCAGCTCTGCGGCATCCCTGGCCCGGGCGGCGCTGCGCGCGACGACCACGGCGACGATCTCGCCGGTGTGCGCGACGCGGTCAGCGGGGACCGGGAGGTGGGTGGGCGTGACCTGATCGGCGGTGATCGGCCAGGCGTTGATGTTGACGCCCTGGTTGTCGGCCAGGTCGGCCCCCGTGAAGACCGCGATCACCCCGTCGGCGGCGCGAGCCGCGTCGACCTCGATGTTCGTGATGCTCGCGTGGGCGAACGGGCTGCGCACCATGGCGAGGTGCAGCATCCCGGGGAGCTGGATGTTGTCGGTCCACTTGGTGCGACCGGTGATGAGGCGCTGGTCCTCCTTGCGCTTGCGCGCGGTGCCGATCTCGGTGGTCGGGCGGTCGTCGACGGCGGTCATCAGGCGTCACTCCCCTGGGTGGCCATCGTGCTGGCGCACGCCGCGACCGCCTTGACGATGTTCTGGTAACCGGTGCACCGGCAGAGGTTGCCCTCCAGGCCCACGCGGATCTCCTCCTCGGAGGGGTGCGGGTTGGCACCGACCAGGTCGATGGCCTGCATGATCATCCCCGGCGTGCAGTAGCCGCACTGGAGGGCGTGGTTGTCGTGGAAGGACTGCTGCATCGGGTGCAGCTCACCGTGCGGGGCGATGCCCTCGATGGTCGTCACCTCGTGCCCGTCGGCCTGGACCGCGAGGACGTTGCAGGACTTCACGCTGCGCCCGTCGAGGTGCACCGTGCAGGCTCCGCAGTTGCTCGTGTCGCAGCCCACCACGGTCCCCACCTTGCCGAGAACTTCTCGGAGGTAGTGGACCAGGAGCATGCGGGGCTCGATGTCGTCGGAGCTGCTGACTCCATCGACGGTGACGGTGACGCGAGTCATCGTTGACTCCTTCGGCGAGGGGGAAAAACCGTGTCGTGTTCGTGATCCTCACAAGTTCGGCGCCACAAGACAAGGGGTCGGCTGAAATCGCCGCAACGGCAGGGCCGGGACGGCAGGTCGGAGGCCGTCACCCGGCATCGGACTTTCCCCACGAGAAAGGGGATGCCGGTCAGCTGGTGCCGTGGTGGTGGATCGGGCCGCCCGTGTCCTGCAGCCGGCGCCCGTCGCCGCCCCAGCGCAGCGAGACGATCTCGGCGGCGATGGAGACCGCCGTCTCCTCGGGTGTGCGGGCCCCGAGGTCCAGCCCGACCGGCGAGGACAGCCGAGCCAGCTCCTCGTCGGTCAAGCCCGCCTCACGAAGCCGGTCCAGACGGTCCTCGTGGGTGCGGCGTGAGCCCATCGCCCCGACGAACGCGACCTCCGGCAGTCGCAACGCCACCTCGAGGACGGGCACGTCGAACTTGGGGTCGTGGGTGAGGACGCAGATCACGGTGCGCGGGTCGACCCGCCCCAGCTCGACCTCCTCCGTCAGATAGCGGTGCGGCCACTTCACGACCACCTCGTCCGCGGCTGGGAACCTCGTCGCCGTGGCGAAGACCGGGCGCGCGTCGCAGACGGTCACCTTGTAGCCGAGGAACGACCCGACCTGGGCCACGGCAGCCGCGAAGTCGATGGCACCGAAGACGATCATCCGGGGCCGTGGCGCATAGGCCGCGACGAAGACCCGCATGCCTTCGCCACGACGCTCCCCGTCCGGCCCGTAGGTCAAGGTCTCGGTGCGGCCCGCCGCCAGGAGCCCTCGCACGTCGTCGGTGACGGCGGCGCCCGCACGGGGGGACCCGATGCTCCCGCCCTCCTGGTGCTCGGGGTCGGCCCCTTCCGGGTGGACCACGAGGCGGCGGCCGACCCACTGCGGGTCCGGGTGGTCGACGACGGTCGCCACCGCCACCGGGCGCCCAGCCTCGATGTCGGCTGCGACAGCACCCAGCTCGGGAAAGGTCCTCTGCGACACGGACTCCACGAAGACGTCGAGGATGCCACCGCAGGTGAGCCCCACCGCGAACGCGTCCTCGTCCGAGACGCCGTAGCGCTGCAGCACGGGCGTGCCGGACGCCACGACGGACTGTGAGAGCTCGTAGACGGCACCCTCCACGCACCCGCCCGACACCGACCCGACGGCCTCTCCGCCGGGCCCGACGAGCATCGACGCCCCCGCAGGTCGTGGAGCCGAGCGGAAGGTCGCGACGACCGTTCCGACGCCGACCTCCTCGCCGGCACTCCACCAGCGCAGCAGGTCTGGAAGCACCTCACGCACGAGCCACCACCTCCGTCAGCTCCTCGAACGCAGCCATCGAGTGCCCCGCGACGAAGTCGTCGACGTGGGGCAACACCGCCATGATGCCCCCTTGCACCGGCTCGTAGCCGGAGTGGCCCCGGTGCGGGTTGGCCCAGACCACCCGGTGCGCGACCGCGTGCAGCCGTCGCACCTGCTCCCCCAGCGCCTCCGGCTGCTCCCGCTCCCACCCGTCGCTGAACACCACGACGACGGCGCCGCGCGCCATCCCGCGGCGGCCCCACCGGTCGAGGAAGGCCTTCATCCCCTCCGCCAGCCGGGTTCCCCCGGACCAGTCCGGGATCGTCTCACCGGCCGCGATGATCGCCCGGTCAGGGTCGCGCTGGCGCAGCGGTCGGGTGATGTGCGTCAGACGGGTGCCGAGGGTGAAGACCTCCACCGGTTGGCCGGTGGAGCAGTAGGCGTGCGCGAGCCGGATCAAGGCGTCTGCGTAGGAGCTCATCGAGCCGGACACGTCGACGAGCAGCACCACACGCCGCGGACGGGTGCCGCGAGAGCGCCAGAGCAGCTCACCGGGCTCCCCCATCCGCCGCAGGGTCGAGCGCATCGTGCGTCGCGCGTCGACGGTGCCCCGCCGGTGGGGGGTGTACCGGTGCGCCCTCCTGCGCGGCGCCCTCGGGTGCAGTGACGCGAAGAGAGCAGCCAGCTGGTCGCGCTCACGCCGATCCAGGGTCGCCACGTCGCGGTGCCGCAGCACCTCCGTGGCACTGGCGGTGGCGTGCACCTCCTCGGAGTCCTCCCGCTCGGCCGCGCCACCCTGCGAGGCGGTCAGCCCCGCCTGCGCCACCGATGCGGCGAACGCGTTGCGGGCCTTGGTGCCGGCCCTCTCCCCACCGAACCACGCGGCATACACCAGGTCATATCGCTCGAGGTCCGCGGGCGAGCCGCAGAGCGTCGCCCGGCCCGCGTGGTAGACGGCAGGCTGGTCGTGCAGCCCCGCGACCGACACGGCTTCGAGGTAGGTGCGCTCACGGTCCGCCGTCACCGCGACCCCGGCAGCGCGCAGGGCGCGCGCGAAGCCGATGAGCACCTCGTCGGGGCCGCGCCCGGTCTCACCGGACCCGTCTCCTTCGCTCATCGGGTGAGCATCACGTCGAGGGCCTTGCGGACCCGCTCGGCGTCCTCGCGATACTTCACCGCCACGCCGAGCGTGGTGGCCGCCGTCTCGGTGTCGAGCTCTCGGGTGCCGAGCTCGTGCAGGGCTCGGGCCCAGTCGAGGGTCTCCGCGACCCCCGGAGGCTTGATCATGTCGCGGTCGGCGCGGATGGCGTGCACCAGCGTGACGACCTGTTCGGCGAGAGCCGCACTCACCTCTGGTGCGCGCGTGCGCAGGATCGCGAGCTCGCGCGCGATGCCGGGGTGCTCGAGCCAGTGATAGAGGCAGCGCCGCTTGAGGGCGTCGTGGAGCTCTCGGGTGCGGTTGGAGGTGAGCACCACGACCGGGGGCACCGACGCGGAGATCGGACCCAGCTCGGGGATGGTCACCTGCCAGGTCGAGAGCACCTCGAGGAGGAACGCCTCGAACTCGTCGTCGGCGCGGTCGACCTCGTCGATGAGCAGCACCGCGGGGGACTCGCGCAGCGCGCGCAGCACCGGCCGGGCCAGCAGGAAGCGCTCGTCGAAGAGGCCCTCCTCCACCTCCCGCACGTCGCTCGCAGCCCCCTCGACCGCCTCGAGTGCACGCACGTGGAGGATCTGCCTCGGGAAGTCCCAGTCGTAGAGGGCCTGGGTCGCGTCGATGCCCTCGTAGCACTGCAACCGGATGAGCGGGAGGTCCATCGCCTCCGCCAACGCCTCCGCGAGAGCCGTCTTGCCGGTGCCCGGTTCACCCTCCATGAGGAGTGGCCGCCCCAGCCTCAGGGAGAGCCACGCGACCGTGCTCAGCGCGTCGTCGGACAGGTACCCCGTTCCGGCGAGGGCACTGGCGAGGTCGTCTGCCGATCCGAACGTCGTCCGCGGGTCCATGGCGCCAGCATTGCCGACGCGGCCCCCCACGCCAAGCACTCGGTCAGGCGAGCTTCACCACGGACGAGAGCAGCTCGCCCACCGCGAGTGCTCCCACGACCCCGGCGACCACCGCGGGGAGTCGCCCGTCGGCGAGCACCGAGAAGGACGGCTCGTCCGGGTGCGGCCTGGCCAGCCGACGGGTGCGCAGCGCCGCGACGAGGACCCACAGGGCCGAGGCCGCGGCGAGCACGGTCGGGACGACGACGACGGGGCCGAGGCGCTCGAGCGTCAACCGGCCGATCGTGAGGGCGCCCACGGTCAGGGCCAGACCGGTGCGGCGCCAGGCGAGGGTGGTGCGCTCCTGCTGGGCTCCGCGCTCCCGCGCCACCTCACTCACGAACCGGGTCCCCGCACCAGGGCGGAGATCCCGATGGCGACGCCCGCCACCGCGACAGCAACCACGACGATGACCATGGCGGGGTTGCTCGGCAGCGGCTCGTCCTCGCGCATCGCCCGCTCGACCCGGGCCCAGCCCCACCACGCCGCCCCCGCAGTGAGGAGGGAGGCGATCGCGAGCAGTGCGGCCAACAACCCCTGGACGGTGTCGTCGAGGGGGAGGTCGAGCGCGTCGAGCGCGGCAGCCCCGGCCAGCAGTGCCAGCGCGGTGCGCACCCAGGCCAGGAAGGTGCGCTCGTTGGCGAGGGAGAACCGTGGGTCCGGCTCGCTGCCCGTGTCGTAGACCCGTCCCGGCCAGCGTCGTCGCGTGCTCACCGCGCCATCATCCCCCGTCGAGGTCGGCGGCGGTGTCGACGTCCCGGCCCGTCGCGAGGTCGCCGCACTCCACCAGCTCGACGTCCTGGGACTCCAGGTGCCCGCGCGCGCCGCGGTCACCCAGCGCGCTCTCCAGCACGGCATCCCAGTGGCTGTTGCCAAGGAGGACGGGGTGTCCGGGAGACCCGTCGTATGCCGCCCGCGCCAGGACGGCCGGGGAGCCGGCCGACCGCAACACCCGCCGGTAGACCGCCTCATCGACGTCAGGGAGGTCGACCAGCGTCACCAGCACGCTGGTCGGCACAGGCTCGGAGCGGCGCAGGTGGGTGAGACCGGCCCGCAAGGAAGCGCCCATCCCCTCGCTCCACCCCTGCGCGAGGACCACCTCGGCTCCCGCGGCCTCGGCCAGCGGACCCGCCAGATCAGCACCGGCCCCGACGACCACCACGACGCGGCCGAGCCCGGCGGACAACAACTGTGCGACGCCGGTCTCGACGCGCGTCGGTCCGTCGGGGTGCAGTCGCAGCAACGCCTTGGGCCCGCCCATCCGCCGCCCCGCACCCGCAGCGAGCAACAACCCGGCCGTCGAGATCACGGGGCCCACCCTGTCACGGCGGGCCCTCCCCCCCTCGGGCCGGCTGCGTCACGGATCCCGGGAGCGCGGCCCGCACGGGACTACTCTTTCGGGGACGGACGTTGAATCCGGGCTGAGGCGCCCGCCTCTGGCGACAGACTGGAGGTGCGCCGTGATCGCAGTCCTGACCGGCATGGGGCTCTCGGCCGCGGCCGGGCTCAACGCCTACGTCCCGTTCCTGGTCGTGGCGTTCATCGCCCGGTTCACCGACCTCATCACCCTGCCTGGTGGCTACACCTGGATCGAGAGCAACTGGGCCATCGGCATCGGGATCGTGCTGCTGCTCGCCGAGGTCGTGCTCGACAAGATTCCGGCGGTCGACACCGTCAACGATGCGATCCAGACGTTCATTCGCCCCATGATGGGTGGCCTGATCTTCGCCGCGACCACCGCGGCCTCGCAGCTCGACAACTCGACGTGGATGGCCGAGAACCCCTGGGCGCCGGTGGCCCTGGGCATCGTCGTCTCGGGGATCGTGCACACCGGGAAGATGGCGGCTCGGCCCGTCGTCAACGTCGGCACCGCTGGTCTGGGCGGGCCGGTCGTCTCGACCATCGAGGACGGCGCCTCGATCGGCCTGTCCCTCATCGCGATCCTCGCGCCCGTGCTGGTGGTGGTGGCTCTGGCCCTACTCGCCTGGCTGTTGATCTGGATGGCGCTGCGGGTGCGCCGCTGGCGAGCGTCACGCGGCCACCCGGCATACCAGCCCTAGCGCACGGCCGCGGGCGTCAGCCCTGGTCGACGACACTCGAGGGCGGCGGTGCGGTGAAGGTCTGCGCCCGGTCCCACAGGGAGAACGTGAGGTCTGCAGGGTCATCGCTGGAGCCCACGAGCCGCAATAGCGTGGCACTGCCATCGGCCGCCACCCACAGCTGCGCCCCGTCGGCACCATCGAGGACGTATGCCGGTGAGCCGCCGACCTCGTCGGTGCGTACGGCGTCGGCGCTCGTCTCCATGGCCGAGAAGGCGGGTTCGGAGAACTTCTGGGTGAGGATGCTGCGCAGGGTGAACGACCCGAGTTCCTCGGCGTCGGCCTTGGCGATCGGCACGTACCTGCCCACCATCGACTTCCCCGCCGCAGGATCACCGGTCTGCTCGGCCCAGAAGGCCTCGTCCCCACCCAGCCAGTAGTCCTCGCCGACGGTGAGCACCTCCGGGCGCCCACCGTCCTGCACGGTGAGGAAGAGCTGCTGGTTGCTGCCGTCGGCTGCACCCTCGACCTCGAGGCCGAGGGGCTTGTCCTGCCGCTGGAGCGTGCCCTCGATGCGCGCCGACTCCGCCGCCAGGGCCGCGGTGCGCACGGCGCGGAACGTGTCCGCGATCAACGGGGCCTCCTGCGACGGGGACTCACTCGGACCCGGCGAGGCGGTCGCCCCGGTAGCTGTTGACGGCACCGGCACCGGATCCTCGCCGCTGCACGCCCCCAGGGCGCCGAGGGTGGTAGCGATCGTGAGGCTGAGCACTGCTCGGCCCGCTCTGGTCAACACCGTGGAGCTCCACATCTGGTCGGGGCGCCCATGGTAGGACGAGCCGGCCGACCAGTGCGGCAGGTGCCCCCCACCAGCGCGGCGAGTCACCCGTGCTCGCGCAGCCCCAGGACCACGACCGGGACCGCCGCCCTCACGAAGCCGGTGCGCTCCGCTCGAGGAAGTCGGCTCGCGGTGGCGAGCACCCCCTCGAGCGCTGCCACACCGATGGCAGCGCGCCGAGCGGGGTCCGGGGCGCCGCTGCGAGCCACCATGACCTCGACCACCCCGACGAGCCCTTGGCGCCACCGGTCGAAGACCACCATGAGCTCGGGCCGTCGGGTCGCCTCGAGAGCCAGCTCGGACTGGGCCCGCACCACATCGACGTCTCCCAGCCACCCCAGCAGGAGCCCCGTCGCCGCCCGCACGACGGCGTCGTGGTCGTGCGCGTGGGGAGGGAGCCTCGCGGCCATCTCGTTGACGTCACGGGCGAGGATGCCGCCGACGTGTTCGGTCAGCGCCTCGAGCAGAGCCAGACGCGTGCGCAGATAGGCGGAGCAGGTGCCCTGGGCGAGGCCGGCTCGGGCGTCGACGGCGCGATGGGTGAGCCCGCGCATCCCCGCCTCGGACACCACGTGCACCGCCGCCTCGAGGAGCTCACCGCGGCGTCCGCGGGAGTCGGCGATGAGGGGGCTCACTGCCCCAGTGTGCCGGGTCGGATGCCGCGGGAACACGACGGTTGGCACATCGGTTACTACGGGCGTAGAATCCTCTACATCCGTAGAAAGGACATCATCATGGGACCCATGACCGCACTTGCCACCATCACCCTCGCGCTGCTCGTCATGCTCAGCGTGATCGCCGCCGTCATGCTCGCCGTCGGCCTCGCCGTCGTGCTGCCGCAGGTCTTCACGAGCCGCAACGACCGACGCTCCCGCCACCTCAGCATCCCGGCCTACTACCTCCAGCACGCCGCGACCTGACCGGTCGACGCGCGTCCGGCGCCCGCCGCGCTGTTCACGGCGGGCGCCCCTTCGTTCCCAGCGGTCGCCCAGCGGGCGTCCAGCGAACGTGCCGGGCGCCCGGCATACGCTGTCCGACATGCGGCGGCAGCACCTCACGGAGACCTGGCTCGTCCTTGGCGTCTCCCTCGGAGCCTCGGCGATCTGGTCGCTGCTGCGCATCGTCGACCGGCTGACCCGCTCCGAGACGCTGCGTCAACAGACATCCGCGATGAACACCTCGGTGACGCCGGACCGGCCCTGGCTCGACCTCGCCTACCAGCTCACCGGCATCGCGCTGGCCCTGGTGCCCGTGCTGCTGGCGCTGCACCTGCTGAGGCGAGACGACCCGGGAGAGCCGCACACGATGGGCTTCGACGTGCGGCGACCGTGGCAGGACCTCGCCCGCGGGGCACTCCTCGCGGCGGTGGTGGGCATCCCCGGGCTCGGCCTCTACCTCACCGCGAAGACGCTCGGCCTCAACACCACCGTCGCGGCGGCGAATCTCGAGCAGGTGTGGTGGGCCGTTCCCGTGCTCGTGCTCTCAGCAGCACAGAACGCGGTGCTCGAGGAGGTCATCATGGTCGGCTACCTGTTCCGTCGGTGGGGCCAGGCAGGGTGGGGCCCGTGGCGGGTCATCGTCACCAGCGCGCTGATCCGTGGGAGCTACCACCTCTACCAGGGCTTCGGCGGGTTCCTCGGCAATGCCGCCATGGGGCTGCTCTTCGGCTGGCTGTACACCCGCACGAAACGCGTCATGCCGCTCGTGGTGGCACACACCATCCTCGACGTCGTCGCGTTCGTCGGATACGCGCTCGTCAAACCGCACGTCTCCTGGCTCTGACCTATTGGTCGATCCTGCAC
>JBDSNZ010000107.1:0-12974 GCA_039915055.1 Ornithinibacter sp.
GAGCTCCTCGAGGCTGAGCCCGAGCTCGACCCCGTCGCGCAGCTCCTCGTCCTCCTGCTCGGTCCACGCGTGCCCGTGCGTCACCGCGGTGCGCGAGGACTCCGGGGGCGGCGGGTCCTCGGCGACGGGCCGCTCCGCCGGGGCGGGGGATGCCGTGTCCGCGCCGGTCTCGGTGGCGCCCGTCGGGGCGGCGAGTGCCCCGGTCAGCCCGCGCATCGCCGGCTCCGCGACGGGTAGCGGCGGCTCCGCCGTGTCGTCGAGCCGGCGCAGCGCCGAGAGCACCATCTCCCGATCTGCCGTGGGCCAGAAGGGCGGCAGCGAGCGCTGGAGGAACCCGGCATACCGAGCGGTCATCATCCTGTTGTCGAGGAACGCGACGACCCCTCGGTCGTCGGAGCGGCGGATCAGCCGGCCGGCTCCCTGCGCCAACCGCAGCGCCGCGTGGGTCGCCGAGACCGCCATGAACCCGTTGCCGCCCATCCGCGCGATGGCCTGGGCCCGGGCCGAGGCGAGCGGGTCGTCAGGCCGCGGGAAGGGGATCCGGTCGATGATCACCAGCTGGCAGGAGCTTCCCGGCACGTCGACGCCCTGCCACAACGACAGGGTGCCGAACAGGCAGGTGCGCGGCTCGCGCGCGAACTGCCGCACGAGCGTGCTGATCTGGTCCTCGCCCTGGCACGCGAAGGCGATCTCGCCCTCGGTGAAGCGCTCGCGCATCGCCTCGGTGGCCTCCTTGGCCGCGCGCATCGAGGAGAACAGGCCCAGGGTCCGACCGCCGGCCGCTCGCACGAGTGCCTCGATCTCGTCGAGGGTCTGCGTGGCGAGGCCGTCGCGCCCCGGTGCGGGCAGGTGCTTCGCCACGTAGGCGATCCCCTGCGCCGGGTAGTCGAAGGGGCTGCCGACATCGAGGCCGCGCCACGTCGGAGCGCCCTCACCGCGCAGCCCGATGGTGCCCGCCACCGCGTCGAAGCTCCCGCCCAGCTCCAGGGTGGCCGAGGTGAGCACGACGGAGCGGTTCTCGAAGACCTTGTCCCGCACCAGCATCGCCACGCTCATCGGCGCCACCCGCAGCACCGGGCCGCGCCGCGGGTCCTTGCTCACCCAGACGACGTCGAGGTCACGCTCCTCCAGGATGCGCGACGCGTTCTCGAACACCTCGTCCACGGCGGCCCGGGCCACCTGGCGACCACCGTCGGGCTCCTCCCCCGGAGCCGGCTTCAGCTCGCTCTGCACCGCCCTCGCGGTGTCGCGCACCCGACCCAGGGCCATGGCCAACGCATCGGGGATGCCGGTCAGCCGGCCCTCCACCATCGGCTCGAGCACCGACTCGAGCAGGTCCGCCGCGTCCTCGAGCGTCTCGGCCGCGTCAGCCTGCCGACCCGCGCGCTTTGCAGCGGCTCGGGCCATGCCGGGCGTCACCTCGTCGGTGATGGTCGAGGTGACCCGGTCCACCAGCTCGTGGCCCTCATCGATGACGAGCACGTCGTGCTCGGGCAGCATCTGGCGGCCCTCGAAGGCGTCGATCGCCATGAACGAGTGGTTGGTGACGATGACGTCGACCCCTCGTGCCGCCTCCCGCGAGCGCTCCACGAAACACTCCGAGACCATCGGGCAGCGACTGCCCAGGCACTCCTCCGCGCTCACCGAGACCTGGCGCCAGGCCCGCTCACCGACCCCGGGCACCAGCTCGTCTCGGTCACCGGACTCGGTCTGCTCGGCCCACTCACGCAACCGCACGACCTCCAGCCCCAGTCGCGAGGCCTGCTGGTCGACGGCGCCCACTGACATCAGGGTGTCTGCGTCGTCGTCGGGGAACCCACCCTCCAGCTTGTGGGCGCACAGGTAGTTGCGCCGGCCCTTGACCAGCGCATAGGTGGGTCTGCGCCCGATCAGGGGGGCGAGGGCCTCCGCGAGGCGCGGCATGTCACGGTCGACGATCTGGGACTGCAACGCCAGGGTTGCGGTGGCGACGACAGCAGGGGTGCCGGTGTCGATCGCGTGCTGCACCGCCGGCACGAGGTAGGCCAGCGACTTGCCGGTGCCCGTGCCCGCCTGCACGAGGAGGTGCCCCCCGGAGTCGACCGCGTCGGCAACGGCGTGGGCCATCTCGACCTGCCCGGGCCGCTCGGTGCCACCCACCGCGCCCACGGCGGCGTGCAGGAGGTCGTCGAGGGAAGGCACCAGAGCAGGGTATGCCGTCCCGGGACAGCCGCCGCGTCGACGGCATCCGGACAGGTTGGGGGGTGTCGGCGGAGCCCACGTACCCTCGAGGCCGAGTTGGTCCTGCCGAGTTCGCCCCCTGCCGAGAAGGAGCCCCGTGGCCGCCCTGGACGAGAAGCTGGCACCGATCTATCAGCAGGTGCTGCAGCGCAACCCCGGTGAGGCCGAGTTCCACCAGGCCGTGCGGGAGGTGCTCGACAGCCTCGGGCCGGTCATCGCCAAGCACCCGGAGTACGCCGAGGCCGCGATCATCGACCGGATCTGCGAGCCGGAGCGCCAGATCGTCTTCCGGGTGCCGTGGGTCGACGACTCCGGAGCGGTGCGGATCAACCGAGGCTTCCGGGTCGAGTTCAACTCCACCCTCGGCCCCTACAAGGGCGGGCTCCGCTTCCACCCCAGCGTCTACCTGGGCATCGTGAAGTTCCTCGGCTTCGAGCAGATCTTCAAGAACGCCCTCACGGGGCTGCCGATCGGCGGCGGCAAGGGTGGCTCGGACTTCGACCCCAAGGGCCGTTCGGACGCCGAGGTGATGCGCTTCTGCCAGTCGTTCATGACCGAGCTCTACCGGCACATCGGGGAGTACACCGACGTGCCGGCCGGGGACATCGGGGTGGGTTCGCGCGAGATCGGCTACCTCTTCGGTCAGTACAAGCGGATCACCAACCGTTACGAGTCGGCCGTGCTGACCGGCAAGGGGGTCGGCTGGGGCGGGTCGCTGGTTCGCAAGGAGGCGACCGGCTACGGCACGGCGTGGTTCGTGGAGGAGATGCTGCGCACCCGTGGTGAGAGCCTGGACGGCAAGCGCGTCGTGGTCTCGGGCTCGGGCAACGTCGCGATCTACGCGATGGAGAAGGTGCACCAGCTGGGGGGAACCGTCATCGCCTGCTCGGACTCCGACGGGTTCGTGCTCGACGAGGCCGGCATCGACCTCCAGCTCCTCAAGGAGCTCAAGGAGACCCGCCGCGCCCGGATCAGCGACTACGCCACGGCCCGGGGAGGGGCTGCCCGGTATGCCGAGTCCGGGCGGATCTGGAGCGTCCCGTGTGACGTGGCCATGCCGTCGGCGACCCAGAACGAGCTGACCAGCGAGGACGCCGCCACCCTGTTGAGCAGTGGATGCCGGGTGGTCGCCGAGGGGGCGAACATGCCGACCACTCCCGACGGGGTTGCCATGCTCCAGGCCGCGGGCGCGCTCTTCGCCCCCGGCAAGGCGGCCAACTCCGGCGGCGTCGCCACCAGTGCGCTGGAGATGCAGCAGAACGCCTCGCGGGACTCCTGGACCTTCGACTACACCGAGGAGCGCCTGTCCGAGATCATGAAGGGCGTCCACGACCGCTGTGCCGCAACGGCGGAGGAGTATGGCTCCCCCGGCAACTACGTCGTCGGTGCGAACGCCGCCGGCTTCATCCAGGTGGCCGACGCGATGCTCGCTCTCGGCGTGATCTGACCTCCTGCCCACCAGGGCTGTGCGCGAGTGCCACGATGAGCAGGTGAGCATCGACGTCGAGACCACGAACCCCTTCCCCTCCGACATCGAGATCGCCGAGGCCGCCCACCTCGTCCCGGTGCTGGAGCTCGCGCGGGACCGGCTCGGCATCCCCCCTGACGCTCTCGTGCCCTACGGCCACGACAAGGCGAAGATCACCTTGCGCCACGTCGCCTCGCTGGCCGATCGGCCCGACGGGGTGCTGATCCTGGTGACCGCGATGTCCCCGACGCCGGCCGGCGAGGGCAAGACGACGACCTCCGTGGGGCTCGCGGACGGCCTGCAGCGCATCGGGGTCGATTCCATGGTCGCCCTGCGCGAGCCGTCGATGGGACCGGTCTTCGGCATCAAGGGCGGGGCCGCGGGTGGCGGCTACGCGCAGGTCGTGCCGATGACCGACATCAACCTCGCGTTCACGGGTGACTTCGCCGCGCTCGCGGCGGCGAACAACCTCCTCTCGGCCCTGATCGACAACCACATCCACCACGGCAACGCGCTCGGCATCGACCTGCGCACCATCACGTGGAAGCGGGTCGTCGACCTCAACGACCGCGCGCTGCGTGACATCGTCGTCGGCCTCGGCGGCGTCACCAACGGATACCCCCGCGAGGACGGGTTCGACATCGTCGTCGCGTCCGAGGTCATGGCGATCCTCTGCCTGGCCGAGTCGATCCCGGACCTGAAGTCCCGCCTCGGTGACATCGTCGTGGCCCACACCCGCGACAAGAAGCCGGTGACGGCTCGCGACCTCAAGGCCGAGGGCGCGATGACCGTGCTGCTGCGCGACGCGCTCGCACCCAACCTGGTGCAGACCCTGGAGCACACCCCTGCACTGGTCCACGGCGGTCCTTTCGCCAACATCGCGCACGGGTGCAACTCGGTCATCGCCACCCGAACCGCCCTGAAGCTCGCCGACTACGTGGTCACCGAGGCCGGCTTCGGTGCAGACCTCGGCGCCGAGAAGTTCCTCGACATCAAGTGCCGGGTCTCGGGCCTGCGCCCGGCCGTGGCCGTCGTGGTCGCCACCGTCCGCGCGCTGAAGTACCACGGCGGGGTCACCGTCGCCGACCTGAAGGCCGAGGACGTCGGGGCGGTGCGCGAGGGCATGCCGAACCTCCGCCGCCACCTGGACAACCTGCGCGAGGTGCACGACCTGGCCACGGTGGTCGCGATCAACCGCTTCCCCACCGACACCGATGCCGAGGTGGCTGCCGTCATCGACCTCTGCGCCGCCGCGGGTGTCAGCGCCTACGAGTCCACCCACGTCGCCCAGGGCGGGTCGGGAGCCGAAGCCCTGGCGCGCGGCGTCGTCGAGGCCGCGGAGGCCGCGATCGACTCGGGTCGGACGCTGCGGTTCGCCTACGAGGACGACCTCACCCTCACGCAGAAGGCGGAAGCCGTCGCCACCCGCGTCTACGGCGCGTCAGGGGTGAGGTTCGAGCCCCGGGCCGCCCGACGACTCGCCCAGATCGAGGCCGAGGGCCACGGCCACCTCCCGGTGTGCCTGGCCAAGACCCAGATGTCCTTCGCGACGGACCCGACCCTTCGCGGTGCCCCGAGCGGTCACCTCGTGACGGTGCGCGAGGTGCGGCTCGCAGCCGGGGCCGGCTTCGTGGTCATGGTGACCGGAGAGGTCATGACGATGCCCGGCCTGCCCCGCGTCCCGGCATCCGAGCGCATCGACGTCGACGACGACGGTCGCATCATCGGCCTGAGCTGAGCCGACGGGGCTGAGCCCGCAGGTTCGAGCCGCTCAGGCCCGACCGTCCGCCACCATCGGCTTCCCGTCCAGGCGTCGGGCCATGATGACGCTGTCACGATCATCGCCGGGCGCCACCCGGATGGTGCCCGGCACCCGGCCCACCTCGACGTATCCGCACCCCTCGTAGAACCCGGTGGTGCCCAGACCGCTGCGCACGTCCAGGACGACCACCTCCACCCCCTGCTCCCGCGCGACACGGTGCATCGCGGCCATGAGCAGGCGGCCGAGGTTCCGTCCGCGACGACTCGGGTCGGTCATCACCCGGTATGCCGTGCGGGTGTGGGAGAGCAGTGGGTTGTGCCCGGCCACCAAGAAGCCCATCGCGACGACCGTCGCGTCCGGGGCGCGCAGGAGCACCGCCGTCGTGGTCCCGGCCGCCATCGCATCCTCGTGCATCGTCAGCGTCGCGAGGACGTCATGGCGTGGGGCACCGGGGAGGAACCCGACCGCGCCACCCGCGTCGTTGACGGAGCACCACAGGTCGAGCACCGACGAGCGCGTGGCGGGGTCGAGCCAGGTCGGGGTGTCGGCCCTCGGGGCGACGTAACAGGTTGCGCCCGCCACCGCAGGCAGGGCACCGCTCCACGTCTGCGCGGAGATGGGCTCCAGGCCGGACCCGACGGCGATGCGCACCGATGCCGGGTCTTGACCGGACAGAGGTGCGATGAGCGGCAGCGGCGGCAGCCACTCCAGCGCGTGCGCGGTCCAGGCCCGTCCCGCCTCGGTGCCCAGGCCCCTCCCGCGGACCTCGTCACTCACGCGGTACGCGAGGGTGAGGGTGTCTCCGTCGGCGTGACGGATCCCGCCGATGCCCACCCCGGCGCCCGTGCTGTTCTCCTGCATGATGCCGAAGTCGAACCCGGTGCGCTCCCACCGCCCGACGCAGTCCTCCAGACTCCCCCAGGCCACGGGGAGCGCTCCCGGCGCCGCACCGAGACCCCGCCACAGCGCGGCATCCCCCCGGGCCGGTGGTCGCAGGGTCAGCCGGTTCGTCGAGATCTCCCGTGGCGGCCTCTGCACTCGCGTGAGGTTACCCGCGCGCCACCGGCCAGCGGGTCGTTCGTGCAGGCGGATCGGTGAGGGGTGTCAGACGGCGAAGGCGGAGAGGTCGGCAGCCAGGTCTGGCGCGACCTTCGCGGTGATCCGGGTGCCCTCCCCCAGGTGCTCGCTCGCGAGCACCTCACCGGTTTCGTGGATGCGGCTCACGAGGTCCCCGCGGTCGTAGGGGACGAGCACGTCGACCGCGACGTCGGGCTGGGGCAGCTCGTCGGCGATGAGGTCGCGCAGCGCATCGAGGCCCTCCCCGGTGCGTGCGGACACGACGAGCGAGTACTTCTCGTGCCGGCGCAACCGGTCCAGCACCTCGGGGTCGGCGAGGTCGGCCTTGTTGATGAGGATGACCTCCCTGACGTTCGTCGCCTCGACATCGGCGAGGACCGCACGCACTGCCGAGATCTGTCCCTCCGGGTCGGGGTGGGAGCCGTCGACGACGTGCAGCAGCAGGTCGGCCCCGGCAACCTCCTCCAGGGTGGAGCGGAACGCCTCGACGAGCTGGTGAGGGAGCTGGCGGACGAAACCGACGGTGTCGGTCAGCGTGTAGAGCCTGCCGTCGGGGGTCTCGGAGCGGCGCACCGTGGGGTCCAGGGTGGCGAACAGCTGGTCCTCCACGAGCACCCCCGCACCGGTGAGCCGGTTGAGGATCGAGGACTTGCCCGCATTGGTGTAGCCGGCGATCGCGACGCTCGGCACGGCATTCGCCCGGCGGCTGCCACGCTTGGTGTCGCGGACCGTCTTCATCTCCTTGATCTCCCGCCGGAGCTTGGCCATGCGGGTGTTGATCCGGCGCCGGTCGAGCTCGATCTTGGTCTCACCGGGGCCGCGCGAGCCCATGCCCTGGCCGCCCGCGGCCTGTCCGCCGGCTTGGCGAGACATCGAGTCACCCCAGCCGCGCAGCCGCGGCAACAGGTACTGCAGCTGGGCCAGCTCGACCTGGGCCTTGCCCTCCCGGCTCTTCGCGTGCTGGGCGAAGATGTCGAGGATGAGCGCGGTGCGGTCGATGACCTTGACCTTGACGACGTCCTCCAGGGCGCGCCGCTGGCTCGGAGCCAGCTCGGTGTCGCAGATGACCGTGTCCGCGCCCTCGTCGATGACGATGTCGCGCAGCTCGGCGGCCTTGCCCTTGCCGAGGTAGGTCGCCGGGTCGGGGTTGGCCCGCCGCTGCATCACCCCGGCCAACACCTCTGACCCGGCCGTCTCCGCGAGAGCGGCGAGCTCCTTCATCGAGTTCTCGGCGTCGACGAGGGTGCCCTCGCACCAGACGGAGGCGAGGACGACCCGTTCGAGGCGCAGCTGGCGGTACTCGACCTCCGTGACGTCCTCGAGCTCGGTCGAGAGACCGGAGACACGCCGCAGCGCAGCCCGCTCCTCGCGTTCGAGCTGTTGGCCGTCGTAGCCGGGTTCCTCCAGCGCGAACCCCGAGTCGTCGAAGGTGGTCTCGTCGGCGAGCGCCTCGGCTCGCCCGGAAAGGGCGTCTCGTCGTGCAGTCATGTTCTCCCTAGGGTCTCACCGATGAACGCGGGGTGGCGACCGCTTTCTTCCTCGCGGCCGCTACCGTGGCCCTGCGATGGACCAGAGCGACCACTACTTCACGGCCAGCCCGGCCAGCGCCGACGAGCGCATCCGGATGCGGGTGCACCTCGCGGGGCGCGACCTCGAGGTCGAGGTCGCCGGGGGCGTCTTCTCCCACGGTGGCCTGGACAGGGGCACCGCCGTGCTCCTGACCGAGGCACCGCAGCCACCGACCGCCGGCACCTTCCTGGACCTGGGCTGCGGCTGGGGACCGGTCGCCCTCACCCTGGGCCTGCGCTCGCCCGAGGCCACCGTGTATGCCGTGGACGTCAACGAGCGGGCACTGGACCTGACCGCCCGCAACGCGAGGTCGCTCGGCCTGGCCGGGGTGATCGCGACCCCCGCCGACGGCATCCCACCTGACGTGCGCTTCGACCTGATCTGGTCCAACCCACCGATCCGGGTGGGCAAGGCCGCTCTGCACGACCTGTTGGGCAGCTGGCTCCCCCGCCTGGCGCCGGGTGGGGTGGCCCAGCTCGTCGTGCAGAAGAACCTCGGCGCGGACAGCCTGCACCGATGGATCGAGGCAGAGCTGGGGATGCCGTGCACGCGGCTCTCCTCGAGCAAGGGTTTCCGGGTGCTCCAGGTCAGGCCGGCAGCGACCTGAGGTCGACCACCCCTTCGGCGACGAGCACCGCTGGCCCGGCGAGCTCGACGCCACGGTCCGGGAGCAGGCGCACGCGGAGCCGGCCGCCGGGGACGTCGACGACCCACGAGGCACCGGTGTCGTGCGACCCGGCCCAGAAGCTCGTCGCGATGGCGGCGGCGCAGGCGCCCGAGCCGCAGGACCGGGTCTCCCCCACGCCGCGCTCGTGGACCCGCATGCTGATGTGGCCGGGCCCCAGCGGTCGGACCAGCTCGACGTTGGTGCCGTGTGCGGGAACGGGATTGACCATCGGTGCGCGGGTCAGGTCAAGTGCATCGAGGTCGACGTCCTCGGGGAGCGCGACGACGGTGTGCGGGTTCCCGAGGTCGATGCTCAAGGCGGAGTAGGGGTCGCCGCCGTCGAGGTGGACCAGGGCATCGAGGCCGTCGCGCTCGGCGGCCTCGCTGTCACGCAGGCTCCACGGCCCGAGGTCGACGGCAAACCCGTCGCCGTCGGTGCGCACCCGCTTGGTGCCGGAACGGGTGGCGATGGCGAACTCGCCGCCGGTCTCCAGACCCTCCCGGCGGAGGAACGCGGCGAACACCCTCGTGCCATTGCCACACATCTCCGAGATGGTTCCGTCGGCGTTGCGGTAGTCCATGAACCACGCAGCGAGCGGAGCCTGCTCGCGCACCTCGGGTTCGTCGGCGGCCTCCGTGGGCACGACGCGGATCACGCCGTCGCCACCGATCCCGGCCCGGCGATCGGCCAGCGCCCGTGCCCGGGCAGCCGTCAGCCCGAGAACGCCTGTGAGGTCGGGCACGAGGACGAAGTCGTTCTCCGTGCCGTGCCCCTTGGTGAATGCGAGCCCATCAGCCATGCGCCCATCATCCCAGCCCAGCGGCCTCAGGTCGTACTGGCCCGTTCAGGCCATCGACCGCGGCCCCCGAGGATGGCCCACCCGGGCGATGCGGCGGACGGGACCGCGCGGCAGCGTAGGGAGCACACGGTCTGCCACCGAGGCGGGCGAGGTCGAACAGGAGCGCACCATGCCACTCATCCAGGTCAAGGTCATCGAGGACGTGTTCACACCCGAGCAGAAGCACCAGATCGTGCGCGAGCTCACCGACGCAATGGTTCGCGTCGAGGGCGAGGCGATGCGCCCGGTCACATGGTGCGTCATCGAGGAGGTCCGCTCCGGGGACTGGGGCATCGCGGGCAACATCCTCACCACCTCGGACGTGAAGGCGCTTGCCGCGGGAGTCACGGTCTAGTGCCGGAGGGGGGAAGGGGTCACCCTAGGGGGATGGCCCCTTCTCTCGACCAGGCGCACGCGCTGCTCGCCGCCAGCGACTGGGCAGGAGCGCTCACGGCATTCGAGGCGCTCGAGAGCGACGTCGGGGCCGAGGCGCTCGAAGGCGCGGCCAGGGCCGCGTGGTGGCTGGACGACGGTGCCGCGTGCTGTGCGGCGTGGGAGCGTGCGCACGGGCTGCACCGGGATGGCGGCGACGTGCTCGGCGCCGCCCGGGCCGCCGTCGCGCTCGGGTATGACTCCGCCCTCTTCGGACGGGGAGCGTCCGTCGCGCAGGGCTGGCTCGGTCGAGCACGCGACCTCCTCGAGACCGTGGAGGGGCCGACGCCGGAACACGCGTGGCTGGCGGTCCGCGAGGCCGAGCTCGCCCTCCAGGTCACCCATCGCCTCGACGTCGCCCGGGGGGCATCGGAGCGTGCCGTCGCCCTGGGTCGGGCGCTGGGCAACACCGAGATCGAGCTGGTGGGGATGGCACTCTCGGGTCTGACCGACGTGCTCGCCGGCCACCTCGACCGGGGAATGGAGCGGCTGGACACTGCCGTCGTCGGGGCCCTCGCCGGGGAGGTCACGGACCTGATGTGGCTCGGGAAGACCTGCTGCTGGTTGGTCGTGGCGTGCCGGCGCGCCCAGGACCTCCCTCGCGCGCTGGAGTGGTGCGAGCGGGTGGATGAGCTGTGCCGTGACCGCGACCTCGCTCCCCTGTTCACCGCTTGTCGCATCCAGTACGCCTCGGTCCGTCTCGAGAGCGGGCACTGGCTCGAGGCCGAGCGGGAGCTGATCCGCGCCCTGGATCGGATGCAGGGCTCGCAGCGCACCACTCGCAACGACGCCGTCATCCAGCTCGGTCACCTGCGCCGTCGGCAGGGTCGGCTGGAGGAGGCCGAGCAGCTCTACGCCCAGGCGGGTTTCGAGCCGCCTGCCGTGGTCGGGCGGGCGCTCGTCAACCTGGCCCGCGGAGAGACCGAGACCGCCTGGGCCCTTGTGGCCGGCGTGCTCGGTGACGTGCCCGCGCAGGACGTGTTCGGCCGCGCCGCGATCCTGCTTCCGGTCACCCGCTGCGCGGCGGCCGCTGGGGACCTTGCGGCGGCGCGTGCGGCCGCCGCCGAGCTCGCCAGCATCGCCGACGCCATCGGGACCGATGCGGTGCGCGGGGCCGCGGCCGTCGCCAGGGCGCTGGTCGCGGAGCCCGCGGACGTCGCCCCGGCCTGGCGTGCGGCCATCCGCTGCTTCCACCGGGCCGGGCTGCCGGTCGACGAGGCGGACGCCCACCTCACCCTCGCTCGCAGCCTCGTCGAGTCCCAGCCACGCGTAGCCGCACAAGAGGCGCGCGCCGCCATCACGGCGCTGGCCGACCTCGAGGCACCTCAGCGGCTCGAGGAGGCTGGCGCGCTGCTCGCGCGGCTGGACCCGACCCCGGTCGACGCCAGCACCTCCGCCACCGCCCTGACGGCCAGGGAGGTCGAGGTGTTGCGGCTGGTGGCGGCCGGACTGAGCAGCGTCCAGATCGCCGCATCCCTGTCCCTCAGCCAGCACACCGTGCATCGGCACGTCGCCAACATCCTCACCCGTCTCGACCAGCCGACCCGCGCGTCAGCCGTCGCGCACGCGGTGCGCGCGGGCCTGCTCTAGGGGTCGGCCTGCCACTCGTGGCCTTGCGCCTGCTCCACGCCTGGGTCGCCGCGCCCCGCCGCCGTCCTGGGGGATCCTGTCAGGACGGGACCCAACCTCTGGAGTCAGCTGACACGGTTGAGGTGCGGGAGGCGTTCCAGCTCTTCGAGGAGTTCTGGGGTGAAGGCCTCGTCGAGCCATGAATCGGGCACGCCGCCGCCCTTTCCTTCGCAGTGCTCGTCGAGCTGGTATGCCGCCCACTGCCACTGGGCCCAGTCCCACTCGAACCGCTGTCGTTCCAGCGCGTCGGGGTCGTCGTCGCCGGGGTGTTCCTCGCGGGTTCTTGCGGTGACGATGGTCAGGAGCTGGGTGAGGCGGGTCGGGGTCAGCGGTGGTGGGTCGTTCGCGGATCTCTGCGCGGCGATGTCGGTGAGGTGTTGGTCGTAGGAGCCGGGGACCAGGTCCCACACGACGTACCGGCCCAGCTCATCTGGTGTGGCGCGCACGGCTGCGAAGAGTCGCCGTTGGTGGACCAGGGTGTGATGGCGTTGGCACAACAGGGCTGCGTTGTGGAGGTCGGAGGGTCCGCCGTCGGCCCAGTGCACCACGTGGTGGGCCTTGGTCCACGCCGCGGGTGCGGTGCACCCCGGGTAGGTACACCCCCGGTCCCGCCGCCACAACCTGCGGCGTTGGGCGCGGGTGAACAACCGCACCACCATGCCTTGGTCCAGGACCTCCCCCGCAGTGCCGAGGACGTAAGGGATCAGGTCCGCCTCACAGCTGATCCGGCGCAGCACCTCCGGGGACAAGATGGTCCCGGTCGCGGTGGACCCGAGCACCTCACCACTGCCGGTCATTCCCTGCAGGTCACTGAGCGCGATCGTGACGTGCACCGCCGCGATTGCCGCTCTCGCGCCAGCAGCAGCCCCGTCCACCCCACCACACGCCGCAACATCCAGGGCGGCGGAACGGGTGCACACCGCGGTCAACGCCTCCACCCGGCGCTGCCCCGCCGGGCGCAGGTCTGACTCCCCGGTCTCCTCATTCGGGGCGGGCGCACTCAGCGGCCCGATCGCGGCCTCCAAGGTCGCGGCTTGTTCCGGGGTCATCCACAGCTGGTACTCCGTGAGGTCCCCGCACTCCACCACCGGCGAGGACAACCGGGCCGCACCGGCGAGCTTGGCCTGCAGGTCATCGAGCACTCCCTGTTGCCCGTGCTCCGCGAGGAGTCGTGGGCGGAGGCGGCGCAGCACCGGGACACCCCACTGCACCCCCAGCTCCAACAGCGCCCGGGTCACCGTCGGCACCGCCTCCGGGACCAGCAACGGCACCAACCGGTCGACCTCACCCAGAGCCGCGCACGCCAACCCCG
>JBDSNZ010000201.1:0-14832 GCA_039915055.1 Ornithinibacter sp.
CGGGCTCGGTCATCGACTGGGACCAGAACATCCAGGGATGTCACGACTGATGCGCATCGGACTCATCGGCCTCGGCCGGATCGGCGCCTTCCACGCCGACACCCTCGCTGCCCTCGACCACGTCGACGAGCTCGTCGTCACCGACCCGGTGGATGCCGCGGTCGACGCGGTCACGGCTCGGATCGGCAAGGCCACGCGGGCCGACTCCCCCGAAGCGCTCCTCGCCGCCGGGGTCGACGGTGTCGTGATCGCAGCGGCCACCGCCGCCCACGCCGAGCTGCTGCTGGCCTCGGTCGACCGCGGCATCCCGACGTTCTGCGAGAAGCCGATCGCCGGGTCCGCGACAGAGGCCGTGGCCGTCCGCGACCGGCTCGTGGGCTCCGACGTGCCCGTCCAGATCGGTTACCCCCGCCGGTTCGACCCGGCATTCGTGGCGGCGCGCGATGCGGTTCGCTCCGGTCAGCTGGGGCGTGTCCACACGGTCCGCTCCACGACCTTGGACCCGGCCCCACCGCCGGCGGCCTACCTGGCCGGCTCGGGCGGGATCTTCCGCGACTGCTCGGTCCACGACTTCGACGCCGTCCGCTGGGTCACCGGGCGCGAGGCCGTCGAGGTCTGTGCCGTCGGCTCGGTCGACCCCGACGCGCCCGCAGAGCTCTACGCCGACAACGGCGACTGGTCGACCGTGTCGGTGCTCATCACGCTCGACGACGGCACGATCGGGGTCGTGTCGAACAGCCGCACCAACGCCCGCGGCTACGACGTGCGACTGGAGGTGCACGGCGTGCGCGATGCGGTCGCGGCCGGTCTCGACGAGGGCCTGCCGCTGCGTTCGACCCAGCCCGGCATCACCTGGCCGACAGGGCCTGCCCACACCTTCTTCATGGACCGCCTCGCCGAGGCCTTCCGTCGCGAGCTCGCCACGTTCTGTGAGGTCGCCGCGGGCAGGACGCCGTCGCCGTGCACCATCGAGGACGCGATGGGCACCGCCTGGATCGCCGAGGCCGCGACGCTGTCCGCCCGCGAGGGGCGCCCGGTGCGCATCGACGAGGTCGCTCGCTAGGTTCCGGTCGCGGCCACGTCGTCGGGTGGGAGTGTTCGCTCACCTCGACCGGCAGAAGACACAGACGCAGGCGCGGACGCGGTCGTCCGGCGGGCGAGGAGCGAGGGCGCGAGGCGGGTCCGCGCCGCCCCGGACCTCTCGCCGTCGAGCTGGCCGCACAGGTGCGCCGCCGCCCGGGTGCCCAGCTCCTGCAGGGGCTGGGCCACCGTGGTCAGGCTGATCGGCCGGATGCCGGCGAGCCGGGTGCCGTCGTAGCCGACCACGGAGACGTCCTCCGGCACGGACAGCCCATGATCGACCACCGCTGCCATCGCCCCCATCGCCGCGAGGTCGTTGACGACGAAGAGGGCAGTCGGTCGCTCAGCGAGCTCGAGCGCCTCTCGCGCTCCGCGGTAGCCTCCGTCCTCGGTGAACGACCCCGCGAGGACGACCGCGGCCTGGCCCAGACCGTGCCGGTGCATCGCCTCGCGGTAGCCGCGACGACGGTCCCGAGCGACGGTGCTGGACCCGCCCGCGACGAAGGCGATGCGTTCGTGGCCGAGCGAGACCAGGTGGTCGACCGCGAGCCCGGCGCCCGCGACGTCATCGTTGCTCATCGACGCCAGGTGGGGGATGCCGTGGTGCTCGCTGCCGATGATCACCGCCGGGCAGTCGGCGGTGATCGCCTGGTCGGCGCCGTCGGGGAGGCGGTGACCGACGGCGATGATCCCCTCAACCCGGAACTCCAGGAGCTTCTCGAGCTCGGCCCGCTCCGCGGCGGCATCCTCGCCACCGACGACGAGGATGGTGCGGTAGTCACGGCGCCGCGCCTCGGCCTGCACCGCGTCGACGACGTCGGCGGTGATGGGGTTGTGCAGGTCAAGGACGAACACGCCGATCGTCCGCGTGCGGTGCGCCCCCAGTGCGCGGGCGGCGGCGTTGCGCCGGTAGCCCAGCTCCTCGGCTGCGGCGAGGATCGCCTCGCGCGTCTCGGGCGCGACCCGTGGGGCGTTCTGCAGGGCCAGGGAGACCAGGGACTTGGAGACGCCGGCCCGCGCGGCGACGTCACGGATGGTGGGACGGGCCACCTGCCCCGAGCGCCCGGGCTCCGCGACCCCCCCGGCCGTCATCACACGCCGCGGCGTTGGTCGGCCCGGCCCGCCTCGGAAGCGGTCCGGGCCTCGCGCACGCTGTCGAGCTCGCTGACCTCGGGCACTCCGACCTCCCAGAAGAGGCCGCTCTCGGTCCAGTCGGACTCGCGCACGTCGACGACGATGACGCTGGTGCGGTCGTGCTCGCGCGCGGCGTCGACTGCTGCCTCGAGCTCGGCGATCGAGCCGGCCCTGGTCGCGTGGGCGCCGAGCGAGGCGGCGTGCGCGACGAAGTCGACCCGCACGTCGGAACCGGGGCCGGTGGAGTCGCGGAGCATGTTGTTGTAGGAGTTGCCCCCCTGGTTCCTCTGGAGTCGCTCGATCACCGCGAACCCGCCGTTGTCACAGACGATGACGACCATCTTCTTGCCCGAGAGCACGGAGGAGTAGATCTCGCTGTTGAGCATGAGGTAGGAGCCGTCGCCGACGAGCGCGAACACCTCGCCGCCGCTCTCCTCGCGGGCGAACGCCGCCCCCCAGGCACCTGCGATCTCGTATCCCATGCAGGAGAACCCGTACTCGCAGTCGAAGCTCGCAACCGACCGGCTCAGCCAGTGCACGTTGACCTCTCCCGGAAGGCCTCCGGCCGCTGCCACGACATAGTCCTCGGCGCGCGCCCGCCGGTGCACCGCCCCGACGACCTGGGCGTAGCTCAGCGGCTGGGCACCGTCGTCGGCGACCCTCCCGGCGACGAACTCCAGCAGCCGCTCCTGCAGCGCCGCGCCGCGGTCGGTCCACTCCTGCGGGGCGGTCCACTCCCCGAGCAGGGCGGACAACTCCACCAGGCTCTCACGCGCGTCGCCGACGACGGGTGTCGAGCGGTGCTTGGTGGCGTCGAAGCGCGCCGTGTTGAGGGCCACGATGCGCGCGTCGTGCTCGAAGAGGGTCCAGCTCCCGGTGACGAAGTCGTTGAGACGGGTGCCCACGGCGAGCACCACGTCGGCAGTGGCACACGCCTCGTTGGGTTCGGCGGCGCCCGTGACCCCGATCGGCCCGGCATACCTCGGGTGGTCGGCGAGCAGGGAGGACTTGCCGGCGACGGTCTCCACCACCGGGATGCCGTGCCGCTGCGCGAAGTCCGCCAGCTCGGCCTCCGCGAGGGAGTAGTGGACGCCACCGCCGGCGATCAGCACGGGGCGCTCGGCGATGCGCAGGGCTGCGGCGGCCGCCACGAGCTCCTCCCGGTCGGCGCGAGGGCGGGGTACCCGGTGCACGACCGGCTCGAAGAAGCTCTCCGGGAAATCGTAGGCCGTCGCCGCGACGTCCTGCGGCAGTCCGAGGAAGACGGGTCCGCAGTCGGCGGGGTCGAGCAGAGTGCGGGTCACCTGCGGCAGCGAGGTGAGGAGCTGCGCGGGGTGGGTGATCCGGTCCCAGTAGCGGACCACCGGCCGGAAGGCGTCGTTGACGGTCGTGGTGGGGTCGCCGAAGTGCTCGACCTGCTGCAGCACCGGGTCGGGGAGGCGGGAGGTGAAGGCGTCACCGGAGATGAACAGCGCCGGGAGCCGGTTCGCCATGGCGACGCCGGCCGCGGTGACCATGTTGGTCGCGCCGGGGCCGATCGAGCTGGTCGCGACCATGACCTGACGTCGCCGGGTCGCCTTGGCGAACGCGACCGCAGCCAGGCCCATGCCTTCCTCGGTCTGGCCGCGCCAGACGGGGATCGCGTCGCGGTGCTGCTCCAGGGCGTGGCCCAGGCTCGTCACGTTTCCGTGACCGAAGATCGCGAACACGCCCGGGTAGAGGGGCACGTCTCGCCCGTCCACTTCAGTGCGCTGGGCGATGAGGTGGCGCACGAGCGCCTCTGCGGTGGTGATGCGCACGGTGCTCATCGGGTGCTCTCCTTCAGGTCCTTGACGTTCTGCCAGCCGCGGGTCTCCCACGAGTCGATGAGGGCCTGCTGGACGCTCACGACGTCCACCGCCTCGGAGAGGCCTGGGCTGAACGGGCTTCCGGTGGCCAGCGCCTCGAGGAAGGCGTGGTCCTGGATCGTGACCAGGTCCTCGAAGCCGATGCTGTTGGCCTGCCCGGGAACGAAGGCACCGTGGAAGGGGAAGCGTTCGCCGCCGAAGATCGTGGTGTAGCCCGAGTTCGGGGAGTCGGTGACCTCGTAGTACTGCAGCTCGTTGATCCGCTCGTGGTTCCAGGCCAGCGAGCCCTTGGTGCCATAGACCTCGAAGGCGTTCTGGCTCTCCGGACCCACGACGGTGCGACTGGCCTCGAAGGTCCCGGTCGCACCCCCCTCGAAGCGGCACAGCATCGAGGCGAAGTCCTCGTTCTCGACAGCGCCCGTCGGGTCCTGCGGGCTGCCGACCCCGTAGTGGCTGGCGGCGCCTGTGGGGATCGGCCGGCGGGGGATCGTCGTGTTGGCCATCCCCACCACCTCGGTGATCCCGCCGACGAGGAACTGGGCCATGGCGACGGAGTGGCTGAGGATGTCGCTGGTGACGCCGTAGCCGGCCTGCTCCAGGAAGAAGCGCCAGGTGAGCAGGCCCATCGGGTCGCTGCCGTACATCGAGAGGAAGCGGCCGCGGTAGTGGGTGATCTCACCGAGGGCTCCGCTGGCGATGAGCTCCCGTGCGTGCAGCACCAGGGGTGACCACAGGTAGCAGTAGCCCACGCCGGTGGCCACACCACCCGCAGTGGCGTGTCGCAGGGCCTGCACGGCGTGCTCGGGCTTGCCGCCGATCGGCTTCTCGCTGAAGACGGCCTTCCCGGCCGCGGCTGCCGCCTCGATCATCGGCAGGTGCATCATGTTGGGCGCGGTGACCCACACGGCATCGACGTCCGGGGCGGTGACGGCCTCGCGCCAGTCCTCCACGGCGCGCTCGAAGCCGAAGTCCGAGACGGCCTGGCGCCGTCGGTCCTCCACGGGGTCGGCGCACACCACGAGGCGCGGGTCGTAGGAGCGGTCCGGGAAGTGCCCGGGGATGCGCCGCGCGGAGCGGGAGTGGGCCTGGCCCATCCAGCCCAACCCGAGGACGGCGATCCGGATCTGCGGCTTCATCGGGTCACCCGACCGGCGGCGGAGGTCATCGGCAGGCGGGGGTCCTGGCCCTGCTCCTCCCACGCCTCGCGAATCCAGTGGTGGTCGGGGTCATCGCAGAACGCCATCGTGCGTTCGGCGCCGGGCCCCGCGAGCACGTTGAGGAAGTACATCGGGTACTCGGGCTGCGCGGTGGAGGGCCCGTGGTAGCCGGCGGCGACGATGTGCACATCACCATCGAGGACGGTCACCGTCTCGTCGGAGGAGCCGTCGACGGTGTAGACGCGGAAGAGTCCTTGGCCGTGGGGGTGGCCGTGGGGAGCATCCAGGCGGCCCATCCGGAAGTAGTAGATCTCCTCGTTGCTGGGCTCACAGTCCCCGATGCCGTCGTGCCGGTGGGGCGGCCACGACGACACGTTGCCCCCGGGTGTCAGCACCTCGCACACGTTGATCCGGTCGGCGCCGGCGAAGGAGCCGGGAGTGGCGATGTTGGTGACCTGGCGGGAGGCGCGACCGCCGCCGCGAACCTCCACCGGCACCTCCTCGGCCGACGTCACGCAGAGCGGGAAGTGCTCCGTGGCCCGGGCGGTGCACAGGGCGACCTCACCGGCATCGGCGCTGATGGTGATCTCCGACCCGAGCGGGAGGTAGATCCAGTCGGACACGGCTTCGAAGACGCCAGTCCTACCCGCGAGCACGTGGGACTCGTCGTCGACTGAGACGGTGACCTCGGTGGCCGAGAGCGGGACGAGGACACCCTCGACGCCGTCCAGGACGCGGGATGCCGGCCCGGCTGCGAGGTCGAACACCTCGAGCCCGCTGTAGCTCCAGCCCGCGTCTTCCGGGGTGACGGTCACCAGGGTGTCAGGGGTCGCCAGGGCTCCGGCGCGGTAGTGGTTGCTCACGATGAGTGCTCCTCCAGAATCGATGCAGCAGAAGGGTGGACAAGAGTCGCAGCGCGGTCGACGGCACCGCGCACGCTGAGGACCTCGGGGTAGAGCAGGGCCCGCCCCGGCACCAGGCCGCGGATGTTGTGCACCTGCAGGGCACGCTCCCACGCGTCGAAGACCCGGTCGTGCTCACGGCCGGCGTCTCCGCCCAGGAGCAGGATCGGGCAGGTCGTCGCGGCGGCGACGCGAGCCGGGTCCGCAGTGGCAGGAATCTTCAGCCACGTGTGAGCCGAGGAGGAGCCGAGTCCGCCGGCGATCGCGACGGTGCGGATCAGCGCGTCCTCCGACGGGTCGAGCTCGACCCCCCCGTCGGACCTCCTGCGGTAGGGCAACGGCTCGATCAGGGCCATGGTCCCGGCATCCGCCAGGGCGCTCGTGATCCGGGCCACCGTCTCCAGCGTGCGCGGCACACCCGGATCGGTCGCCTCGATGCGCAGCAGGGTCTTGCCGCCGTCGAGGCCGAGGGAGAGGACGTGCTCGACGTCGTAGGCGGTGACCCGGTCGTCGAGCTCCCAGTGGGCTCCGGCAATTCCGCCACGGTTCATCGTGCCGACGGCGAGCCGGCCGTCCAGTGCTCCGAGGAGGGCGAGCTCCTCGAGCACGTCGGCACTGCCCAGCACGCCGTCGACCCTCGGGTCGGCGAGACCGGTCAGCAGTCGCTCGAGGAGGGAGCGGCGGTCGGAGGCAGCCATCGGGTCGGACCCGATCGCGAGCTTGCCCCTGGCCGTGTGGTCGGCGGCCAGCAGCAGCATCCGGCCGTCGTCGCCGACCAGTGGCCGCCGCCGCCGGCCCGTCAGCGCCTCACGCAAGCGCGACGGCTCGCGCACCCGCGCGTCGGTCAGGGCGCGAAAGTCCTTGTCGCTCAGTGCCCTCAGGTCTTCAGCCACGGTCGAGCACCCGCGGCTCCGGGGCCGTCCCCGCAAAGGCTTCCAGCTCGGGCAGGGTCGGCATGGCATCGGCGCAGGTCAACCGTGAGGTCACCAGGGCGCCGGCGGCGTTCGCGACCGCGCCGATCCTGGCCAAGGACCAACCGCGCACCAGGCCGGTCGCGAGCGCCCCGCCGAACGCATCACCGGCGCCGGACCCGCAGCGCACCTCGACACGGATCGGGTCGACCACCACACGCTCGGCGGCCGAGGCGAGGAGCACCCCGTCGGCGCCCATCTTCACGACCGCGACCTTGACCCCTCGAGCCAGCAGGGCGTCCGCCGCCCGGTGTGGTTCGCCGGTACCCAGCGCCATCTCGCACTCGCTCCGGTTGCCGACGACGACGCTCGAGAGCCCGATCGCCCGGGCCGCGGTGTCGGCCGCCATCGCCGGGTCGGCCCACAGCGTGGGCCGCAGGTCGAGGTCCAGGACGGTGTGCTCGCGTCGGGCGCGCCGCTCCATCCACCGCATCGCGGTGTGCGCCGTGGCGCCGACCGCGAGGGTGCTCCCACTCATCCACAGCACGCGGCACCCGTCGAGGACCGCCTCGTCGACGGCATCCACCTCGATCCTGGTGTCGGGCGCGTCAGGGGCTCGGAGGAAGGTGATGGTCGGCTCGGCCGGGTCCTCCAGGGCCACGAGCACCACCGGCGTGCTTCCGTCCGGGCACCGGGTGACGTAGCGGGTCTGCACCCCGAGGGCGGCGAGCCTGGAGAGCGCGTAGTCACCCATCGGGTCCTCGCCCACCGAGGTCACGACGGCGGAGCGGAGCCCGAGGCGGGCCGCCGCGACGGCGACGTTGGTGGGACTGCCCCCGATCGACTTGACGAACGTCTGCGGGTCGAGGAAGGAGGCGTAGGGCTCCTGGGCGTAGAGGTCGACGCTCACCCGCCCGAGGGCCAGCAGGTCGAGCCCCTCATGCGTCATGCGTCCTGCTCCAGCATCGGCGCCACGACGTCGTGCAGGTAGCGCATCGAGGTCTCGACGCCGGTGACGGGCCCCTCGCCGAGGGACGGCATCCCTCCGGTGATGGCGGTGTCCTGCTCGATGACGTACCACCCCTGGTAGCCGGCACGCTCCAGGGTGAGCACCACGTCGGCCAGGGCGAGGTCACCCTGGCCGAGAGGCGGGAACAGCCCGGCCTGGACACCTTCCATGATCGAAGCCGAGCGGTCGAGCATCCGCGGCACGAGGTCCATCCGCACGTCCTTGAGGTGCACGTGCCCGACCCGGTCCGCAGCCTCGCGTGCGAAGGCGACCGGATCGGTGCCGCCGATGGCCAGGTGCCCGGTGTCCAGGCACCACCGGACGTCACAGTCCTGGAGGACACGGTCGACGTCGCTCGAGGTCTCCACCACGGTCTGCAGGTGCGGGTGCAGCACCTGGAGCAGGCCGTGGTCAGCGCAGATGGTGTCGACCTCGGCCAGCATCCGCACGAGGTGGCCGTGCTCCTCCCGGTCCAGCGGGCGAGGCACCGACCAGTCGTCGTCCATGACCGGGCAGGAGACGAAGGTCGAGGCACCGGAGCGGCTGAAGAGCTCGGCAACCTCGCGCACCCTCGCCAGCTCCCCCTGGCGGCGTGCCGGGTCGTGCAGCACGAGCGGGGTGAACCCCCCGATGAGGGACATCCCGTGCCCGCCCAGCACGTCCCGGATCTCCGCAGGCTCGGTCGGCAGGAAGCCTGGAGCTCCGTACTCGGTCGCCGAGATGCCCAGATCGGTCATCTCGGTGAGCACTCGTTCCGTGGGGAGCATCTTCCCCCATCCCGGCACCTCGCAGATACCCCAGGAGATCGGGGCGGAAGCGATGCGGTCGACGAATGCCATAGGGGACTCCGGAGGTGAGAGGTGGGTGGTTCCGCGAATGCGACTCGGATGCTGGAACGGTCCAGCAAGCATGGCACAGGGCTGCGGCGATGGGCAAGGGGTGGACCGCGGCGAGTCAGCCGGCCCCACCCCGGGCCCGAGCCCGTTCCCAGGGCGCGCTCGATAGGCTACTCTAAATGTAAGGACATTCGCACACGACGGAGGAGACAGCAGATGACCGGTGCAGCCGAGGCGGTGGCAGCGACCCAGTCGCCGCTGCTCACGATGACCCAGACGACCCCGACGGCCCTGTGGAACGACAGCGCGGATCCGCAGGAGCTGACCGCGGCGATCGGTTGGGGCGCCGTGGGCGCGACCTGCAACCCGGTCATCGCCCTCGCCGCGATCCGCTCGGACCAGCCCCGCTGGGAGGGCCGCATCCACGAGCTCGCTCGCGACCTGCCCACCGCGACGGAGTCGGAGATCGGCTGGAAGGTCGTCGAGGAGGTCTCCCTCGAGGCCGCTGAGCTCCTGCTGCCCGCCTTCCAGGAGCACGCCGGCCGCAACGGTCGCCTGTCGATGCAGACCGACCCGCGCCTGCGCCGCGACGCCATGGCGCTCGCCGACCAGGCGCAGCACTTCGCCTCACTGGCACCCAACATCATCGTCAAGATCCCCGCGACGTCAGTGGGTGTCGTCGCGATCGAGGAGGCCGTCTACCGCGGGGTCAACATCAACGTCACCGTGTCGTTCTCGGTGGCGCAGGCCCTCGCGACAGGCGAGGCGATCGAGCGTGGGCTCGTGCGCCGTGAGGCTGAGGGTCTCGGCGTCGAGGGCATCGGGCCGGTCGTGACGATCATGGTGGGCCGCCTGGACGACTGGCTCAAGCACGTCGTCGCCCGCGACGACATCGAGATCGATCCCGAGCACCTCGAGTGGGCCGGTGTCGCCGCGGTCAAGCGCGCCTACACCCTCTTCCAGGAGCGTGGCCTGCGCGCCCGCGTGCTCGCCGCCGCCTACCGCAACCAACTGCAGTGGACCGAGCTGGTCGGTGGGGACCTCGTGCTCTCCCCGCCCTTCGGCTGGCAGCAGAAGTTCCAGGCGAGCGGCATCGAGCCGACGTCGCGGATCGACATCCCCGTCGCACCCGAGACGATCGCGGCGCTGGAGGGCATCGAGGACTTCCGTCGCGCCTACGAGCCCGACGGGATGACGCCGGCCGAGTTCGACGACTTCGGCCCCACCCGCAAGACGCTGCGCCAGTTCCTCGGCGCCGACGAGGAGCTCGACCAGCTCGTTCGCGACGTCATCACGCCCGCCCCCTGAGGGGCCGAACGTCCTGACCGTGGTCGCCGTGGCCAGAGCCGGATGCCGGACGCGGACGACCGGGGTCAGCCTCCGGAGGGCTCCCTGACCTCCTCGCGGTCGACCTCCCCGTCGACGAGGTCCTCGGCCGCGCGCACCAGCAGCGGGTGCAGGGTGGTGTCGCCCCAGCGGATCCGCGCCAGGAGCTCCTGGCGCATCCGCGGGTCCCAGAACTTTCGGATGTGGGTGGCGATCTCCTTGGCCGCCTCCTCCGGCGCCAGCACCTCGAAGTTGCGCACCAGGTCGTGCCCGAGCCGCACGACGGCCGACTCCTCCGTCCTCATCGCCCGCTCGCCTGCCCGGCATCGACACGGTGGCCCGTCGCCCCGGCATCCTCGTGGGCTGGGCGCCCGCCCGCCTCGACACCCGCGGCGGCGCGGGCTGCCTGGGTGACCACCGCCACCTGCACCGCCGTGACCTTGTACTCCGGGCAGTTCGTCGCCCAGTCGGAGTTCTCGGTCGTCACCACGTTGGCGCCGGTGACGGGGTGGTGGAAGGTCGTGTAGACGACACCGGCCGGCATCCGGTCCGACACGACGGCGGTCAGTCGCGTGGTGCCGACCCGCGACGACAGCTCCACGACGTCACCCGAGACGACCCCCCGCATCTCGGCGTCGGACGGATGGATCTCGAGCACGTCCTCCGGGTGCCACGTGGAGTTGGCCGTGCGCCGCGTCTGGGCTCCGACGTTGTACTGGGAGAGGATGCGCCCCGTGGTGAGCACCAGCGGGAAGCGCCGGTTCGCGCGCTCGGTCGTGGGCACGTAGACGGTGGAGCTCAGCTGGCCCAGCCCGCGCACGAACTCCCCGACGTGCATCGTGGGCGTGCCGTGGGGTGCGGCGTCGTTGACCGGCCACTGCATCGAGCCCTCGGCATCCAACCGAGCGAACGAGACGCCGGCGAAGGTCGGTGTGGTGGCAGCGATCTCGTCCATGATCTCTGCCGGCGACGCATAGGACATCGGGTAGCCCATCGCCGTCGCGATCTCGCAGACCACCGCCCACTCGTCCTTGCCCACCCGCGACGGCATGACCGGGCGCACCCGGTTGATCCGGCGCTCGGCGTTGGTGAACGTGCCGTCCTTCTCCAGGAATGAGGCGCCCGGAAGGAACACGTGCGCGAAGCGCGCCGTCTCGTTGAGGAACAGGTCGTGGACCACCACGAGGTCCATCGCGCGCAGCGCAGCCTCGACGTGCGCGGTGTTGGGGTCGGACTGGGCGATGTCCTCGCCCTGGACGTAGAGCCCCCTGAACGACCCGCCGACCGCGGAGTCGAACATGTTGGGGATGCGCAGCCCCGGGTCGGCCTGGATCCGCACGCCCCACAGCGACTCATAGATCTCGCGCACCTCGGGGCGCGACACGTGGCGGTAGCCGGGGAGCTCGTGCGGGAAGGAGCCCATGTCGCACGAGCCCTGCACGTTGTTCTGCCCGCGCAACGGGTTGACGCCGACTCCCTCTCGACCGAGGTTCCCGGTGAGCATGGCGAGGTTGGCCAGCCCCATCACCATCGTGGAGCCCTGGCTGTGCTCGGTGACCCCGAGCCCGTAGTAGATGGCTGAGTTCGGCCCCGCGGCATACAACCGGGCCGCGGCACGCAGGTCCGATGCCGGGATGCCGGTCTCCTCCTCACTCGCCTCGGGCGAGTGCTCCGGTCGAGCGATGAACTCGAGGTAGGAGTCGGACTCCTCGCAGCGCTCGTGCACGAAGGCCTCGTCCCAGAGTCCTTCCGTGACGATCACGTGGCACATGGCGTTGATGAACGCGACGTTGGTGCCCGGGCGCACGGGTAGGTGGAAGGCGGCCTCGACGTGCGGGGCGCGCACCAGGTCGATGCGTCGCGGGTCGGCGACGATCACCTGTGCACCGGCACGCATCCGGCGCTTCATCCGCGACGCGAACACCGGGTGCGCATCGGTCGGGTTGGCCCCGATGACGAGCAGCACGTCGGCCTGCTCGACGGAGGCGAAGTCCTGGGTGCCGGCGGAGGTGCCGAAAGCGTGGTTGAGGCCGTATCCGGTGGGAGAGTGACACACCCGCGCGCAGGTGTCGATGTTGTTGTTGCCGAAGGCCGCTCGCACCATCTTCTGCACGACGTAGACCTCCTCGTTGGTGCAGCGTGAGGAGGAGATGCCGCCGATCGAGCCGACGCCGTGCTGGGCCTGGATCTCACGGAACCCCGAGGCGATGCGCGCGATGGCGTCCCCCCAGGACACGACCCGCCACTCGTCCTCGATGGTGTCGCGCACCATCGGCTCCATCTGCCGGTCCTGGTGGGAGGCGTAGCCGTAGGCGAAACGCCCCTTGACGCAGGAGTGCCCCTCGTTGGCGCCGCCGTCCTTCCACGGCATCATCCGCACGACGCGCGTCGCGTCACCGTCGCCCTGCACCTCTGCCTTGAAGGAGCAGCCCACCCCGCAGTAGGCGCAGGTCGTGATGACCGAGCGGGTCGGCATCCCGAGCTGGACGACCGACTTCTCGGTCAGGGCGTCGGTGGGGCACGCCTGCACGCAGGAGCCGCACGAGACACACTCCGAGTCCAGGAACTCGGTGTTGCCGGGGGTGATCCGCGACTCGAAGCCGCGTCCCTGCACCGTCAGCGCGAAGGTGCCCTGGGTCTCGTTGCACGCGCGCACGCAGCGGGAGCAGACGATGCAGGCGGAGGGGTCATAGTCGAAGTAGGGGTTGGACCCGTCGACCTCGTCGCCCAGGTGCGAGGCGCCGCCGAGGCCGTAGCGCACCTCGGCGATGCCGACGTCGGCGGCAACCGCCTGGATCTCGCAGTTGCCGCGTGCACACCCGGCGCAGTCGGTGGGGTGGTCGGAGAGGTAGAGCTCCATGACGCCGCGGCGCAGCTGCTGCACCTGCGCGGTGCGGGTCGCGACGACCATCCCGTCCGCGCAGGGCGTGGTGCACGAGGCGGGAGTGCCCTTCATGCCGTCGACCTCGACGAGGCACAGTCGGCACGAGCCGAAGGCCGCGAGGGAGTCCGTGGCACAGAGCTTGGGCACCGAGATCCCGGCGAGGCGTGCCGCCCTCATCACCGACGTGCCCGGCGGCACGTGGACCTCGCGCCCGTCGATGCTCACGCGGGCGGTGGCCGCCCCCGGCACCGCAGGAGTGCCGTGGTCGGGGGTCTCGGGTGCGAGCTGGTCGATGGTGGTCATGACCTGGCCCCTTCGATCGGGTCGGCGGGGAGGCCGAAGTCGGTGGGGAAGTGCTCGAGCGCACTGAGCACCGGCATCGGGGTCAATCCGCCCAGGGCGCACAGCGAGCCCTTGGTCATCGTCGTGCAGAGGTCCTCGAGCAGGTCGAGCTGGGTGCGCCGCACCCCGTCGTCGGGTGCCGCGAGCACCCGGTCGATGACCTCCACCCCGCGGACCGAGCCGATGCGGCACGGCGTGCACTTGCCGCACGACTCCTTGGCGCAGAACTCCATCGCGAAGCGGGCCATGGCCGCGGCATCCAGCGTGTCGTCCCACACGACGACCCCGCCGTGACCCACCATGGCGCCGACCTCGGCGAACGCCTCGTAGTCCATCGGCAGCCCGAACCGGTCGGGAGGCAGGTAGGCCCCCAGCGGCCCTCCGACCTGCACCGCCTTGACCGGCCGGCCGGATGCCGTGCCGCCGCCGAAGCCCTCGACGAGGTCACCGAGGGAGATCCCGAAGTCGGCCTCGACGATGCCGCCGCGGGCGACGTTGCCGGCGAGCTGGAACACCTGGGTGCCCCGTGAGCGAGCGGTGCCGAGCGCGGCATAAGCCGCGCCGCCGTCGGCGAGCACCATCGGCACCGCTGCGAGGGTGAGCACGTTGTTGACGACGGTCGGCCTGCCGAAGAGCCCCTGCAGCGCCGGAATGGGCGGCTTGGCACGAACCTCGCCGCGCCGACCCTCGAGGGACTCCAGCATCGAGGTCTCCTCGCCGCAGATGTAGGCCCCCGCGCCCACCCGCACCTCGAGGTCGAACCGGTGACCGCTGCCGAGCACCGACTCACCGAGCAGACCGTGCGCGTAGGCGATCTCGACGGCTCGTCCCAAGGTGCGGATCGCGTGCGGATACTCCGAGCGCAGGTAGACGAACCCCTCGCTCGCACCCACCGCGAGAGCGGCGATCACCATCCCCTCGATCAGGGTGAACGGGTCGCCCTCGATGAGCATGCGGTCGGCGAACGTGCCGGAGTCACCCTCGTCGGCGTTGCAGCAGAGGAACTTGACGTCGGCGCTCGCCGTGCGCACCGTCTCCCACTTGATGCCCGCCGGAAAGCCCGCTCCTCCACGCCCACGCAGCCCGGAGTCGGTGACCTCCTGCACGACCTGTGCGCCCGTGAGGGTGAGGGCACGCTCGAGACCGGCGAGCCCGCCCAGGGCGCGATACGCGGCGAGGTCGGTCGGCTCGATCAGCCCCACCCGCGCGAACGACACCCGGTGCTGGCGAGCCAGCCACGGGTGGTCCTCGACGACACCCACGGACAGCTCGGTGCCCGCGAGGTCTCCGGCGAGCAGCGCGCCCACCTCGCTCGGCGCGATCGGACCGTAGCCCACCCGGCCACCGGGGGTCTCGACCTCGACCAACGGCTCCAGCCACAGCATCCCGCGCGAGCCGTTGCGG
>JBDSNZ010000206.1:0-36037 GCA_039915055.1 Ornithinibacter sp.
ACAACACGAGCATGCTCTTCGGTGACGCCAAGGAACGCGTCGAGGACATCATCAAGGCCCTCTGACCCCGGCTGCGGTCATCCCCCGGTCGAGTGCCCAGTTTCGTACGCCCGGGGGCGTAGGGAAGTGGGCACTCGACCGGGGGATGACCGCAGCCGGGGTCAGAGGGCCTTGATGATGTCCTCGACGCGTTCCTTGGCGTCACCGAAGAGCATGCTCGTGTTGTCGCGGAAGAAGAGCGGGTTCTGCACGCCCGCGTAGCCGGTGTTCATCGACCGCTTGAACACGACGACCTGCTTGGCCTTCCACACCTCGATGACCGGCATCCCCGCGATCGGGCTGGCCGGGTCCTCGGCCGCGGCCGGGTTGACCGTGTCGTTGGCGCCGATGACGAGCACGACGTCGACGTCGGGCAGGTCGGGGTTGACCTCGTCCATCTCGAGGACGATGTCGTAGGGGACCTTCGCCTCGGCGAGCAGGACGTTCATGTGCCCGGGCAGCCGTCCGGCGACGGGGTGGATCCCGAAGCGCACGTCGATGCCCCGCTCGCGCAGCTTGGCGGTGAGGTCCGCGACGGGGTACTGGGCCTGGGCGACCGCCATCCCGTAGCCGGGCGTGATGACGACGGAGTCCGCGTCCTTGAGCAGCTCCGCGACCTCGTCGGCGTTGGTCTCCCGGTGGTCGCCGTAGTCGACGTCCTCCCCCGAGGAGGAGCCGTCGGAGCCGAAACCCCCGGCGATGACGGAGATGAACGACCGGTTCATCGCCTGGCACATGATGTAGGACAGGTAGGCACCGGAGGACCCGACGAGGGCGCCGGTGACGATGAGCAGGTCGTTGCCGAGCATGAACCCGGCGGCCGCAGCCGCCCACCCGGAGTAGCTGTTGAGCATCGAGACGACCACCGGCATGTCGCCGCCGCCGATCGAGGCGACGAGGTGCCAGCCGAAGGCGAGCGCGATCGCCGTCATGAGCAAGAGGGCGACGATCGCGTGCGAGGAGACGAACCAGACGAGCAGCAGGACGGATGCGACGACGGCCGCCAGGTTGAGCCAGTGCCGCATCGGCAGCATGAGCGGCTTGCTCGAGATCCGGGCTGACAGCTTGAGGAAGGCGACGATCGAGCCGGTGAAGGTGACGGCGCCGATGAAGACCCCGAGGAAGACCTCGACGAGGTGCACCCCGTCGGAGCCGGACGCGTCGGCGAGGTAGGAGTTGTAGCCGACGAGAACCGCGGCTGCGCCGACGAAGCTGTGCAGCATCGCGATCAGCTCGGGCATGCCGGTCATCTCGACCTTGCGGGCCCGCCAGATGCCGATCGAGGCTCCGATCGTCATCGCCACGACGATGAGCACCCAGTTGGACCAGCCGGCCGACCGGCCCGCCAGCCACAACGTGGCGACGAGCGCGACGGCCATGCCGATCATGCCCAGCACGTTGCCGTCACGGGCCGTCTCGTGCTTCGACAAGCCGGCGAGGGACAGGATGAACAGCAGCGCCGCGATGATGTATGCAGCCTGGATGAGGGCGAGGTCGACCCCGGTGGTCAGTGCCGTGGTCATCGCTCAGCCCTTCCGGAACATCGTCAGCATGCGACGGGTGACGGTGAAGCCACCGAAGATGTTGATGCTCGCCACGAGGGTCGCGACGAAGGCGAGCACCGCGATGACGACACCGGAGGCGCCGCCGACCTGCTGGTGGGTGCCGAGCTGGAGCAGGGCGCCGACGACGATGATCCCGCTGATCGCGTTGGTCACTGACATGAGCGGGGTGTGCAGCGCGTGGTGGACGTTGCCGATGACGTAGAAGCCGATGACCACCGAGAGCATGAAGACCATGAAGTGGCCGAGGAAGGCCTCGGGCGAGAACGTGGCGACCAGCAGGAAGAGCAACCCGGCGCCACCCATCAGGGCCAGCCGTCGCTGCTGGCTCATCGGTTCCTTGACGGGCTTCGGAGGGGCAGCCGCCACCTCGCTGCCCGGAGCCGCGGCAACCGAGACCTGCACGGGTGGCGGTGGCCACAGCACCTCTCCCTCGTGCACCACGGTCATCCCCCGCTGCACCACGTCGTCGAGGTCGAGGGTCAGCACGCCGTCCTTCTCAGGAGTGAGCAGCTTGAGGAGGTTGACGATGTTGGTGCCGAACAGCTGCGAGGCCTGAGTCGGCAACCGGCCGGGCAGATCGGTGTAGCCGAGGATGGTCACACCCCCGGGGGTGACGATCCGCTGGTCGGCCACGGTCCCGGCGACGTTGCCTCCGTTGGCTGCAGCCATGTCGACCACGACCGACCCCGGCTTCATCGACGCCACCATCTCCTGCGTGAGCAGACGGGGCGCCGGCCGGCCGGGGATGAGCGCGGTGGTGATGACGATGTCGACGTCGGCGGCTTGGGCGGCATACAGCTCGGCGGCCTTGGCGTCGAAGTCCGCGGAGGTCTCCTTCGCGTAGCCATCGGCCGAGGGCCCGGTGTCGTCGACGTCGATGCGCAGGAACTCCGCACCCATCGACTCGACCTGCTCCCCCACCTCGGGGCGCGCATCGAAGGCGCGCACCACGGCGCCCAGCGAGCTGGCGGCGCCGATCGCGGCGAGACCCGCGACACCCGCCCCCACGACGAGCACCTTGGCCGGAGGCACCTTGCCTGCGGCAGTCACCTGACCGGTGAAGAACGAGCCGAACTCGTGTGCCGCCTCGATCACCGCGCGGTAGCCCCCGATGTTGGCCATCGAGGAGAGGACGTCCAGGGACTGGGCGCGGGAGATGCGCGGCACGGCATCCATCGCCAGCGCGGTGACACCGCGGGCGGAGAGCCGCTCGACGAGATCGGGGCTCAGGGCCGGGGCGAGCAGGGAGATGAGCACCTGGCCCTCGCGGAGCCGCTCGACCTCGCTCGCGTCGGGCGCGTTGACCTTCAGGATCACATCCGTGTTCCAGACGGCGTCGCCGATCACGTCGGCGCCCGCCCTGACGTAGGCCGCGTCCTCGAAACTGGCGGCGGCACCCGCTCCCTCCTGCACGAACACGGCGTAGCCGAGCCCGACGAGCTGCTCGACGGTGCGCGGCGTCGCGGCCGCCCGGCTCTCACCTGGCCGTGACTCTCGGGGCACTCCAATGCGCACAGCAATTCCTCTCGGGTCGGTCAGGACATCCCGAACCTATCGTGCGGGGCAGCAGCCCACGGAAGGCACTACCGTCAAGGAGATGAGCGACGAAAGCACGCACCACGAGCCCGCACCCACGACCGACCCGGACGCTGCCGCACACGAGGATGCCGGTCCCGGCATCTTCGACCTGACCACCTTGGCGAGCGGCCTGCTCGCGGACGCGCGACGCGACCCGCACGGGCGTGCCTCCTCCGTCGTGCTCAGGGGGCCGCGAATGCGCTCGGTGCTCATGGCGCTCACGTCCGGCAGTCGCCTCGGTGAGCACAGCTCTCCACCCGCGGCATCCCTGCACGTCCTCAGCGGGTCGGTGCGCCTGCACTCCGAGGAGCAGGAGTGGGTGCTCTCCTCCGCCCAGGTCGTCCCGATCCCCCCGGACCGTCACGCCGTGGACGCACTGGAGGACAGCGTGTTCCTGCTCACGGTGAGCCTGGACCCCCCGTCCTGATGACGCGAGGAGGGGGCGACCGGCTGGTCGCCCCCTCCTCGCGTTGCCCGCCCCGGGTCAGCGTTGCCCGCCCCGGGTCAGCGTTGCCCGCCCCTGGTCAGCCCTGCGAGCGGGTGAACCCGCTGCGCTCGGCAGCGCTCTCGTCGTAGAACCACACGTCGGGCTCGGTGGAGTCGTATCCGTCATCACCCGGGGACCGGAATGTCATGGTGTCGCGATAGGCCTGGACCGGGTGGTCCAGCGGCTGGGCGCGGTCCTCCATCGGTGCCGCTGAGCCGACCCCGAACCCGCCGTCGCGCAGCTCGGTGAAGGAGGAGACTCGTCGCCCGGCCGCGTTCTCGACCGAGTCCGCATCGCTCGAGCCCGCCTCCGCAGCAGAGGAGCCTGCGTCCTCAGCCTCACCCACCCCACCCTCGGAACCCGACGGCGCCTGTTCCGTGGACTCGAGGTCGGCGCGGTCCTGCGCGAGACGGTCGCCCCGCTCCTGGTTCGCACCGAGCAGCTCACCCTCGTCCGCGCTCCAGTCCTTGGCCGGAGTGGTGTCGTATCGGTCCTCGCTGACCCGCTCGCCCTCTCCCTCGGCCTCCGTGGCCGCGACACCGTCGGCCATGTGGTCGTGGTCGGAATGGTCGTGGTCAGCGTCGTCGTGGTCAGCGTCGTCGTGGTCAGCATGGTCGTGGTCGTGGTCAGCGTGGTCGTGGTCAGCGTGGTCGTGGTCAGCATGGTCGTGCTCGGAGATCTCGCCCGCGCGCTCGTCCGGCGACCCCGCGTCGGCGTCCTCCGCCCGCCCCGGGAGGTCGGTCCGCTGAACGGGAGGTGACTGCTCGGAGGCCATGATCGGCTCGGTCGAGGCGAACTCGTCGGGGTCGGCGATCATCGCCATCCCCTCCTCGGGCACCTGGCCCTGTGCGGTGCCGTGCTCGCCGTCGAGCTCCTGGGAGATCGGTTCGTCTGAATCGGACTGCTGTGTCTGGCTCATGTCCCTCTCAGTGCCCCGCTCGGGCCCCTCGTAAACCTCCTCGTCGACCTCGTCACGGAAATCGGCCGCAGAGGCCACCCGCGCGCTCTCCCTGTCGTCGGTGCCGGGCTCCTCATCCGCGGGCTGGGGCACGGTCGACGACGTGGCCGCGCCACCGAGGGCTCCCGCGGCCGGAGCGGTGCTCGCCCACTCGCTGCTCTCCCCTGCCGGCGCCGCTTCGGTGGCCTCGTCGGCACTGGCATCGGCCGCCTCGCGGGCGGCGCGACGCTCGGCGCGCGTCGGAGGTGCCTCCTCCTCCAGGGGCGGCAGCGAGGAGTCGTCGACGTCGGGGTCGATCTCGTCTGCTCTGCGCAGCTGCGCCTCGTAGTCGCGCCGGCTGGCCTCGGCCTGGTCCCGGTGGACACTCGCCTCCGACTCCAGCGCAGCCGCCTCGCGCGCCTTCCGGTCTGCCTCGGCACGCACCACCGCGGCCCGTTCCTCCGCCTGCTCGGCGAACGACGCCTGACCGGTCACCGTCGCGGCGAGCTCCCCGGCATCGGATCGGATGCCGGCTGCCTCCACCCGCTGCTCCTGCTGCTTGCGGGACCGGCTCGCGAAGAAGAGGGCGATGGCGATGGCCAGCACGATCACGACCGCGAGGAGGGCCAGCAGGAGGAAAACGGGACCACGCATGGAGATGTCCTGTCCTTCGGCGCACCCCCTCTCGGGGCCCGCTCGCGGCACAACTTACCGCTCTACAGCCCCAGTTCGGCGACGGTGGCCGCACGCATCTCGACCTTGCGCACCTTCCCGGTGACCGTCATCGGGAACTCCTCGACGACGCGGACGTAGCGGGGGATCTTGTAGCGCGCCAGCCTCCCCGTCGCGAACTCGCGCACCGCCTCCGCGGTGAGTGGCGCGGCCCCCTCGCGCATCCGCACCCAGGCACAGAGCTCCTCGCCATACTTCTCGTCGGGAACCCCGATGACCTGTGCGTCGAGCACGTCCGGGTGCGTGTAGAGGAACTCCTCGACCTCGCGCGGGTAGACGTTCTCCCCGCCCCGGATCACCATGTCCTTGATCCGGCCGGTGATCTCGACGAAGCCGTGCTCGTCCATCACCGCGATGTCGCCGGTATGCATCCAGCCGTCTGCGAGCACCTCAGCCGTCTTCGCGGGCTCCTCCCAGTAGCCGAGCATCACCGAGTAGCCCTTGGTGCAGAACTCTCCGGGCTCCCCTCGCGGCAGCGTCTCGCGCGTGAACGGGTCGACGACCTTGATCTCGAGGTGGGGGTGCACCGACCCGACCGTGCCGACCTTGCGCTCGAAGGTGTCGTCGGTGCGGTTCTGGGTCGAGACCGGGGAGGTCTCGGTCATGCCGTAGCAGATGGTCATCTCCTCGATGCCCGAGTCGATGAGCTTGCTCATCATCGAGGCCGGGCAGGGCGAGCCGGCCATGATGCCGGTGCGCACGCTGCTGATGTCATAGCTCTCGAAGTCGGGGAGCGACCACTCCGCGATGAACATCGTCGGCACGCCGTAGAGCGAGGTGCACTCCTCCTCGGCGACGGCCTGGAGGGTCTGAGCGGGGTCGAAGCCCGCTGCCGGAATGACCATGCACGCGCCGTGGGAGGTGGCCGCGAGGTTGCCCATCACCATCCCGAAGCAGTGGTAGAACGGCACCGGGATGCAGATGCGGTCGGCCTCGGTGTAGCCGCAGACCTCGCCGACGAGATAGCCGTTGTTGAGGATGTTGTGGTGGGATAGTGTCGCCCCCTTGGGAAAACCTGTTGTGCCAGAGGTGTACTGGATGTTGATGGCGTCATGCGGATCCAGCTCGGCCGCGACCATCGCCAGGCGTTCCGGGCTGACCGCGTCGGCCCGCGCGAGCAGGTCGGTCCACGACTGCTGCCCGATGACGACGACGTGCTCCAGGGCTGGGCACTCCGCCCGGGCCCCCTCGACCATCGCCGGATAGTCCGAGCCCTTGAACGACTCGGCGACGACGACCATCGCGATGCCGGCCTGGCGCAGCACGTAGGTCACCTCGTGCGAGCGGTATGCCGGGTTGATGTTGACGAGGATCGCCCCAACCTTGGCGGTGGCGAGCTGGGTGAGGGTCCATTGCGCACAGTTCGGGGCCCAGATGCCGACTCGGTCCCCCTTCTCCAGGCCGACGTCGATAAGCCCACGCGCCAGCCGGTCGACCTCGGCGCCCAGCTCGGCATACGTCATCCGCAGCCCTTGGGCCCGGTCGACCAGGGCCTCGCGGTCGGGGAACCGCGCGACCGTCGCATCGAGGTTCGCTCCGATGGTCTGCTCCAGCAGCGGGGGCTCGAGGGCCCCAACGGTGTGCGAGAGCGATGGGTCCGCAGTGGTGCGCGACATCGTCGTCCTTTCGGCGTGGGCCAACCACCCCAGCCAACACGGCGGGGGGCGCGGTGGCAACCGAGCGGTGGGTGGACCTGCTCAGGAACGGGTCGGACGGGAGAGCAGGTCGAGCACCCCGGTCAGGAGCGCCTCGCGCAGTGCGGGCGGGCACACGTCGAGCAGCGCGTTGATGGGTGCCATCCGCTGGGGTAGCGCGACACCTCCATCATCACCGGCGAGACCCGCCGCGGCGAGCAGTGCGGCGAACCCGGCGTCGTCGAGGGTGGCGGGATCCAGCGACGTGACGAGCCCGGCCAGCGCGGGGTCGACCCTGACCGGTCCCGCCTTCCGAGCGACGGAGGTGGCCTCCTGCAGGGCCACGACGAAGTCCGGCACCGAGGGGGCTGTGGCCGCGGACAGCGTCAGGTGGAGCGTCGCCGGCAGGTCGTGGTAGCTGAGCTGGGGCTGCACGAACCACCCGCGGGCGAGCATCTCGTCGGCGAGGGTGAAGACGTCGCAGGAGCCGTCGGTCGCGAGCGCGAGCAGGGTCGACTCCGGTTCGGCGACGACCCGCAGACCGTCGACCGCGCGCACGGCGTCGGCGAGGTCGAGGGTGGCCCGGCGTGCCTGGGCTGCGAGGTCGCGGTATCCAGCGACACCGATCCGGTGCGTGACCGCCCAGGCGGCAGCGAGCGGCCCGCCGGACTTCGTGGACTGCATCGTCGTGTTGAGCATCGTGTAGCCCGGCCAGTCGGCAGAGGCGAAGAAGTGCGAGCGTCGCAGGGCGGCGGTGCGGTGCAGCAGGATCGACACCCCCTTGGGTGTGTACGCGTACTTGTGGAGATCGACGCTCACGCTCGTGACACCCTCGACCGCGAAGGTCCACGGGGGCACGTCGTCCAGGTGCGGCAGGACCCAGCCGCCGATGCACGCGTCCACGTGGCAGCGGATGCCGTGTGCTGAGGCGATCGCCGCGAGCTCGGAGATGGGGTCGATGACGCCGTGGGCGTAGGACGGCGCCGACCCGACGAGGAGCACCGTCGTCTCGTCGATCGCGGCCTCCGTCGCGGCGACATCGGCCTTCAGTGTCACGGGGTCGACCTCGACGACGACCGCGCGCACCCCGAAGAACTTCGCTGCCTTGAGGAAGGCTGCGTGCGCCGTCGACGGCAGCACCATGCTCGGCAGCATCCCCTCGGGGACCCCCGTGGCGCCGTCCCGCGCGGCGAGCACCGCGAGGAGGATCGACTCGGTCCCCCCCGAGGTGACGGACCCGGCATATCCCTCGGGGGCGTCCAGGAAGGCCCCCGCCATCGCGACGAGGTCGTTCTCCATCCTCGCCAACGACGGGAAGGCCGTGGGGTCGAGCCCGTTGGAGCCGGCGAACATCGCGAGGGCCTCGAGCCCCAGGGCGTCGGCCTGCGCCAGGCCCGAGTCGTAGACGTAGGCCAGTGTGCGCCCACCGTGCACGGGCAGGTCGCCCGACTGCATCGCGTGCAGCGCCGCGCGCACCGCCTCCGCCGAGAGACCTCCGAGCGGGGCGACCCCCGTGTCGCCCTGAGCCACATCGTCGTCCGTCACCGGGACACCTCCTCATCGAGCCGATACCTGCGCAGGACCACGAGCGAGAGGGCCACGAGCACCGCAGGCACCACGGTGAACCCCCACGCGATGGCCGTGCGTGCCGAGTCGGGCTGTGCCGCAAGCCCGTCGGTGGAGGACACATAACCGCCAGCCGCCAGCAGACCGGCATACAGGAACGGGCCGAAGGCCAGACCCAGGGTCTCGGCGGCGGTCCAGACGCCGGTGTAGACACCAGCGCGGTCCTCACCGGTCCGCGCGGTGTCGGCGGATGCGACGTCGGGCAACATTGCGAGCGGGAACATCTGGCACGCGGCGTAGCCCACGCCGACGACAGCGACGCTGAGCGCAGCGGCGACGACGCCGATCCTCAGGGTGAACAGGGTGGCGAGCGCCCCAGCCGCCAGCAGCACCGAGCCCCACAGGTAACCGGTGCGCTTCCCGTGCCGCTCCCCCACGCGCTGCCAGATCGGCGTCACGAGCAGTGCAGGAGCCACGAAGCAGACGAAGAGCACCGTCGACAACGCACTGCGGCCGAGGATCACCCGGGCCACGTAGTCGACTCCGGCGAGCATGGCGCCGATGGCCAGCGCCTGGATGACGAACCCGAGGAGCAGGGTGCGGAAGTCGCGGGCCGCCACCACGACGCGCAGCTGGTCGCGCAGGCTGCCCCCAGCGGTCGCAGCGCGGCTCATCGTGGTGTGCCTGGTGCCCCTCCACGCGCCGAGCGTGCCGATGAGGATCAGCCCTCCCACGAAGGCGCCGACCCCGCGATAGCCCCAGGTGGGGCCGAGCGCATCGCGCACCAGCGGCGACAGGCCGCCGCTGATGAGGATGGCGAGGGCGAGGATCGCGACGCGCCAGGTCATCAGGCGGGTGCGTTCGTCGTAGTCGTCGGTCATCTCGGCCGGCATCGCGACGTAGGGCACCTGGAAGAACGCGTATGCCGTGGCGCACGCGAGGAACGCCACCACCACCCACGTCGTGGCCAGCGCGGTCGGCGAGGTCGGGCCCCAGAAGAGGAGCACGAACGCGACCGAGAGCGTTACGCCCGCTCGGATGAGAAAGGGTCGGCGGCGCCCTGCCGGGTTCTCCGAACGGTCGCTGATCCGCCCCGCGATGGGGTTGAGGATGACGTCCCACGCCTTGGGGACGAGGACGACGAGGCCCGCCAGCCCGGCGGCGAGGCCGACCCGGTCGGTGAGGTAGGGCAGGAGGAGCAGCCCCGGCACGGTGCCGAAGGACCCGGTCGCGACCGAGCCCAAGCCGTAGCCCCGACGGGCCCCCGGGGTCAACGCACTCGAGGGGATGGGGGCGGTTGCCATGCCCCGGACCCTAGTCTTTTCCCAAACCACCCCCACACGAGCCGCGCAGTGCCTACCCTCGCAGGAGCGGGGCCTCGCTCCTCCCCGCGAAGGGGATGGTTTCGATGCTCAGAATCCACGGACACCTCACGTGGCGCCGAGTCGCCGCAGCGCTGTGCGCAGGCTCGTTCCTCGTGGTCGCCGCACCGGCACCGGCATCCGAGGCCGCGACGCGATCGTGCTCCTCCTCCACGCCGCTCACCAGTCGTCCGACGCTCCGCTACGGCGACACGGGCAGCTGCGTGAAGGTGCTGCAGACGATCCTGCTCGCGAAGGGCTACAGCATCGGCACGTCGACTGCGACGGGATCGTTCGGGTCAGGGACCCTGGGCGCGGTCCGCCGTTACCAGTCGAGCAAGCTCGACCTCAGCATCGACGGGGTCGTCGGCCCAGCGAGCTGGAAGCGCCTCGTCAACGGAGGGGGGACGAACTACAGCACCACCCGCGGCCCCAACACGAGCTCGCGCGTGATCCTCAGCTATGACGACTGCCCGAAGAGCTACGCCGCCTTCAAGAGCGCCGTCCTGGGCGCCGAGTCGCTCGGCATCGCCCTCGTCCTGGCCCCGACGGGCAACTGCATCTCCGCCGGACGGTTCAGTGCCAGCTACGCCCGCCAGCACGGCCACTACGTCATCAACCACTCGATCAGCCACCCCGACCTCAGGACACTCTCCTACTCCAGCGTGCGCTACCAGCTGGGCTCTCCCGGGGTGGCCACCTCGTTCGGCCGCCCCCCTTACGGCGCCACCAACTTCACCGTCCGCAACGCCTACGCCAGCAAGGCCATGCGGATCTGGCTCTGGGACGTCGACACCAACGACTGGACCGGTAAGAGCGAGAGCCAGGTGGTCAGCCACGTCGTCACGTATTCGACGTCGGGCAGCACGGTGCTCATGCACATGGGCTGGAACGGCTTCAGCACCTCCGCCATCTCACAGATGAAGTCCGGGCTCGCGACGCGCGGCCTGTCGGTGTGTGGCAACCGCGGCGCCACCCCGACGTATCCGCGCACCATCGGCTGCTGACGTCCTGGGCAACCGCGTTTCGGCGATGATGGGGTCGTGGCAGAGCGTCAGAGGTTCCAGGGGCGCATCGCCGGGATGGGGTCGACCAGCGGGGTGCGGGTCGTGCTCGGGTGGTGGCACCAGAGCCCCTTCGGAGCATTCGCCGATGCGATGGTCGAGCGCCCGGACGGGCACCGCATCCTCCTCGCGCCGACCCACCAGGTCGCCGACTTCGTGTCGGCAACGTATGTCTTCGACGAGGTGCGCATCGAGGCCGTCACGATCGAGGCCTGGGTGGGGACCTCCTTCCCAGCCTCCGAGAGTCGACGCGAGAGTCGGGACCGCGCCCGGGCCGCGCGGGAGGGATCCTCGCGCCACGGCGCGACGTGGCAGGTCGACTCCCCCTCGCTGCACCTCGAGCTGACGGTCGGGGAGCGCACGGGCGTCGGGCGCCTGCTGCGCCTCGTGCCCAGAGGGCTGGCCACCAGCCCGCTGTGGACCACCGCCATCGACCCGGTGGCGCGAGTGGCGATGCGCGGGGTGCGCACCCGAGGGGTGGCCCGAGCCGGCCGGCGCGAGTACTACGGGGCAGTGGACTCGCACGCGGTTGCCGCAGCCTCGGGGCGGCTGGACGGCATCCCCCTCGGTGACCTCGCACCCGTGGACCCGCCGTGCCGTTTCGGCTTCTCCTCCACGCCCCGTCGCCCCTCGGTCACCGACGTCGTGACCACCATCGTCGATACCTGACCCCGGGGGCGGTCGGGCTCCTCAGGTGGCAGGGGTGATCCGCAGGAGCTTGTCGTCCTCCCCGTTGGTGGTCGTGACGTAGAGCGCGCCATCGGGCCCGAGCCGCGCGGCCCGGAGCCGGCCGAACGGGCCGTTGGTCTCCTGCGGCACCGCCACCTCGGCGAGCGCCCCGGAGCCGTCGCGCGTTAGCACGAGCAGCTTCGCGCCCTTGAGTGCCGTCACGACCAGCGCCCCGTCGAAGGCGCCCCATTGTTTACCCTCGAGAAACTCCGCCGAGCAGACCGCCTGGGTGGTCTTGCCCGACTGCCACACCGCAGGCACGGCACCCGGATAGCGGTCCCGATCGGTCATCGGCACGCTCTCGTCGTAGCCACCGACCGTGCCACCCTGCGAGGGGTCCCAGCCGTAGTTGGCGCCGGGGCGGATGCGGTTGACCTCGTCGTTGTTGCTCGGTCCGTGCTCCGCCGTGTAGATCGCACCGGTGCCGGGCTGAACCGCGACCCCCTGGAGGTTGCGGTGACCATAGCTCAGCACGTAGCGCTGGTTCAGGTTCTTCGCTGACGCAAACGGGTTGTCGGACAGGGGCTTCCCGGTGTCAAGGTTCAGCCGCAAGACCTTGCCGCCGAGGGAGGTGAGGTCCTGGGGGACCGTGCCGACGGCGGTGTCGCCGGTGCCGACCAGAAGGGCCCCGTCAGCGGCGATCTCGGGGCGGCACCCCGAGTGACGGCCGCTGGACAGGGGCAGCCCGGTGAGCAGGTCCTTCACGCGCTCGGCCGAGCGGCCGTCCTCGCTCAACCGCCAGGTGACGAGCCGGATGTCGACCGGCCGACCGCCGACCTGGTGGGTCTGACAGGTCGTGAACTCGCGCGAGTCGGTGAAGTCGGGGTGCACCACCATGCCCATCAGCCCGCCCTCGCTGGCCACGAACACGTCGCTGAGGTCGGCCTCCACCGTCGTGCGCCGGGCCCCCTCGCGCAGCCCCGAGACGAGCGAGAGCCGCGCTGGGCGCTCGGTCACCAGGGCCTGGCCATCGGGAAGGAAGCCGATGTCCCAGCCGTGCTCCAGCCCCCCCGTGACCACCTCGACATCCAGCTTCGGTGCCTGCGCACCTTTCGCCGCCGGGCTCGGCGCATCGCTCGGCGAGGGCACCCCCGCGCCCGCGCCCGAGGACGGGTTCGCGGTCGAGGGCACCTCACCCAGGCCTTCCGCTCCCGAGCACGAGGCCAGTGCGACCCCGACGACGAGGGCACCCGAGGCGACCAGCGCGGCATACCGGTGGCGGTTCATGGGTCCATCCTCACCCGGGCAGGTCGCACGTGGCCCGCTCGTAGGCGGTGGACAGGTGCCGAAGGTCGACGCGGTAGTCCCCGATCCGGCATCCGCGGCCGTTGGGCTTGAGCAGGATCCCCTCCGTCGCCCAGCGCTCGCGCACCTCGTCCATGAGCGTCGCGGGCAGGTCCCCGGCGTGGCTCGTCACCCGCCACCACGTGACGTTGGACCCGTAGAGGCGCATGATCGTGCCGACCTGGCGCGGGCCGATGCCGACGAGCGAGGCGAGGTCGCCGTAGGACACCACGCGGCCGCGCGGCACCTGTTCCACCGCCCGCAGCACCCGCTCCACGACGACGTCGTCCATGGCCCAGATTGTGCCGCACGTCATCGGGAGGGGAGGGACAGCGTGAAGACGCAACCACTGCCGTCGGGAAGGTTGGCGAGCGTGGCATCGCCGCCGTGCATCCGGCCGACCTCGCGGGCAATGGTCAGGCCCAGGCCCATGCCGCGCTCGTGGCGTGAGCCGTCACCGCGCCACCCGGGCTCGAAGACGTGGCGGGCGTCCTTCTGGGGGATGCCGCCGCACCGGTCCGCGACCTCCACGGCTGCGGTGCCGGCGACGGAGGTCGTGCGCACCCGCACGGCGCCGCCCTCCGGTGTGTGCTGGATGGCGTTGCGGAGCACGTTGGTCACGGCGCGGGTCACCCCGCGGGCGTCGACGTCGACGATGGCGCCCGACAGGTCGCTGGCCGACACCTCGATGCCCGCGGCCGCGGCGAGCGGCAGCACGGTCGCCACGGCGTCGGAGACCAGGTCGTCCAGGGCAGCGGGCTCCACCCTCCTCGGCGCCGAGCCGTGCAGCCGAGACAGCTCTGCGATGTCCTCGACCATGGCGTCCATCCGGTCGACCTCGTGCACGATCCGGCCGTGGGCCGCGTGGGGGTCGGCGACGGCGTCGTCCTCGAGGGACTCTGCGAGTGCTCGGATGCCGGCCAGCGGGGTCCGCAGGTCGTGGGACAACCAGCGCACGGTCTCTCGGCGGGACTCCTCGACCTCGACGGCGCGCTGACGCGCCGATCGCTCGGTGGCCGCGTCGCGCTCCATCGCCCAGACCCGACGCGCCAGGCCCAGACCCACGAGCACCGCCATCGGGGCACCGGCGAGCAGGACGAAGACGAGGGTGCGGTAGTCGTCCTCCCCGATGAGCATCGACCGGCTCGCGATCGCGACTCCGGCCGCGAGGGCGGCCACCAGCACGATGGGCCCGCCGAGTGCAGCGACCGAGGGCCGGCGGCGGGCGACGCGGGAGAGCACGACGGCGCCCGCCGCCCCCACCGCCGCGGTGACCGACGCCGACACGATGATGGCGCTGGTCTCAGGCGTCATCGACCGGTTCCCTGTGCTCCCACCGGTATCCGCGGCCGAAGACCGTCACCAGCCTGACCGGCGCGCTCGGGTCGGTCTCGACCTTCTCCCGCACCCGCCGCACGTGCACCGTGACCGTGGAGGGGTCGCCGATGTCCCATCCCCACACCTGTCGGATGAGCTCGTCGCGCGACCACACCACACCGGGCTGCTGGACCAGCCACGCCAGGAGGTCGAACTCGCGTGCGGTGAGCTGCACCGGGGTGCCACCCCGGGTCACGACGCGGGCGCCGAGGTCGAGCACGAGGTCGCCGTCACGCAGCACGTCGGTGACCTCGAGCACCGGGGCGGACGTGCGGCGCAGCAGCGAGCGCACCCGAAGCTCGAGCTCGCGCAGGCTGAAGGGCTTGGTGACGTAGTCGTCGGCGCCGTGCTGGAGGCCCTGGACCCGCTCGTGCTCCTGACCGCGCGCCGTGACCATGATGAGCGGAAGGTCGCGGCGCATGGTGCGCAGCCGGCGAGCGACCTCGAAGCCGCCCATCCCGGGAAGCATGAGGTCGAGCAGCACCAGGTCAGCGGGCTCCGCCGCGAACCGCTCGATGGCCCGCTGGCCGTCCTCGACCGCGTCGACGGCGTGGCCGGCGCGCGTGAGGTATGCCGCGACGGCATCCCTGACCGTCGCGTCGTCCTCCACGAGCAGGATCCGCACCACGACGCAAGGTTAGGTCTTGGCGTTGCCGCTGCCCGGCATCCGGGTCGGGCACGGTAAGGGACGCGAAAGGCGACACCGCGCCGGGGTCGAGGTGATGTTCTGGCTTCACGCGCCAGCCTTTCACCTCGACCCAGCGGGGGCGCGCCAGGACGACGGGTGAACGAATGCGCGATCGTGGGGCCCTCTACTGGGAGACTCTGGGCATGCGCCGGATCGTCCAGAGCAAGAAGCTCCAGCACGTGCGCTACGACGTGCGCGGGCCCATCCTGCTCGAGGCCCAGCGCCTGGAGGCCGAGGGCCACAAGATCCTCAAGCTCAACATCGGCAACACGGCCCCCTTCGGCTTCGAGGCGCCCGAGTCGATCGTCGCCGACATCGTGCACAACCTGCCCGACAGCCAGGGTTACGCCGACTCACGCGGCATCTACTCCGCCCGCACCGCTGTCGCGCAGTACTACCAGTCCCGCGGGCTCACCGAGACCTCGGTCGACGACGTCTACATCGGCAACGGTGTCTCCGAGCTCATCACGATGGTGCTCCAGGCCTTCGTCGACGACGGCAACGAGGTGCTCGTCCCGGCCCCCGACTACCCGCTCTGGACCGGCGCCGTCTCGCTCTCCGGCGGCACGCCCGTGCACTACCGCTGCGACGAGGGCAACGGGTGGGACCCCGACCTCGCAGACGTCGAGGCCAAGATCACCGACAACACCCACGCGCTGGTGATCATCAACCCCAACAACCCCACCGGAGCGGTCTACTCGCCCGAGACGGTCAGGGCCCTCGTCGACATCGCCCGCCGTCACGACCTGGTCGTCATGGCCGACGAGATCTACGAGAAGATCATCTTCGACGACGCCGTGCACCACCACGCCGCGACGTATGCCGGTGACGACGTCCTCTGCCTCACCTTCAGCGGGCTCTCGAAGGCCTACCGGGTGTGCGGCTACCGCGCCGGCTGGGTGATGGTCTCGGGGCCGCAGCACCTCGCCGAGGACTTCCTCGAGGGGCTGACGCTGCTCGCCAACATGCGGATGTGCGCCAACGTGCCCGCGCAGCACGCGATCCAGACCGCCCTCGGTGGCTACCAGTCGGTCACCGAGCTCATCGTGCCGGGGGGACGGTTCTACGAGCAGGGCAAGCTCGCCTCCCGACTGTTGAACGAGATCCCTGGCGTCTCGTGCGTGGAGCCCCGCGGTGCGCTCTACTGCTTCCCGCGCCTGGACCCGGCGGTCTACGCCATCGAGAGCGACGAGGCGTTCGTCATCGACCTGCTGCGGGCGAAGAAGATCCTCGTCACCCACGGCACCGGCTTCAACTGGTTCGAGCCCGACCACTTCCGTCTCGTCACGCTTCCCGACGTCGACACCCTCACCGAGGCGATCGGGCGGATCGCCGACTTCCTCGAGACGCTCCGGTAGTCGGTGGTGCCCGGCTCCCGGCCTGAGCCCGCCGTCCTGGTCGCCGTCGGCGCCGGTGGTGCGCTGGGCTCGTTGGGTCGGTATGCCGTGGGGCTGGCACTTCACCACGCTCCAGGCGGTTTCCCCTGGGCGACGCTCGTCGTCAACGTCACCGGCGCCCTCGTGATGGGGGTGCTCGTCGGCTTCCTCGTCGACCGGCCCGGCGCCCACCGGCTCGCGCGCCCGTTCCTCGGGGTCGGTCTCCTCGGGGGCTGGACCACCTTCTCGGCCCTCGCGGTGGACGTCGTGCAGCTCACGCAGGCGGGGCACGTGCAGGCCGCCCTCATCTACGTGGCGGGGACCTTCATCCTCGGCGTCCTGGCGGTGGGCGGCGGCTCGGCCCTCGGCGAACGGCTCTGGCCGGTGCGATGACCCTCACCCACGCCCTGCTCGTCGCGCTCGGCGGCTCCCTCGGCGCGCCGCTGCGCTACGCGGTGAACCACGTCCTGCGCCAGCGACTCGCCACCACGCCCCCCTTCGGGACCCTTGCCGTCAACGTCAGCGGGTCGTTGGTGCTCGGCCTGCTCGTCGGCGTCGGCGTCACGGGGAGCCCGCTCCTCCTGGTGGGGGTGGGCTTCTGCGGAGCATTCACGACGTTCTCGACCCTGGCCCTGGAGCTGTGGGACGCGATCGAGGACGATCGGCGCGTCGAGGCAACCGCCATCGTCACCCTCTCGCTCACCCTCGGGCTCGGCGCGGCATACCTGGGCTTCCTCCTCACCTCCTGACCCACCCGACTTCTTGCGCCACACCCACGCCCGAGGGAGTCTTTCGGGGCTGCGTGCGTGGGTGGAGCGCAATAGGTCGAGTCAGAGGACGAAGACCTGGAGGTAGCGGACGAGCACCACCATGGCGACGAGGGCCAGCCACGGCACACCCGTCCCGGGCCGCCATCTCGCTCCTCCCTCGTCCGGGCGGGTCGCGTCGACAGAGCTCGCCGCCACGCGGGCATGGTCGATGGCCGACGCCACCTGCGCCGCGCTAGGACCCATCTCCGGACGCCCACGCGACACCAAAGAGTGCCGAGCGGGCTCCCCCGCACCGAACGGGCCGATCTCCAGCTCCTGGCCCTCCGCCCCGAGGACGAGGACGTGCGTCGGCGTGCACCTCACCTCCTCGACACTCACCATGGCCACAGTGCTCCTGCGCAGCGCCGACGCCACGGACAGCCCCGACCGGTCGACCGTCACGGAAGCCACGGCCCGGTTGGCCCCCCAACAGGCGACGTTCATGACCCCGGCGAGGATCAGAATGCTGGAGAACCACCCTCCGACCTCGGGGTCCAGCAGCCAGACCCCGAATCCCGTGGCGCCTACCGCAACGGCCACACCCACGACCCGGTCCAGCACCGTCGGCCCCAGACGCACCGGGAGAGCCGCGGGCAGGGCCGACTCCGGCACCGGGCTGCTCCACTCGCGGGGGTCGCCGCCGGACTCCTCCTCCACCTGCGACGACAGTGGCAGGTCCGGCCACGCCGAGAGGGCGGACTCGGGCAGCAGCATCCCGTCCTGAGTGGCCACGGCGCACCAACCGCCCGCCCGCACGTCGCCCACGAGGTATGCCGGTCGCAGGCTCTCCGCGAGCGGCCCGGCCTGAGAGAGGTCTGATGTCGGGAGGACCTGCAGTTCCGCGAAGATGACCTCTGACTCGACGCAGGCGAGAACAGCGCACGAGCCGTCATCCACGGCATACCGGATGCGAACCCCTCTCGTGGGAGGACGTGCCAGGAAGACGGCTCGCCTCATCCGGGCGGTGAGCAGTCGCTCTGCGAGGAGCCCGGACAGCAGAGCAGCACCCAGGGCGAGCGATGCCCACCACGTGGGATCCGGTGGCTCAGCCGCAGGGTGGGTCCAGCCAGGGTCGGTGGGATCCGCCCGAAGAAGCACCTCGTCACCGACGTCATAGGGGTCCAAGGGGTCCAGCGCCACGACGTCGGGCAGCCCTGCGACCGGTGAGTCCGGGCGAGCCTGAACGAGGCCGTCGTCGGTGAACCCCACGACGCGGCTGCTCACCACGATGCTGCGCGCCGTGTGCGCCGCATCGGCGCTCTGTGCCCTCATGAGCATGCCGAGACACCCCAGCGCGGCCACGAGCAGACCGACCGCGATGAGGTGCACGAGGCCGGGCGGGGCTGCCGCGGAGCGAGTCGTTCCTGTCGGCCTGACCGAAGCGGCCGGGAGCCACACCGCGGCGCGGTCGGCGAGACGGCGTTGGGCCATCGCCTCGCGGCGCAGGGTCACCACGTGGCCCACGTGCAGCAGGGCCACGACGGGCCACGTGAGGTTGGCGGCCCACACGTCGTCGAACGCGAGGTCGAGGCCGGCGAAGACCACGGCGCACCCAGCAGCCACCCACGGGCGCCACCACAACAGCGCGGCCGAGGAGACGGCGAGCACGATCGACAGCGAGAAGGTCACGTCGGGGCCGCAGATCGAGGGGTCCTGCACCGAGCACCGGGTCTCAAGGTCGCCCAGCACTGACGCGAGGAACGCCACCCCCGTGGCGGCGAGGATCGCCCACCTGCGCCATCGCACCCCGGCGGGGGCCACCCACTGGCGGGCGAGATCCACGGTCCACCCGCTGCTCGGCACGGCGGAACTGTAGTCGACCCACCCACCACCCACCCGACATCTTGCGCTCCAGCCACGTGCGCGGTCGGTTTTCGGGCCTCCGGGCGTGGGTGTGGCGCAATAAGTCGAGGGGGTGGGGGTCGAGGGGGGCAGGGGGAGGGGCAGGGCAGGGGCGGGGCAGGGGCAGGGACACGGATGCCGCCCGCTCGAGGTGAGCGGGCGGCATCCGAGTGGTTCCCCGGAGGGGTGTGCTAGCTCACGGCGCCCAGGGCGTTGACGATGCCGTCGCCGTAGAACCCGTTGAAGTCCGCGTCACCGACGCACGGTGCGTTGTACACCGAGGACAGGAGCGGGTAGTCGTACGGGTTCTCCGCGGGGCAGGCCTTGTCCCGCGCGGTGGCCATGAGGATCTTGGCCGTGGTGTCGGGGGCCAGGGTGAACCCTGCCTTGCCCTGCACCTTGCCGTGCGCCGAGACGACGAGAGCCGCGACACCCGCTGCGTGCGGTGAGGCCATCGAGGTGCCCTGGAGGTACTGGTAGTACCCACACTCCTGGCCCTTCTTGCCGGGCAGGGCGCGGCAGTCCTTCATGACGAAGCCCTCGCCCTGAGGGGTGATCTCGCCGGACTCGTCGACATCGCCCGTGGCCTGCAGCACGTGCAGCGGCGCCGCCGAGAGGATCAGGTTGCCGGGGGTGCGGTAGGCGTCGGTGCCGGGGAAGTCCCGGTAGTCGCCACCGGGAGCCGAGACCTCGATCTCACCCGAGGTGAGGTCGGTGGTCCAGTTGGAGTAGTACGCCTTGCGCTCGCTCGGACCGACGGCCGAGACACCGATGACGTGGGGCCCCTCGGTCGGCAGGTCGAAGCAGGTGGCGTTGTCGATGGTGCGCTCGTGCTCTCCACCAGCGGGGTAGTCCGGGCTGGACTCGTCGTTGCGCGGGTTGGCGAGGTCGTCGTGACCGTTGCCGAGGGCGCCGACGAGGGTGACGCCGTGGTCGTGCGCGTAGTTCAGGGCCCGGGTCATGGCCTCGATGATGACGTCCTGCTCGGCCGCCTCCTCGGGGGTGTCCTCCGGCGCGCCGCCCTTGCAGTTGTAGGCCCACGGGTCGACGTAGAACGACATGTTGACCACGTCGATGCCCACGTCGCCGGAGTAGGTGAGCGCGTTGACGGTGGGGGTGAGGAAGAAGTAGCCGCTGTCCTGGCCGGCCCGGACGTTGACGATGTCGACGCCCGGCGCGACACCGGAGACACCGATGCCGTTCATCGCCGCGGCCATCGTGCCGGCGACGTGGGTGCCGTGACCGTCGTCGTCGACGTTGGCGGGGTCGACGCAGCTCGCGACCTCACAGGCTCCGTCGATGCCGGGGATGTCGGTGGTGAAGTTGCGCGAGAGCTTCTTGTCGAAGTTGGGGGCGATGTCGGGGTGGGTCCCGTCGACGCCGGTGTCCATGACGCCGACCATCACGCGCTTGTCACCCATGTCGATCGTGTGTGCTGCGGGGGCGTCGATCATCTTCATGCCCCACAGGTAGGAGTCGAGCGGGTCGCTCGCGCCCTTCTTGCCCTTGGTAGCGAACGCGTTGTGCGCTCCGGAGGCACCCTTGCCGGGGCGGGGGCGCTCGACGTCGTTGCGCACCGGCTTGTCCTTCGGTGACCGGCCGACGACGCCGTCGCGAGCTGCGACATCGACGCCCTTCATGGCGCGCGCCTTGGTCAGGAACTTCGGGGATGCCGAGGTGACAGTGACCATGCCGATGGCCGTGTTGACCGAGGTGACCTTCGCACCGGCCTTCTCGAGCTGGCGCGCGAGCGCCTTGGCGTCGACACCACGGTCAGCCAGCACGGCATACGAACCATCCGTGGCGGACCCGGAACTGGCAGTCGTCACCTTCGCGGGGGTCTGAGTAGTGGCGGTGGCGGTCGTGGCACCCAGGGCAGTCGTGGCGAGGGCCACCGCTCCGATGCCGGCAACCATGCGAGATCGTCGCATTCAGTCTTCTCCTTCATGGGGATACCGCGTCGTTGCGGCCACGGCCACCGTAGGCGAGCACGGCCACGAACGGGGGGTTGCGAACCGTATGCTCTGGGCCATGCGCCGTCGCACACCCGGGCCGGTCCCCGACGTCTTCGAGACGTTCTCCGACCTGGTCGACTCCCAGGACGAGGCGCCGATCTCCGTCCCAGCCGCGGGCGCGATGGCCCGATCAGCGGGCGTGACGATCGGCCTGATGGTCGCGACCTGCCTGGCTTTCGTGGGCGGAGCATGGGCGGCCAACGGGGTGCGCCCCGAGCTGTACTTCGCCAACCTCGCCTGGGAGGGTGTCGTCATCCTCGGCTGGGCGGTGCTGTGGGGTGCGCTCGCCGCGGCCGCGACCCTGGCCGTGGGCTTCCTCCTCGTCGGAGTGCCGTGGGTGCGTCGTCAGCGTGGGTCCCGGCCCACCTCGACCTCGACCCCGTAGGACCAGCCCTGCGCCAGCGGGAGTGAGTCACCGCTCCAGAACCGGCCCGGGTCATACCAGTTGGTGGGAGCATCCGCTCGCAGGATGCCCATCTCCTCGAGGGTCGCGGCCACCACCTCCGCGCAGTAGGCGTCCTCCGGCCGTAGACCCTTCTGCGCCGCCCCTCGGCGGCTGAGATGGCCGTCGCGGCCACGGAGCCAGCGCCAGGCAAGCCCGAGGTGGGACGGGAACGGAACTCCGTTGAGCCTGGCGACGGTGCGCAGCAGGGAGTCCTCCTGCTGCGCGCTCGCCTCGGGATGCAGCTGTCGCAGCCAGGCGCGCTGTCCGTAGCGGACCTGCCAGGTCGTCACCGCCTCCGCGAGGTCGTGGAGCTGCACCCCCCGGTGGTGCTCCCCGGTCCACTGGTCCTTCAGCGAGCGGCCCATCTCGGCGTGCCACATCAGCGGCGGCAGGTCCTCCAGCACCACCGCCATGCCGACGTGGTTGATGGGGGCGTTGCTGGCGGCCTGGATCACCCGGTCGGCGACCGTGCCACCGCGGAAGATCCACAGGTCTCCGGTGCGGGTGGAGTCGACGGCCTCGTCGAAGGAGACTGGAGCGATGCGGCTGCGTGCCATGACCCCAGTCTGCCCCGGCCGGGCGTCTAGGGTGAGCAGGTGAAACCCTCCGCGAACCGTCTCCTCAAGGTGCTGGGTGTCGCCAGCGTCGTCGGCGTGGTGGCGACCGGCGCGCTCGTGGCACGCAACGAGCGCGAGCGTCGCACCTACACGCCCGATGAGGTGCGCGAGCGCCTTCACGAGCGCCTGAAGCAGCCGCCTGCGGACTGAGCGCGCTCCCGAAAGCGCGCGCGTTCTGGGTGACAAAGGCTCCCTAGCCCTACTACAGGGTGGCTGCCGGAACAAGCCGCCACGACGCAGTCTGCGAGATTTTGCTGACAAGGACGCCCGGTCGGGACTATCGTGCGGACCTCAAGCCTGAACGGCATCGTCGCGCGAGGGGGTGGAGTGCATGGGACGCGAGGTCGGGGACCTCACGCCGCGCTCGAACTCGAGCCTGGCGCGGGCTACGCGTGCGTGGCTGCGCGCCTCGAATGCTCGCAGGCTCGCGACCCCCGCCGGCGTCGGCATCACCGTGGTGCTCGCGATGGTGGCCACCCTGGCCGTGCCGGCCACCGCCACGGCGCAGCCCGTGAAGGGGGCCCTGTCAGACAGGCCCAGCAGCAGCGGACCCGCGCCCGACCCCGCCCAACCCCTGCGCCAGGACCCGTCCGTGCCACTGCGCGCACCGGTCGTGATCATCGTCCCCGCGCAGCCCCCCGGAACCGCGCGTGCGCACCTCGACGAGCTGCTCACCCGGGAGGAGCTCAAGCGGGCGGACCAGGCAGCCGAGCAACGGATTCTCCGTCAGCGGAACCTGGGGCGTCAGCAGGGGGGCCCGACGACCTCGACGCGCAGGACCATCGGTGTCGGACCTGACCCGGCCGCCATCCGAGCGGCCCGCCAGGCGGAGGTTGTCCGGTCAGCGCAGCAGGATGCGAACCGTCGCCTCCAGGAGGCGTTGCAGGCCCTCGCCAAGGCGCTCTCCTCGAGCCAGTGCCAGACCGTCGGAGGCGCCAACGGTGGGGCGGCGTCGATCTCCTGCCCCCTGGACAACGGGGCACAGGGGACCATCACGGGCGGGGGAGGCACGCAGGTGTCCACACCGACCCCGTCGGCCACTCCCACCTCCAGCCCCCCACCGACCCCGTCACCCACCCCCTCGGCGTCGACCACGACCGCCGGCTCGTCGAGCGCCGGCAGCATGACCGCGACCTCCCTCCCGGAGACCCCCGCCGACCCCGACAGCACCCTGACCCCTGGGCAGCTCGCCTCGGCCGTGGACCAGGCGAGGGCCGAATGGGCCGAGACCGGCGCCGACGTGCCCTCGGTCGATGCATCGGTGGCAGACCTCGGGGGCGCCACCCTCGGGCGCGCCTCCGGGTCGTCCATCACCGTCGACGACGATGCCGCCGGCTGGGGATGGTCCCGGATGAGCCTCGTGACGGTGGTGCGCCACGAGATCGGTCACGTGCTGGGACTTGAGCACAGCGGCAGCGGCCTGATGCTCGAGGGCCTCTCCCCCGGCGAGACGCGGGGCGTCGGCTCCGCGGCCCCACCCGTGGCCCCCGAGGAGCCCGCCGCGGCTGAGCCCGAGGAGCCGACGTCGAGCACGGGCGAGGCCACCGTGGCCGAGTCGACCGCGACCGCGACCGACGAGGAGACGGCCAAGGCGAGCGACACCTCCGAGGACGCCGCCGACACTTCTTCTGCCGAGCAGGAGCCCGGCGCGGATGCCGGCACCGGTGGAACCGACGAGGGCGGCACCGACGAGGACAAGACCGCCGCGGCTGCCTCCGTCACCACCGACGCGACCGACGAGACCCCGAGCGAGGCCTCCGCACCCGTGGCCGATGACCCCAGCACCTCCGGCGCGGGGTCCGCCGCCGACCGCGAGGCCGCAGCGACCACCACCACCGCGGAGCAGCCGAGCACAGCCACCTCCCCGAGCACGGCACCGGGTCCTGGGTGGGCGACCGACGGGACGCAGGCCTCTTTCGTCCTCCTCGACAGCGGCTCGGCCGCCGTCTCCTACGACAGCTCCGCCCGCGTCCTGCGGGTGAGGGTTGGTGACACCGACTTCGAGCTCTCGCCCGACGGGCTGCTGCGCATCGTGATCACCTCCGAGGCGGGCACCATCGTGCTCACCGGGACCATCACGCTCAGCTCCTCTGGGCTGATCGTGCGCGCTCGTGACATCGTCGTCACTCCAGGGAGCGTCATCGACACCTCGGGCAGCGACGGCGACGGGGTGATCGAGCTGGCCGCGTCCGACCACCGCAGCGGCAGCCACAGTGCGGCATCCTCGTCGGTCACCGTCATCGGGGCCACCCTGCGCGGAGGCGACATCATCCTGTCGGCCGACTCGAGCACCACCGGGAGCGTTCGCGCGGGACCGCAGGCCGAGGTCCGAGGTTCCTCCACGGCACGTGTGCTCGTGCGTGACTCCGAGCTCATCTCCACCGGCGACCTGACCTTGCGCACGAGCTCTGCCGCCACAGGTGTGGCCACAGCCATCGTCGCCAGCGCCACGGGCACCCCCTCGATGGATGTCGCCCACGCGGCGGTGGTCCTGTCCAGTGAGGCGGAGTCGCGGCTCGCCGGGCAGAGCACCGTGTCGGCCAGCGGGCGCTTCTCAGTGCTGGCTGACAACCACACCGAAGCACTGGCCCGCGGTGACGCCTCGGGTGCCGCTGCAGGTGGCGGCACCTCCACCGCCGCCGTGTACCGAACGACCCGCGCGGTCATCGAGGGTGCCGGGCCCGCCGGCATCCGGGCCGGACAGGTGGACGTCCACGCCACGTCCACCGGCACGCTGTCCGTCGGCTCGAACGGGAACACTGGGGGCGCCGCGAGCAACTCCACCGCGCCGGGCGCCGTGACCTCGGGTGCCGCCATGACGACACGCGGTCCGGTGCGGGCAACGGCCAGCCTCGCCCTCGGTCGGCTCGAGGGCCTCACCGAGGCCATGCTCTCCTCTGCTGACGGTCGCCTCCTCACCCTGTGGACCGCTCGTGACACCGACGTGAGGGCGCGTTCCGGCGACACCTCGACGGTCACCGCCGACTCGGCGACCTCCGCACAGGGAATGGCCGTGGCCGTGGTCATCCCAACCCTGGTGACCCGCGCCGTCCTGGGCGGCGACCTCTCCGCCGTGGTGAACCGCCTCACGGTCGGGTCAGACCTCACCGACGACTCGTCCGCCCGGGCGAACGGAGGACGGCTCGGCGCGCTGGCGGTCGCTCTCGGTCGCAGGTCGAGCACCGCCGAGGTCGCCCCCGGGGTCGACGTCGTGGGCCAGCTGAGGCACCTCTCCATCAGCTCGGCCACGAGCGCCGTCACCACCGGCTCGGCGACGACGCTGGACCCGGCGGCCGAGAACCTCGTGGTTCTCGTGTCGGACGCGGACACGGTGGCTCGGCTGGGCGATGACGCCACGCTGCGCGGCGTCGAGGACCTGACGGTCGCGGCCGACACGTCGGAGCACACCACCGGGGTGGCCACGGGAGGCCGCGGCCAAGCGGTGGCCCTGGTCACGGTCACCACGGACGCCCGACTGGGCGCGGGCGCCCCGCTCGTGCTCGGAGGCGACCTGACCATGACTGCGGAGCAGGTCGCCACGGCTCGCACCACAGCTGCCCTGATGGCACTCACCCTGGCCACCCATGACGTGACCTCGACCATCGAGCGAGGTGTCTCGGCCGCCGGAGCGATCTCCGTGACTGCCTCGGGAACCTCGCTGACCTCCTCCACCACGACAGGTGTCGTGCCCTCTGCGCAGGTCCCTGGGAGCACCCACACCTCCCTCACCGAGCTGCTGACGCTTCGTGACCTCGCGTCCACGATGGCCGCCCAGTCAGGAGCGAGGCCTGCTACCGGTCTCCCGGCCCTCGCTCCTGCGGCCACCGTGCCCCTCCGTTCGGTCGCGGTGACCCTGACGCAAGCGCGTGCAGTCACCGACACCCCGAGCCTGCCGATGCGCTCCGGTGGGCCGCTGCACCTCGTGGCCATCTCCGGGGGCTCGGCAGTCGCCGGCACCACCGGACCGTCCGACGGGGGTCAGGGCGCCGGCCCCACCATGTCGATCGTGCTGGCCATCCTCCCGAGCAAGGTGCGCGTCGGCGGCACGCTCATGACCGACGAGGACCTCCTGCTGCAGGCCGGCCGCGGACCCCCAGCGCAGGAGCCGACGCACACCCCGCTCGACCTGTCCACCGTCACCGTCGTCAGCCGTCCCAGCACCGTCGAGATCCTCGTCCCGGTCACCGCCGGCAGCGGCTCGACCGTCACCATCGTCTCGGGCAGCAGCGCCCCGGTCGAGGCCACCGGCCTCCCGAGCAGCAGCGCCCCACAGACCACCAGCACCACACCTCCCGCCGGGTCCGTCCTCGTCACCGCCCTCGCCGGTGGGACCGTGACCGCAGGCCGTGCCACCCTCACCTTCGCCCCCGGCTCACTCCCCGCCGACGCGTTCGTCACGATCCACGCCGAACGGCGCTACGTGCCCGGGTTGCGCGCCGTCTCACTTCTCTACGACCTGCTCGCATGGGATGCCCGCACAGGCCTGGCCATCACGCACTTCCGAACGGCCCCGATCCTGACGATCGACGTCGACGGCGAGTCGGGCGCGGCCATCTGGTACCTCACTCCCGACGGCGACCTCGAGCGGATGCCGACCACGACGGTCCACGGTTCCCTCACCGCCGCGCTCCCCCACTTCAGCCAGTACCTGGCCGGATCTCCGCTGGACGGGATCGCCGGGATGATCGTGCCGCTCCTCCAGCAGTACCTCGCCGACGCCCTGTCCGGGCCCCGAACCCAGCTGCTGCCCGACCTTGACCTCGGCGCGTTCGTCCTGGCAACGCCCACCGTCACGTTCTCCGGCATCACCGGCAGCGCCGGCAACTACACCGTCACCGTGACGCTCAGCGGGCGGGTCACCATCGGCTTCGTCGACGGGGCTCGCCCCGTCGGCGGCAGCGCCGCCCTCACCGGCACGTACACCGTCGCCGGCGAGGCCCTCGACGCCGGCGACCTCGCACTCACCCTCGAGGACCTGGTGCTCACCCTCGGCGACGTCGTCACCGTGCGCGCCGCCACCGCGAGGCTCGCGCAGGACGGCGCCGACCTCGTCGTCACCGCCTCCGCGGTGAGCGCCGCGCTGAGCGTGCCGAACGGCCCGACGCTGCAGCTGACGGCGACCTCGCTCGACCTGCTCGTGCAGGCCGACCGCGACGTCGCCTTCCGGGTCGCCGGCGGCACCCTGACACTCACCGGGGTCCCCGGCGTGTCCGCCACCGGCACCGGCTGGTCGCTCGTGCACAACGGCACCGGCGCCGACATCACGCTCGGTGGCACGACCGTGCTCGGCACCGTCGACGTGCAGGCCGGCGGGGCCGCCAGCCTCGTCGTCGCCGGGCAGTCGCTCACCGCCACAACCCTCACCGTCCAGCGCTCGGGGCGCACCCTCACCCTCGCGGCGACCGGCCTCGGGGTGGCGCTCGGCGCCGGCGGCACGTCCGTGCTGACCGTCTCGGGAGGGATCGGCACCCTGGTCGTCGACGACACCGGCCTCAGTGGCACCCTCAGCGGAACCGCGACCACCGCGCCCGACTTCACGCTGCTCACGCTCTCCGCCGCACCGGTCTCGCTCGCCCTCAACACCCGCCCCGTCGCCGCCCTCGGCCTGCCCGCCGGTCCGTTCGTGCGGGTGGTCGCCACCGGCGTCACGCTCGCCCTCGGCTCGCTCGGGTCCCTCGCCGGGTCGGTGTCCTTCGAGCGCCAGACCGGGGCGGGCGGGGCCGCCGTGGTCGTGCTCGGACTGACGGGCGTCACCGCCTCGGTCGGTGCGAGCCAGCTGCTGACCGACGGCGCGGGCCTGCTCGTGGTGCAGGGCACCGGCGTCGCCGGCGTCGTCTCCGGGCGGGTCGGCACCGGCGCCGGGTCCGGGTTCACCGCCTCGGCGGACGGGCTCCTGCGGGTCAACACCACCCAGGGAGCGGTCGAGCAGACGGTGCTGCTCGACGGGCAGGCGCTCGAGGTCTCGTTCAGCGCCGCCGAGGCCGCCGCGAACCCGAGCGGCGTCTTCGCGCTCTCGCTCACCGGCGCGGTGCTCGACGTCGCCGGCGTGGTGAGCGTCAAGGGCGACTTCACCTTCACGACGGTCGACGGCCGCACGGTCTTCGCCGGCCGGGGCCTCACCCTGTTCGTCGGGGTCGGGCCCGCGTGGCTCGCCGACGGCACCCCGAACCCGCTGGCCCGTGGACTCCTCGTCACAGGTGCCACCGTCGCGCTGGTGCGCGCCGGTTCCGGCACCCAACCCGACCCCTACGTCCACGCCCTCACGGCATCCGGCACCGTGCAGCTCGTCGGTGTCGCCGGCATCTCGCTCTCCGGCACGCTCTCGGTGCGCCTCAACCAGCTCGGCCAGCTGTTCTCGGTGTCGGTGCCCGTGGCCGGTGGCGACCCGGTCGTCATCGCCTTCGTCACCGGTGAGGCGGGCTCGACGGCGAACCCGTTCACGGCGATCACCGGGAACCTCACCCTGACCGCGCTCGGGCAGACACTCACCGGCACCTTCGCGTTCACGAAGACCCCGGCCGGGCTCGACGTCACGGCGACCGGTGTCGTGTTCCGCGTCGTGCCGGCAGGCGCGAGCGCCCCGGTCGCCTCGCTCACCGGTGGTACGGCGAGCCTGCGGGTCGGGTCCTCCGGTCTCGCCGGTCGGGTCAGCGGCACCGTCACCCTCGACGCACCCGGCGTGGGGGCGACCCTCACGACGGGCACGTTCGCCCTAGAGATCAACACGACCGGCGCGATCGTGCAGTTCGGCTCGCTGACCGGCGACCTGCCGGCCGGGCCCTTCCTGCGACTGACCGCAACCGCCGCGGCCCTGACCGTCTCCGGCCAGTCGCTGAGCGGCAACTTCGTCCTCGAGCGCAGCGGCACCGGCGGGGCGGCCAGGACGCGCCTAAGCATCACCAACGGGATGCTCAGCATCGGCCCGGGGACCTTCGTGCTCGACGGCGTCGCCGGGGACCTCACCCTGACCTCCGCCGGCGTGGCTGGGCGGCTGCGCGCCGACATCGACACCGCACCTGGGGCCTTCGCGCTGAGCGGCGCCGTGGCCGTCGCCGTCAACACCACCGGCAGCCCCGCCGACGGGCTCCCGGCCGGGCCGTACCTGCGCCTCCAGCTCGACGCGGCCACGCTCACCGTCGGCACCCAGGTGGTCACCGCCGACCTCACCGTCGAGTCGACGGCCACCAGCACCACCGTCACCCTCGCCCGCGCGTCCGTCGTCCTCGCCGCGGGTGGCACCGGCTTCCGGCTCGTCAACGGGTCCGGAACCCTGGTCCTCGCCGGTGACGAGGTGTCCGGCACCCTAGGCGGCACCGTCGTCGCGAACATCCCCGGCGTGACGCTCACCGGGGCCCTCCACGTCGAGGTCGACACCGCAGCCTCCCGCCTCGAGGTCGCCGGCCTCGGTGTCGAGCTCACCGTGCTCGGCCAGCGCCTCTCGGGCGACCTCACCGTCGCGCTCAGCGGCAGCACCGTCCAGGTCACCCTCGCCCGCGCCACCCTCCGGCTCGCCGGTGGACTGGTCTCCGTCACCGATGCCGCCGCCGCACTCACGGTGACCGCGGACGGCATCCACGGCACGTTCAGCGGAACGATCGCCTTCGCGGTGGCGGGCATCTCACTGACCACCGCGGTCGACGCCGACATCGACACCCGGCCGGGCACCCCGCACGTTCGGGTGACCGCCGCCGGGGCCCACCTCGTCGTCGCTGGGCAGGAGCTCGTCGCCGACCTGGGCTTCGAGCGCACCGCGGTGACCGGAGGCTCGGTCGTCACCCTCACGCTCACGTCGCTGACCGCGTCGATCGGTGGGGTGGCCACGGTGACCGGTGGAGGCACGATGGTCATCGCCTCCGACGGCATCGCCGGGACGCTCGCACTGTCCGCCACCTTCGGGGCCACCCTCACCGCGCTCGGGCTCGCAACCACGAGCGTCGCGCTCGACGTCAACACCCGCCCGACGACCGTCGTCCTGGGCGCCCGGACCCTCCCGGCCGGGGCGTACGTGCGCGCGTCGCTCACGACCTCCCTCACCATCGGCAGCCTCGGGACCCTGTCCGGCACCATCGCCATCCAGCGTTCGCAGCCGCCGGGCGGCGAGGCACGCACGGTCCTCGTGCTCAGCAACGGCTCGGCCACCATCACGGGCGGCGGCTCGGTCAGCAACGCCGACGGCGTGCTCGTGGTCACCGGCACGGGCATCGCCGGCTTCGTCAGCGGCACCCTCTCGGTGGCACCCCCGGGCTTCACCGGCACCGGCAACGTGCTCCTGCGGGTCAACACCACCGGTGCGGTCATCGACACCGTCGTGCGGGTCGGTCAGGAGGACCTGCCGGTCACCTTCGACTCCGGTGAGCAGGTCTTCCGCCTGTCGATCTCGGGTGGCTCGCTCACCATCGGCGGCTACGTGAGCATCGAGGGCGACTTCGAGGTCTCACCGACCGAGTTCGCCGGGCGCAACCTCACCGTGTTCGTCGGTGACGGCCCGGCGTTCACCGCCGACGGTCACCGCAACCCGCTCGCCCGCGGGCTGCTCCTGACCGGCGCCACCGTCGGGCTGTGGAAGGACGGGACGGGCAAGTTCGCGCTCGAGGTCAGCGGTCAGGTCGAGCTCGTCGGCGTCCCCGGCGTCACCGTCTCCGGGATCGTGCGGGCCCGGGTGAACGAGTCGACCTCGGCCGTGAGCCGCACCATCGCGTTCGCCGACGGCAACGGCACCGTCGTGCTCGACTTCAAGGCCGCCTCGAACGAGGTCGCCGTCGGCTCGACGCCATACGTCTCCGTCACCGGCCTGGGTGTGACGGTCGCCGTCGCCGGCCAGTCGTTCACGGCGGACCTGGCGTTCACGAAGACCTCCACCGGCATGACCGTCGCCGCGAGCAACGTCTCGCTCGTGCTGCGCGACGGCCCCACCGACGTCCTGTCGCTCACCGGCTCGGGCGAGATCCGGCTCGGCGCGGCCGGGGCCTCGGCCGTCATCGAGGGGGCCGTCACCCTCCTCGTGCCCGGCGTCTCGCTGAGCACCGACCTGCGGCTGCTCGTCAACACCACCGCGGGCACCCCGACCTTCACCGTCGTTGGTGGGAGCCTTCTGCTCCCCGCCGGTCCGTACCTGCGGCTCAGCGCGACCGCCGTGACGCTCACGATCGCGGGGCAGTCGGTCACCGGCCTGGCCGTCGACGTCGAGCGCACCGTCGTCGACGGCGCGGCCGTCACCCGGGTGACGATCTCCGGCGGCACCATCGAGCTGAGCACCGGGACGACCGCCGTCGTGCGGCTCACCGGCGTCAACGGGTCCCTCGTGCTCGGGGCTCGCGGGCTGGCGGGCCGCCTCTCCGCCACGGTCGCCCTGGCCATCCCGGGGCTCACCGGCGGCACCGTCTCGGTGGCGGTCAACACCTCAGCCGTCGCGGCCCTCGGCCTTCCAGCGGGACCGTACCTGCGCGTCGAGATCGTGGGTGCGGCCCTCGAGGTCGCCGGCCAGACGCTGCACGCGGACCTCGCCGTTGAGCGGGTGACCGACACTGGTGGACAGCCGGTCGTCGTGGCGGCGCTGACCCACCTCACCCTCGCGGTCACCGCAGGCGGGCAGCCGGTCGTCTCGATCACCGACGGCAGCGGCGTGCTCGTCGTCACCGCGGCCGGGGTCGCCGCGCGGGTCACCGGCACCGTCGCAGTGACGGTGCCGGGCGTGGCCCTGACCGGTACCCTCGACCTCCGCTTCAACGGCACCACCTCGGTGGTCAACCGGGTCATCACCCTCGACGGCACCCAGGTGAGCATCGCCCTCCCGGCCGCTGCGACCACCGCGGGCTACCTCCGCTTCCAGGGCACCGGCATCGTCCTCACCGTGGCCGGGCAGCGGCTCACCGGCGACGTCGTCGTCGAGCGCAGCGGCACGTCGACGCACGTGGTCATCACCGGCGCGAGCCTCGAGTTCGGCGGCGGCCTCGCCTCGGTCAGCGGTGCGTCCGCCGACCTGACCGTCGAGGCCGCGGGCGTGCACGGCACCTTCACCGGCGCCATGGCCTTCACCGTGCCCTCGGTCTCGCTCGTGGCGACGGTCACCGTCGACCTCGACACCCGGGCCGCCACCCGGCACGTGCGGGTCCAGGCCACCGGTGTCGACCTCGTGCTCGCCGGTCAGACCCTCCACGGGGACGTCGTCATCGAGCAGACCACCTCGGCCAGCGGCCAGGGCGTCGTGACGGTCGCGGTCGGGAACACGCTCGCCGACCTGACGAACCTGATGACCCTGAGGACCGGTTCCACGACGGTCCTCGCCGTGGCGGCCGCCACCGGTGTGGTCGTCATCGGGCCGGGGGGCGTGGCCGGATCGCTCGACGTTCAGTCGTTCTCGCTGTCGCTCGGCGGCGGGGTCACGCTGACCGCGGACTCGGTCAAGGTCGAGGTCAACACGGGCCGCAGCGCGGTGTCACACACCGTGACCGTCGACGGCACCACGCTCGCCCTCGTACTGCCGGCCGGCCCGTTCGTCAGCGTCGCCCTCCTCGGCGCCAAGCTGACGCTCGGCGGTGCAGACCGCGAGCTCGCCGGCAGCTTCGCCTTCCGCCAGGGCACGGCCGGCGACGGCAGCGCCATCACCGTGGTCGCGGCCACCGACGTCTCGGCCGACGTCGTCGTCGGCGACGACCACGCCAGGCTCGTCGACGGTTCCGGCGCGTTCGTCATCCTCGCCGGTGGCGTCGCCGGCTACCTCACCGGCAAGGTCACCATCGCGGCGGGCCCGGTCGGGGCCGGCGCCGACATCCTGCTACGGGTCAACACCACGACCGGCCCGGTCGACACCTCGGCCGACGTCGGTGGGCGCACCCTCTCGGTGAAGTTCACGGCCGGCAACGTCTTCCAGGTCTCGCTGTCGAACCTCACGTTGACCATCGCCGACGTGCTCACGATCGAGGGCAGCATCACCTTCAGCGACACCACGATCGGTGGTCAGGCCGCGCAGGTGTTCGCCGGCGACGGGTTGACCATCTTCCTCGGCCGCGGCCCGGCCAAGCTGGACACCGGTGAGACCAACCCGCTGGCGACGGGCGTGCTGCTGACGAACGGCCGGATCGGGCTGATCCGGATCGGCTCGACGTGGGCACTCACCGCCTCCGGAACGGTCAGCATCATCGGCGTCGCCGGGGTCACCCTCACCGGCAGCGTCTCCACCCGGGTCAACACCACCGGACTGGTCATCGACGAGTCGCTCGAGATGCCGGGTGGCGCCCCGCCAGTGGCCGTCAGGTTCACCACGGCCACGCCGGTCCTCGAGATGGTCGCCATCGGCGCCACGCTCGCCTTCGGCGGCCAGTCGTTGACAGGCACCTTCTCCTTCGCCAAGCGCGGCGACGACGTGCTCCTCACTGCGAGTGCGGTCAGCGTGAGCCTGGGCAGCACGGTCTCGGTCACCCAGGGCTCGGGCGTGCTACTGCTGACCCCCGCGGGCATCGCCGGCCGGCTCAGCGCGCAGATCCAGGTCACCGTGCCCGGCATCACCGTCGGGTCGGGCCTCAGCGTGAGCATCAGCTCCATCGCCGCACCCGTCTCGACCAGCGTCGACGTCGCCGGAGCCACCCTCGTGCTCGACCTTCCAGCCGGCCCGTACCTGCGGGTGGCGGGCAGCGGGCTCAACGTCACCGTCCAGGGCCAGAGCCTGACCGCCGACGTCGTGATCGAGCGGTCCACCGTCGGCGGGGCGACCGTGACGACGATCGGCCTGAACCGGGTCGACCTCAGCATCGGCGCGGGCGGCAACGGCGTGCGGATCACCGGCGGCAGCGGACTCCTGCTCGTCACCTCGGCAGGCGTCGCCGGCCGCATCTCCGGCGCCCTGGTCGTGGCCCTCCCCGCGGGCACCACGCTCACCGGGGCCCTCACCCTGGCCGTCAACACCACGACGCTGCCGGTCGCAGCGAGCGTCGACGTCGGCGGCACCGCCGTCGCCCTCGACGTCAAGGCCGGCCCCTACGTCCGCTTCGAGGGCACCGGCATGGTGCTCACCGTGCTCGGGCAGAGCCTGAGGGGCGATCTGGTCGTCGAGCGGGCGACCTCGTACGGCGCCAACGGCGTGCCTGGCGGCACCGGGCCGGATGCCGACACCCAGACAGTCCGTCTGGCGATGAGCAACGTCAGCCTCGCCCTCGGGGGCGCCACCCCGGTGCTCTCGGTGAGCAACGGCGCCGCGGTGCTGCTGCTCGGCCCGACCGGGCTGGCCGGCCGGATCACCGGCACCGTCACCCTCGCGGTCCCCTCGGTGTCCCTGACCGGCGCGCTCGCCGTCGAGGTCAACACCACCTCGGCGCCCGTGGTCGAGACATTCACCGTCGGCGCCGGCGCCCCGGTCAGCCTGAACCTGCCGACCGGCCCCTACCTGCGGGTCGCGGGTACCGACATCGTCCTCACCGTGCTCGGCCAGGCACTCACCGGCTCCGTCGTGATCACCCGCACGACGGATGCCGCCGGCGCACCGGTGCTCGACGTGCTCCTCAGCGGCGTCACGATGAAGCTCGGAGGCACCGCAGCCGCCCCCGTGGTCGCCCTGAGCCAGGTCGGCACCGCCCACCTGCGGCTGACCTCGGCCGGGCTGGCCGGGCACGTGACGGCCGCCATCGCGCTGAACGTTCCGGACGTGTCGGTCACCGGCGAGGTCGAGGTGTCGGTCAACACCACCGGGGCCACGGTCTCCATCAGCGGTGCCACCCTGCCGGCCGGCCCGTACCTGCGGGTCGCCGCCGCGAAGCTCGAGCTCACCGTGCTCGGTCAGCTGCTCACCGCCGACGTCGTCGTCGAGCAGCTGACCACGTCCACCGGCGCGAGGGTCGTGCGGGTCGGCCTCACCGACGCCTCCGTCGTCCTGCTCGGCACCGCGCTCGCCCCGAAGGTCGCCCTCCTGCACGGTCGCGGGCTCCTCGTGGTCTCGCTCGCGGGTGTGGCCGGCTCCTTCAGTGGCGACCTCGTCCTCGACCTCGGCGGCGCGCTGCGCCTGACCGGCGCCTTCGGCGTCGAGGTCAACACCACCGGCGCAGCGGTGTCCCAGGTGCTGCAGGTCGGCACCTCGTCCGTCGAGCTCGATGTGCAGGCCGGACCGTTCGTGCGGATCACCGGCACGGGCATCAGCCTGGTCGTGGGCGGCCAGACCCTCACCGGTGACGTCTCCGTCGAGCGAGCTCTGTCACTGGGCGCCGACGGCATCGTCGGCGGCACGCTCCTGGATGCCGACACCACCGTGATCAAGGTCGCGGCCACCAACGTCTCGCTCGCGATCGGCGACGGCACCCGCACGGTCCTCACCCTCACCGGCGGCGAGGCGCTGCTCGTCAGCCGCGGCACCGGCATCGCGGCATCGCTGAGCGGCACGCTCGCCCTGCGCAACGTCCCGGGCGTCAAGGTCTCCGGCACGTTCGTCATCGAGATCAACACCCTCATGACCGTGGTCGACGAGGCGTTCACCACCGGCGGCACCACCCGGGTGCTCGAGCTGCCCGCCGCGAGCTCCACCACCACCCCGCTCATCCGGGTGCGTGGCGACGCCGTCGTCGTCGAGCTCGGCGACGGGCTCGCGCTGGCCGCGGACATCACCGTCACCAAGATCGGCACCACCCTCACCGTGACCGTCGCGAACGGCCGGATCGTGCTCGGCAACGCGGCGTCGCCGCTAGCCACCCTCACCGGCGTCAACGGCACCCTGGCGCTCACCGCGGGCGGGATGTACGGCCAGGTCGCCGCGAACCTGCAGCTCGACGTCCCCTCGGTCACCCTGACCGGCAGCTTCAAGGTGCGCTTCAACACCACGGCGACCGACCAGCTGATCACCGTCCCGGAGGCCGCCACCCTCACCCCCGGCTTCCGCGTCGTCGCGACGGGCGTGACGCTCGGCATCGCCG
>JBDSNZ010000231.1:0-10243 GCA_039915055.1 Ornithinibacter sp.
TGACACCGACAGCAAGGATGCTGATCGGTGCTGCTGGGATGCCGTCTTCGGGACTGGTGCCGCCCGGGGCGACGCCGACGGCGGCGATCTTGTCGACGATATCCAACCCGGCGCTCACCGTGCCGAAGATGGTGTAGCCATTGGGGTCGGGGAGGGTGCTGTCACCATAGACGAGGAAGAACTGGCCACCGTTGCCCTGCTTGACGTCGGTGGTGCGGGCCATCGCCAAGGTGCCGCGCGGGTAGACGCCGTCCTTGGGCGCGTTCTCGACCCCGAACCCGTATCCAGGAGTGCCCGTGCCGGTGCCCGTCGGGTCGCCGCACTGGAGGACCTTCAAGGAGGCCGAGGTCGTCAACCGGTGGCACGGGGCAACGACCCAGTAGTTCTTCTGTGCGAGCTGCAGGAACGAGGCGACGGCCTGGGGTGCCTTCGCCCCGTCGAGCGTCATCACGATGTCCCCGCAGTTCGTGGTGAGGGTGGCGATGTAGGTCTTGCCCTTCGCGAGAGCCGCGTCCGGAAGCGTGAGCTCCGCGCCGGTGCCCAGGGACGTCGGTGGCGCGTCGCACCCGGCCAGCGTCTTCTTCGGCGCATCGGCAGCATCTCCGGAGAGCCGGGTCCCGACGACGGCGAGGATGCCGAGGACGACGACGACCGTGCCCAGGATGGCCCCGATCCGCAACCGGCGCGTCCGGTCGCTCTGGCGCTGGGCGAGAGCCTTCTCCTGCTTCGCCAGGCGCCGCTTGGCGCGGTCGCGCTCCTGCTGCTTGGTCACCGGTCCTCCGTGTCATCGAGCCGGCGTGCTGCTGCCGACGGCGGCCCAGTCTAGGAGAGGGTTGCGGGCTACGCTCACCCCGTGCTCGCCATCGCCTTCCCCGCCGCTGCCTTCGGGACCAACTGTTATGTCCTCGCGACCGGACCGGGGGAGGAGTGCGTCGTCCTCGATCCGGGGATCGGCGTCGAGGAGACCCTGCGCGAGGTGCTGACCGAGCACCGGCTGCGCCCCGCCGCCGTGCTCCTCACGCACGGGCACCTCGACCACGTCTACTCGGTGGCGGCGGTCTGCGGGGGCGACACCTCGGCCTACATCCACTCCGAGGACCGTTACCGGTTGGCCGACCCGCTGGCGAGCATCGCCCCCGGCACCCTGGCGATGATGGAGCAGCAGTTCGGCCGCCGCGCGACGTGGCGCGAGCCCGAGACGGTGGTCGAGATGAGGGACCGGGAGCGACTCACCGTGGCAGGGCTGGGCATCGAGGTGTTGCACGCACCCGGTCACACGGAGGGCTCGGTGATGTTCGGGCTCGACGTCGTGCCGGACGGGCTGCCGGACTCCGAGGAGATCGACCGCACGATGCTCAGCGGCGACGTGCTCTTCGCGGGATCCATCGGACGCACCGACCTCCCCGGGGGCGACCACGCATTGATGCAGCGATCGCTGCGCGACGTCGTGCTGCCGTTGGCGGACTCCACCCTTGTGCTCACCGGTCACGGCCCGGCGACGACGATGCGCCGCGAGCGGGGCACCAACCCCTACCTGCGAGGATTGACGCCGTGAGTGCACAGGGCAGGGCGAGGGCCCAGACCAAGGGAACGACGGCCCAGACCAAGGGAACGACCCAGGCCAAGGTGACCCCGATCAGCGGGTTCCCGGAGCTCCTCCCCGCCGAGCGGCTCCTGGAGCTGCACTTCCTCGACGTCATCCGCGAGGTCTTCGAGCTGCACGGCTTCGCGCCCCTGGAGACCAGGGCCGTGGAGCCGGTGTCGCGACTGCTCGGCAAGGGCGGTGACGCGGACAAGGAGGTCTACGGCATCCACCGCCTGGCCGATGGTGCCGCTGCCGACACCGACCTGGGGTTGCACTTCGACCTCACGGTGCCGTTCGCCCGTTACGTCCTGGAGAATGCCGGGAAGCTTGCCTTCCCGTTCCGCCGTTACCAGGTGCAGAAGGTCTGGCGTGGTGAACGGCCCCAGGAGGGGCGCTTCCGCGAGTTCACCCAGGCCGACATCGACGTCGTCGACGTGGGAGAGCTGGCACCCCACTTCGAGGCGGAGATGCCGCTCGTCATCGCCGAGGCGTTCCGCCGGCTGCCCGTGGGCGACTTCAGGATCCAGGTCAACAACCGCAAGATCCCCGAGGGGTTCTACCTGGGGATCGGGCTGACCGATGTCGCCGGCACCCTGCGCATCGTCGACAAGCTCGACAAGATCGGCGGCGAGAAGGTCAGGGCGCTGCTCCGGGAGGCCGGCGCGAGCGAGGAGCAGGCCCAGCAGGTGCTCGCGCTCGCGTCGATCAGCAGCCCGGACCTGTCCTTCGTGGAGGAGGTGCGCGGGCTCGGCGTGCACCACGCCACCCTCGAGGAGGGTCTGGGTGCCTTGGCGGCCGTCATCGCTGCGGGAATGGAGCAGGCCCCCGGCACCCTGGTGGCCGACCTGCGCATCGCCCGAGGGCTGGACTACTACACCGGCACGGTCTACGAGACCCAGCTCGTGGGCTCGGAGGCGTGGGGCTCGGTGTGCTCCGGTGGCCGCTACGACTCCCTCGCCTCCGACGGGCGCACCACCTACCCGGGGGTGGGCATCTCGATCGGCCTGTCACGGCTGGTGCACCTGCTCGTGACCAAGCGCGGCCTGACGGCGAGTCGCTCCACCCCGGCCGCAGTGCTGGTGGCGGTGGTCGACGAGGAGACGCGTGCAGCATCGACCCGGGCGGCGGCCGGCCTGCGGACCCGTGGCATCGCGTGCGAGGTCGCGCCGAGTGCGGCGAAGTTCGGCAAGCAGATCCGCTATGCCGACCGGCGCGGCATCCCGTACGTCTGGTTCCCCGGGGCGGGCACCGGGGGCACCGACCAGGTCAAGGACATCCGCTCCGGCGAGCAGGTCGACGCCGACGCCGCCACGTGGGAGTGCCCCGAGGCGGACCTCCGCCCGACCGTCGTCTCACCCTGACCTGCAGCCCCCGGGACCCCCCGGGGGTTCCTCGCCTCAGCCAGATCAGGGGGGTGGGCGCAGGCCGCACTCACGCAGCTCGAGGACGGCCAGGGCGCGCACCACGTCGCGATCCCCGCGTCGCCAGGCCCCCGCGGGGTCCTCGCTGATCGCGGCGAGTCGTTGGAAGGGCTGGGTCGCCATGGCGCGCAGGGCGAAGAGGTCCAGATCGGGCTCGGCATCGACGAATCGCTGGGCGGCCGTGGCCCGTCGGGTGAACCGCACCCGCAGCGCGAGCCAGGCCCCTCCCACGATGAGGATCGGCACGGCAGTGGTCGTGAGACCCAGGACAAGGGCCATCCGTTCGACGGCCGTGACCAGGTCACGCCCGGCATCCGCGATGTCGGTGCCTGCCGCGGCTGCTGAGCGGAACGGGCCGGCGATGCGGTCATCGAGGAGCGGCAGGTTGTCGACGGAGTTCCCGGCGTCGGTCATCACCGACGTGAAGCCGGTTCCCGCGTCCTCGAGCCGGCGCCCGGGCGCAGCGAGCGCCAGGGTGGCATCGTGGACCTTCGTGCCGATCCACACCCACGCCACCACCCACACCATGGCGCAGACATCGGCCATCACCTGGCGGGTCCGCCGCACCGGCAGGTCGCTGTAGAGCTTCATCTGTTTCTCCAGTCATCGGTAGTTCGCTCGGCCCGGGTCTAGACTCGCATCGCGCTCGACCGGGAGCGTGCAGGCAGCGGCACCGGTGCCGCCGCGCACTCACGAGAACGGGGCTCGACACCGTGAAGATCGGCATTCCAAGCGAGGTCAAGAACAACGAGTTCCGTGTCGGCATCACACCGGTCGGGGTCAACGAGCTGGTCCGGCGGGGCCACTACGTCATGGTGCAGAAGGGTGCCGGGCTCGGCTCCTCGATCTCTGACGAGGACTACATCTCGCAGGGGGCCGCCATCCTCGCGTCGGCCGACGACGTGTGGGGCGCGGCCGACATGGTCATCAAGGTCAAGGAGCCCGTGGCGGAGGAGTTCCACCGCCTGCGCGAGGGCCTCACACTCTTCACCTACCTCCACCTCGCCGCCGACCAGGCCCTCACCGACGAGCTGCTCGCCAAGAAGGTCACGGCCATCGCGTATGAGACCGTGCGGCTGCCTTCCGGGCTGCTGCCGCTGCTCTACCCGATGTCCGAGGTCGCCGGCTGCCTCGCCCCGCAGGTCGGGGCGCACTCGATGATGAAGGCCCAGGGTGGCCGCGGCGTGCTCATGGGAGGCATCGGTGGCGTGGCGAACGCCAAGGTCGTCGTCCTCGGTGCCGGCGTGGCGGGCCAGAATGCCGCGAACATCGCCTTGGGCATGGGCGCCGACGTCACGCTGCTCGACACCGACCTGGACAAGCTGCGCCTCAGCTTCTGGCGCTATGACAACCGGGTCGCGCAGATCGCGTCCTCGGCGATGTCGGTGCGTGAGCAGGTGCTGGCCGCTGACCTGGTCATCGGCACCGTGCTCATTCCGGGCGCGAAGGCGCCCAAGCTGGTCACCGACGACATGGTCGCCCAGATGAAGCCCGGCTCCGTGCTCGTCGACGTCGCGATCGACCAGGGCGGGTGCTTCGAGAACTCCCGCCCGACGACTCACGCCGACCCGACCTTCGAGGTGCACGACTCCATCTACTACTGCGTGGCCAACATGCCCGGCGCGGTGCCCCACACCTCCACCTGGGCGCTCACCAACGCGACCATGTCCTACGCGATCAAGCTGGCAGACCAGGGCTGGAAGGACTCCATGCGGGCCGATGACCCGTTGGCTCTCGGGCTCAACACCCACGACGGTCACATCACCTGCGCGCCCGTCGCCGAGGCGTTCGACATGGAGAGCCTCGACCTCGCGGAGGCCCTGTCCTGAGCCAGGACGTCACCTCCCCGACGGCCCGGCCCACCCCCGTGGAGCGGGCCGTCGTCGCATGGCTGACCCACCTCGACGTCGAGCGAGGCATGTCGACCAACACGCTGTCGGCCTATCGGCGCGACCTGGGGCGCTGGACGGCATTCCTTGCGGGGGAGGGGGTCGACCGCCCGGCCGACGTCCGAGAGCGCCACGTGAGCGCCTTCCTCGCCGGGCTTCGTGAGGGGGACGTCACCCACCCGGCTCTGGCGGCGAGCTCAGCGGCGCGCACCCTGGTCGCGGTGCGGGGGCTGCACCGGTTCCTGGCGCTTGAGGGTGAGCTCGAGGTCGACCCGGCCCGTGACGTCAGCCCACCGGCCCCACCCGGGCGCCTCCCCAAGGCCATCGGGGTGGCGGAGGTGGAGCGGCTCCTCGAGGCCGCCTCCCTCGGTGGCACTCCCGCAGCGCTGCGCGACCGCGCACTGCTCGAGATGCTCTACGGCACCGGGGCCCGCATCTCCGAGGCCGTCGGCCTGGACGTGGACGACGTCGACCCGCACGAGGGCGTGGTCCGGCTCCGGGGCAAGGGGGGCAAGGAACGCATCGTCCCCCTCGGCTCCTATGCCGCGTCAGCCCTGTCGAGCTGGCTGGTCCGGGGTCGGCCCGCCATGGCAGCACGGGGGAAGGGCACGCCCGCGATCTTCGTCAACACCAGGGGCTCCCGGCTCTCCCGCCAGAGCGCGTGGAGCATCCTGCGGGCCTGTGCCGAGCGAGCCGACCTCAGCGGCCACCTCTCACCGCACACGCTGCGTCATTCCTTCGCCACCCATCTCCTGGAGGGCGGGGCGGACGTGCGGGTGGTGCAGGAGCTGCTGGGTCACGCCTCCGTCACGACGACCCAGATCTACACGTTGGTCACGGTGCAGCGACTTCGCGAGGTCTACGCCCAGAGCCATCCCCGGGCACGCTGATAGGGTCTGTCCCGATCAGCGAGAGGCTGACCGACGATCACGAGCGGCACCGGGAGAGAGAAGCGTGGATTCCGACGCGGCGTTGCAGATCCGCATCGACGGACAGGTGGGCCCCACGGGCCGAGCACTCCCGCAGTTCCCGGAACCGCAACCACTGGCCTCGCACGGCCCGGCGCGCATCATCGCGATGTGCAACCAGAAGGGTGGCGTCGGCAAGACGACGACCACGATCAACCTCGGGGCCGCGCTCGCCGAGGTCGGCCGCCGCGTGCTGTTGGTGGACTTCGACCCCCAGGGCGCCCTCTCCGTCGGGCTCGGCATCTCCGCCAACGAGCTCGACGTCACGATCTACAACCTGCTGGTCGAGCGGGGTCACGACGTCCGCGAGGTCATCGCGCACACCCGGTTCGACAACCTCGACGTCCTCCCTGCCAACATCGACCTCTCCGCCGCAGAGGTGCAGCTCGTCGGTGAGGTGGCCCGCGAGCAGATCCTGGCCCGCGTGCTGCGGCCGGTGCTGGATGACTACGACGTCATCCTCATCGACTGCCAGCCCTCTCTCGGGCTGCTCACCGTCAACGCGCTCACGGCAGCCCACGGCGTCATCATCCCGTTGGAGTGCGAGTTCTTCGCCATGCGCGGGGTGGCCCTGCTCGTCGAGACCATCGAGAAGATCACCGACCGGCTCAACCCGCGCCTGCAGGTCGACGGCATCCTCGCCACGATGTACGACGGGCGCACGCTGCACTCTCGCGAGGTCGTGGCGAGCGTGGTGGAGCACTTCGATGACCGCGTGTTCCACACGGTCATCTCCCGGTCGGTGAAGTTCCCCGACGCGAGCCTCGCCGCTGAGCCGATCACCACCTACGACGGCAACCACAAGGGCGCCGACGCCTACCGTCAGCTTGCGCGCGAGCTCATCGCTCGCGGTGGGGCGGCCTGACCCGATGACCCAGGCCCCCCGCGTGGCAGGGGGCTCGGCGCCCCCCGCCGCCCCACCCAGAGCCGACCCCACCGCGGTTCCCGGCGGGGTGCTGACGCGCCGCACCGCGGCCACGGCGTTCGAGGTGCACCTCGATGTCTTCTCTGGGCCCTTCGACCTGCTCCTGGGGCTGATCAGCAAGCACAAGCTCGACATCACCGAGATCTCCCTCGCGAGCGTGACCGACGAGTTCATCGCCCACATCCGCACGGCCCGAGAGACCCCTGAAGGGTGGGACCTGTCCCAGGCCTCGGAGTTCCTTCTCGTCGCGGCGACGCTGTTGGACCTCAAGGCCGCGCGGCTGCTTCCCCAGTCCGGGCCCGAGGACGAGGACGACCTGGCCCTGATCGAGGCTCGCGACATCCTCTTCGCCCGACTGCTGCAGTACCGGGCGTTCAAGGACATCGCCCACACCTTCGGCGACCGGATGGCCACGGCCGGTCGGATGCACCCGCGCACCGTGGGCCTGGAGCCCCAGTTCGCGGCGTTGCTCCCCGAGCTGGTCATGACGGTGACGCCGCACCAGCTGGCGATGGTGGCGGCCCGCGCGCTCACGCCGAGGCCCCCCGAGCTCGTGGGCCTGGACCACCTGCACGCGCCTGCCGTCAGCGTGCGCGAGCAGGCTGGGCTGATCGGTGCGCGGCTGCGTCGCGAGCGGGTGGCCTCCTTCCGCGCGCTGGTCGCCGACGCCGACTCCACGCTGGTCGTCGTGGCCCGCTTCCTCGCGCTCCTGGAGCTGTTCCGTGACGGCTCGATCGGCTTCGAGCAGGCCGAGGCGCTCGCTGAGCTGACCGTGCGGTGGACAGGCCCCGAGGAGGGCGACATCGACGTCGACGACGAGTTCGACGATGACCTGCCGCCGTCGACCATCCCGCCCGAGAGCACCCTGTCCCCACCCCTGCCGGAGGAGAGCCCCGATGAGTGAGCCGATCGAGAAGGCGGCGCTGGAGGCACCACCGGAGGACTCCCAGCTGGCGTTCGACGTCGCAGACTTCCCCGGTGGGATCAACGCGGCCATCGAGGCGGTGCTCATGGTGATCGACGAGCCGGTGCCGACCCGCGCGCTGGCGTCGGTCCTGGAGCAGCCGGAGGCGGACGTCGCTGCAGCGCTGGCCGACCTGGTGCAGGGGTATGCCGTGCAGCAGCGCGGCTTCACCCTGCGAGAGGTCGGCGGTGGGTGGCGGATGTACAGCCGCCACGAGTACGCCCCGGTGGTGGAGCGATTCGTTCTCGACGGGCAGCAGGCTCGCCTGACGCAGGCCTCGCTGGAGACCCTCGCGGTGATCGCCTACCGCCAGCCCGTGTCCCGGGGGAGGGTGGCCGCCGTGCGGGGCGTGAACGTCGACGGTGTGATCCGCACGCTCCTCTCCCGTGGTCTGATCGAGGAGGTCGGTCACGACGAGGACTCCACCGCGATCCTCTACGGGACGACCTCCTACTTCCTTGAGAGGCTCGGGGTCCAGGGCATCGACGACCTCCCCGCCCTCGCCCCCTACCTACCCGAAGTCGACGTGCTCGACGAGATCGCCGAAGGAGGCCGCGCATGACGCCGCCGAAGAACCGTGGAGCAGCACCATCGAGCCGGGGCAAGGGTGCCCGGGCGGGCGGCCCAGCCGGACGAGGGTCCACCGAGAGCGGGGCCCGCAAGGCCAAGCAGCCGCGTGGCGGGTCGGGGTCGACCCGACCCAGCCAGCCGACGGCCGCGCCGCAGTGGCCGACGAGGCCGAAGGTCGACGTCCACGACCCCGACGGGGTGCGGCTGCAGAAGCTGCTCGCTGCCGCAGGGGTCGGATCGAGGCGGGTCTGCGAGAACCTCATCAGCCAGGGTCGGGTCGACGTCGACGGTCAGGTCGTCACCGAGCTCGGCGTCCGGATCAAGCCCACCCAGATCGTGCACGTCGACGGTGAGCGCATCCAGCTCGACGAGTCGCGGGTCTACCTCGCGTTCAACAAGCCGCTCAACGTGGTCACCTCGATGAGCGACGACCTCGGCCGGATCGACATCGGCACCTATCTCGGGGACCGCAAGGAACGCCTCTTCCACGTCGGTCGCCTGGACTCCGACACCGAGGGCCTGTTGCTGCTCACCAACGACGGGGAGCTCGCGCACCGGCTCCAGCACCCGCGGTACGGCGTCCTGAAGACCTACCTCGCCCAGATCCACGGTCCTGTTCCGCGAGACCTCGGCCGCACGTTGCGGGCCGGTGTGCAGCTCGAGGACGGCCCGGTGAAGGTGGACTCCTTCAAGGTGGTGGACTCCCAGCCCGGCAAGGCCATCGTCGAGGTGGTCCTGCACGAGGGTCGCAAGCACATCGTGCGACGGATGCTCGCCGAGGTCGGCCACCCCGTGCTCTCGCTGGTGCGCACCCAGGTCGGCCCGATTCGGATGGGAGACACCAAGCCCGGGAAGTGGCGCTCGCTCAGCCCGTCGGAGGTCGCGGCGCTGTACAAGGCGGGCGGTCTGTGACGCGAGTCCACGTCGTCGGCACCGGACTGATCGGCACGAGCCTGGGTCTGGCCCTGACCCGCCTGGGCGAGCCGGTGACGCTCGAGGACGCCATGCTCACCCACGCGGCGCTGGCCCGTGACCTCGGCGCGGGGCGGTTGCGCCGGGAGGACGACCCGGACCCCGACCTCGTCGTGGTGGCGACGCCACCGGACGTCACGGCATCCTGCGTGGCACAAGCCCTGAAGCGTTGGCCTCGCGCCGCGGTCACCGACGTGGCATCCGTCAAGGGCGCCGTCGTCGCCGGTCTGCGCGCCCGCGGGTCCGACCTGACGCGCTACTGCGGCTCGCACCCGATGGCCGGTCGTGAGCGCTCCGGGGCGGTCTCGGGGAGGCACGATCTCTTCGACGGGCGTGCCTGGGTGATCAGCCCGACCGTGGAGACCGACCCAGAGGTGGTGGAGGTCGTGTCCTCGGTGGCGAGTTCGGTCGGGTCGGCCGTGCGGGTGCTCCCACCGGAGGCGCACGACGCCGCGGTCGCCGTTGTCTCGCACGTGCCCCAACTGGCAGCAAGCCTCGTCGCGGCGCGGCTCGAGGAACTGGACGAGGATGCCGTTGCGCTGGCCGGGCAGGGTTTGCGCGACGTCACTCGCATCGCCGCAAGCGACCCGCACCTGTGGACCCAGATCCTCGCGGGCAACGCTGGCGCGGTGCGGGACGTGCTCGCCGCCCTGGCTGAGGACCTCGAGGCGGTGATCGGGGCGCTCGGGGCACTCGATGAGTCGGTCGATGCTCCGGGAGCTCGTGGAACCCTGGCGCGAGTGATCGCGGCCGGCAATGCCGGCCATGCCCGGCTCCCGGGGAAGCACGGGGCCGCTCCCACGACATACACGACCGTGCGGGTGCTGATCCCTGACGAGGCGGGCCAGCTGGGGCGGCTCTTCGCGGACATCGGCTCGATCGGGGTCAACGTCGAGGAGTTCCACCTCGACCACGGGCTCGGTCAGCCGTTTGGCCTGGCCGAGGTCGA
>JBDSNZ010000245.1:0-5130 GCA_039915055.1 Ornithinibacter sp.
GCACGTCGGTGACCGCCTCCTGGAAGCTCGCCGCCACGTCGGCCACGGGCACGCTCTCCCCCGCAGCCTCCTTCGCCTGCACCCAGCGCGAGACCGCGGTCTTCAGCCCGGAGAAGGAGAAGTCGAAGCGGTGTCGCTCCATGTCGCGACCGGTGGTCAGGCCTCGCGGGAAGTCGATGACGACCTGCCCGTCGCGGGCCATGCGGTCGATGTGCGGCCCACCCGGAAAGGGCAGCCCGAGCACCCGGGCGACCTTGTCGAAGGCCTCCCCCGCAGCGTCGTCGATCGTCGAGCCCAGGCTGCGCACGTCGTGCGTGACGTCCGGGACGAGCAGCAGCGAGGAGTGCCCGCCGGAGACGAGGAGAGCGAGCACCGGCTCGGGGAGCGGGCCGTGCTCGACGATGTCGACGGCGACATGGCTCGCGAGGTGGTTGACGCCGTAGAGCGGCAGCCCGAGGGACACACTCAGCGCCTTGGCCGAGGCGACACCCACCATCAGTGCGCCGGCGAGACCGGGGCCTGAGGTGACCGCAATGGCATCCAGGTCACGAAGCGAGACACCGGCTGTCGCACAGGCGCGCTCGATCGTCGGGACCATCGCCTCGAGGTGGGCGCGACTGGCGACCTCTGGCACGACGCCACCGAAGCGCGCGTGCTGCTCGACGCTGCTCGCGATCGCGTCGACGAGCAGGGTCTCACCCCGCACGATGCCCACCCCGGTCTCATCGCACGACGTCTCGATCCCCAGCACCAGCGGAGCATCAACCACGCTCATCACCCTTCTCCTGCAACGGCTTTCGCATGACGAGCGCGTCGACACCGCCTGGTTGGTAGTAGGCGCGACGGGTCGAGACCACCTCGTAGCCGTTGCGGTCGTAGAGCGCTCGGGCGGGGGCGTTGTCGGCCCGCACCTCCAACATCACGTGAGTCGCGCCGCGGTCGCGCGCGCGTCGCTCCAGCTCCGTCAGCACCATGCCGCCCAGTGCGCGCCCACGACCCCTGGGCGCCACCGCGATGGTCATCACGTCGGCGAGCTCTCCACCGTGGTCGACCCCGCCGTAGCCCAGCAGCCCGTGCTCGTCATCGACAGCGACGTAGTCACGCCGAGGTCGGCCAGCGAGCTCGTGCCACCACGACGCCTCCGACCAGGCGTCCGCGCCGAACAGGCGCCCTTCGAGCTCGACGAGCCGCCGCAGGTCGGTCCAGTGCACGTCACGCAGCCCCGCACGCTTCGCGCTCACCGGGCGTTCCTCTCGGCGGTGGTCAGCGCGTCGGGCCGGCGGAGGTAGAGCGCATCCACCGGCATCGCCAACCCGTGCTCGATGCCCTTGGCGCCCAGCACGGCCAGGACTCCGGCATCCACGTCCAGCGGCTCCACGGCATCCGTGAAGAGCTCTGGATAGAGCAGCGGGCCGCGCCCCGCCGTGGGCAGCCGGCGGAGCTCCTCGCGGACCTCCGCCGGAAGATCGACCGCCGGGCCACCCACGCGCGCGACGCCCCCCTCGACCACGCGGTAGTGGGCCCAGTAGACCTCCTTGCGCCGGGCGTCGGTGGCCACGAGCAGCTCGTCCCCGGCCGCGAACGAGGCCTGCGCGGCCTGCGCCGCCACGGCGTCGAGGGAGCACACGCCGTGGACCGGAATGCCGGTCGCAAGGCCCATGGTCAGGCCGGTCACCATCCCGACGCGCAACCCGGTGAACGGGCCCGGACCGGTGCCGACCACGATGCCGGTGAGCTCCCCCGCAGTGACACCGGCCTCGGCGAGGAGCTGCACGACCAGCGGCGCGAGGTGCTCCGTGTGACCCCGGGGGTCGACCCTGGCAGCGGACGTCGTGTGCCCCGACCCGTCGGTGAGACCGACCGCGATGGCCGAGGTGGAGGTGTCGATGGCGAGGATCAGCACGCCCGACCCCCGAGCGTCGCGAGCGCGGACGGGTCCAGGCTCCAACGGCCACCCAGCCCCGAGATCGTCGCGACCCGAACCTCGGTGGAGGGATCCACGTCCAGCACGACCTCGATGCGGTCCTCGGCGAGCCCTTCGACCAGCCCGTGGCCCCACTCCACCACGGTGACGCTCTCCTGCACCGACGCGTCGAGGTCGAGGTCGTCGAGCTCCAGGGCCCCGTGCAACCGGTAGGCGTCGACATGGACCAGCGCCGGGCCGCCAGCCGCACCGGGGTGCACCCGCGCGATGACGAAGGTCGGCGAGGTCACGGCGCCACGCACGGCGAGCCCCTCGCCGATGCCCCGGGTGAGCGTCGTCTTGCCCGCCCCCAGGCCACCCGTGAGCACCACGAGGTCTCCGGCGCGGAGCAACCGGCCCAGGTCCGTGCCGAGGGTGTGGGTGTCCTCGGGGGTGGCGAGCACGAACCGCCTTGCACTCATGAGACCTTGCCTCGCCGGCTCCTGACCCGAGCCTGCTCCCGCTTCATCGAGAAGTCCTGGATGGTGCGGCGCACGCGCGGCTTGGTGCTGACCGGGATGCCCTCGGCGACGGCACGCTGCGCCCGCTGGATGAGCATGAGCAGCTGCTGGGTCACGAGCTCTGCGTGCTCGAGCATGATGATGTGGCCGGCATGCTCGACCACCACGTGCTCCGCTCCCGGGATCTGTCTCACGATCTCCACGCTGTGCGACGGCGGCGTGATGAGGTCGCCGGCGCCATTCATGACGAGCACCTCGATCCCACGCAGCGCGGAGAGGTGCCCGGTGATGTCGAGGCCATCGAGGTCGGGGAGGAAGGCGGCCATCACCTCGAAGCGTGTCCCGAAGATGTTGTCGGCGACGAGGTCGACGAGGTCGGAACCCACAGGGGAGTCGAAGGCCCAGCGACGGATGATGACGTCCTGGATGCCCTTGCCCATCCGCCGCAGCTGACGGATGGCGCCCGCGTGCCGCCCCAGCCGGGTGAGCAGCCCCTCCCCGATCGCGCCGACCAGCGCCCCGAAGCCCGGCCCGAGGCCGAACTCCGTCATCTGGGCCCCGCCGGCGCTCGTGGCGATGAGCCCCACCGCCAGCACCCGGTCGCGCACCGCAGCCGGGTGCTGTCCAGCCCACGACATCACCGACATCCCGCCCATGGAGTGCCCGATGAGCACCAACGGCCCCGTGGGGGAGGTCGCGGCGATCACTGACTGCAGGTCCCGGCCGAGGTGGTCCACGGTGCAGTGCTCCAGGGATGACTCCCCCGACCGCCCATGACTGCGCTGGTCGTAGGTCACGACCCGGAAACCGGCTCGGATCAGCGCGCGTCGCTGCAGCACCCAGGTCTGCATCGACAGCGCGAAGCCGTGGACGAGCACCACCGTCGGGGGGCGAGCACTGAGGTGTCTTCGGCTGCGAGCAGCCTGCACCGGTGCGTCGATCTCCACGAGCAGGGAGACCCCGTCATCGGCCGTGACCGTGAGTGACTCGCTCGGCGTGTGGGCCCACGCATCGGGCAGCTGCGCCGCGCCGCGCCGTCCCCGTCCACGGGACACCCGGCCCCCGACGGCGGTCAGCGCGCCCTGCAGCGGGCCGAGTGCGACCATCAGCCCTCACCCCCGACGAGCACCCGTGGCAGCCGCGGACCCATCCGGGTGACGATCTCGTAGCTGATCGTGCCGGCCGCGCGGGCCCAGTCCTGTGCGCAGGGCTCCCCGTCGGCCGACCGACCGAGGATGGTGACCTCGTCACCGGCGCCGCCGGCGTACCCGGCCCCCAGGTCGAGGACGAACTGGTCCATGCAGATCCGACCCGCGACGGTGAGCTCCTTGCCGCCGACGACCACCGGCCCGCGGCTCCCCGCCGAGCGTGGCAGCCCGTCGGCGTAGCCCATCGGCACCAGACCGAGCACCGTGTCGGATGCCGTGACGTACTCGTGGCCGTAGGAGACGCCCTGCCCGGCGCGAGCCGCCTTCACCAGTGAGAGTCGCGCGGTGACCCGCATCGCCTCGCGGAGGCCGAAGTCGGCCGGAGCACCGAGGTCGGGGACGGGTGAGACTCCGTAGACCGCGATCCCCGGACGGACGAGGTCGAAGTGTGCCGACGGGTTGGTCAGTGTGGCAGCGGAGTTGGCGAGGTGGCGCAGGGGCGGTCGGATGCCGGCCCGTTCCAGGTCGTCGCAGGCGTCGAGGAACCGCTCCTGCTGGGCTCGCACGGTCGGGTGGTCGGGCGCATCGGCCCAGGCGAAGTGGGAGAACACGCCGGTCACCTCCACGGCACCCTCGGCCTGCGCCGCAGCGAGGGCGGCGACCATCTGCGACCAGTCCTCGAGCACACCTCCGCGACCCAGTCCCGTGTCCACCTTCACCTGCACGCGCACCGGTCGACCACGGTCGACGGCGGCCGCGTGGACCGCGTCGAGGGTCCAGGCGCTGCCGATCGCGATGTCGATGCCGGCGTCGATGGCCGCCCCGACGTCTGCCCCGGGCACGAAGAGCCAGGTGAGGATCGGGGCGGTGACGCCGGCAGCCCGCAAGCGCAGGGCCTCGGCCAGCTGGGCGACCCCGAGCCAGGTCGCGCCGCCCGCGAGTGCGGCCGTCGCCGACGGAACCAGCCCGTGGCCGTAGCCGTCGGCCTTGACCACCGCCATCACCTGCGCGCTGCCCGCCCTGCGGTCCAGCTCCGCGACGTTGTCGCGGATGGCGTCGAGGTCGACCGTGACCCACGCGGACGCGCCGACGGGTCCGCTGCGCTGTGAGGGGTGTGAAGAGGTGTCCATGGGAAGGACAAGTCTAGGAGGAGGAGGTCCGGGCGCGGCGCAGCAGGGCAGCGACCGTGCCGGGGATGGCGTGGGCCACATCGAGCGCCCGCACGGGCCCCCCCGGGTTGGCCCGATCGGCCGAGACGCCGTGCACGAGGGCTCCCAGCGCACCTGCCTCGTCAGGGGGGAGCCCCGCCGCGAGGAGCACCCCCAGCAGCCCGGCCAGGACGTCGCCCGCGCCGGCGGTCGCCAACCAGGGTGGCGCGTCGGCCTGCGACCAGACCACCGAATCCGGAGCCGGGCCGAGGACCAGGGTCGTGGACCCCTTCAGCAGCACGGTGGCGCCCGTCACGGCGGCGAGCGCCCGGGCGTGACGCAGGGGGGCGCGCTCGACGTCCTCGCGGGTCACCTCACCGGTGTGCACACCTGACCTATTGGTCGATTCC
>JBDSNZ010000123.1:0-2509 GCA_039915055.1 Ornithinibacter sp.
GCAGATTGTGCCACCGTGACGACCGGTGAACGCCTTGATCGCTGCAGAGGAGTTCATGTAGGTCACGGGAACGACGTCGGCGGCGATACCCATGTCGGTCAGGTCGTCCCAGGCGTCCTCGACCTGACTGATCGCAGCCATGTCGGCCATGGAGCACCCGGCGGCGAGGTCGGGCAGGATCACCTGCTGGTGCCCGGCGGTGAGGATGTCTGCTGACTCGGCCATGAAGTGCACACCGCAGAAGATGATGTATGGCGCGTCCGGCCGTGCTGCCGCCTCCTTGGCCAGCTTGAAGCTGTCGCCGGTGACATCGGCGAACTCGATGACCTCGTCGCGCTGGTAGTGGTGGCCCAGGACGAAGACGCGCCCACCAAGGGCCTCCTTGGCCGCCCGGGCACGCTCGACCAGCCCGGGGTCGGAGGGTGCTGGCAGGTCACCGGGGCACTCCACCCCACGCTCACTGTCGAGGTCGCGCCCGTGTCCGAGGACGAGGAGCGGGAGGGGAGTGTGCTGCGGCAGTCCGGTCGTGGTGCTCACGAGCTGATCGTATGCCGTGCTCAGCCCGTCGTCCTCTGGCCGTCGTGCGCTTCCCTCAGGATGTCGGCGTGGCCCGCGTGCTGCGCGATCTCGGCAAGCAGGTGCGTGAAGACGCGCCGCGCCGAGCGCCGCGCGCCGGGCTCGAACCAGGGCGCCGGCGGCAACGGTCGGCTCGCCGCGAGGTCCGGCAGGGACACCACGAGCGCGTCGGTGCGGTCCGCAGCCTGGTGGAAGCCCTCGACGAGCCCGTCGAGGGTCTCCTCCTTCGTCATCGCGAAACCGGCCAGCCAGTCCGTGCCACCATCGGGCTCGAGCGCATCGGGACCGCCCTCGATGAAGTCGCACCACTGGGTCTCCATGGCGCTCACGTGCTTGACCAGGCCCCCGAGGGTCAGCTCGCTCACCGTGGTGCGCTCGCGGGCGAGGTCGTCGTCGAGTCCGTCGACGGTGTGCAGGAAGAGGAAGCGCTGCGTGCGCAGGGCGTCGATCAGGTCGGCGCGCTCCGGGTCGTGGTCCGTGGGCATCGCGGGGCTCCTCGCGTCGGTGGTGGGGCCGGGGCCGCCACGGTATCGGCCATCCCCCGCCGCGCGAGCGGGGACGCGAGACCCGACCCGGCCCGATATCCTGTCGCCGTGCGCGTGCTCCTCGCCCCGGAGTCCTTCGGCTCCACCCTCGGCGCCACCCAGGCGGCCGCGGCCATGGCCGACGGGTGGTCCCGCGGTGCCCCGCACGACGAGGTCGAGACGCTGCCGCTCTCCGGCGGGGGCCCGGGGTTCCTGGACGTCCTCCAAGGGGCCTTGGGCGGGGTGATGGTCTCGGTCACGGTCAGTGACCCGCTCGGCCGCGAGGTGCCCGCCGCGGTTCTGCTCATCGACGGTGAGGGGAGCCGCACGGCATACGTGGAGGCCGCGCAGGCGAGCGGCCTGCACCTGCTGGGGGCCGATGAGCGGAACCCGGTCCTCACCAGCACGTGGGGGGTTGGGGAGCTGCTCGAGGCCGCCGTCGCCGAGCACGCCACGCGGGTCGTCATCGGCTGCGGCGGGGGTGCGACCAACGATGCGGGTGCCGGGCTCCTGGGGGCGCTCGGGGCAGGACCCGCATCGGTGCTGGCCCGCGGCGGTGGCGTGCTGGCCACGGCCCCCGACGACGTGCTGCTGGGGCTCCCCGCGGTGATCGACCGGCTCGCCGGGGTCGACCTCGTCCTCGCCACGGACGAGGACACGCCGCTGCTCGGCCTGAAGGGGACCAGCGCGGTGGAGTCGCCCCGCAAGGGCGCCACCGCCGAACAGGCCCAGTCGCTCGAGGCTGCGATCGGTCGGTTCACGGACGTGCTGGCGCGCGCCCTGCCGGACCCGCCGCTCGACCTGCTCACCGGCCGGCCCAGGAGGCTGGACCGCGAACCGGGGGCGGGCGCCGCGGGCGGGCTGGGCTATGCGCTGCTCGCGCTGGGAGCCCGCCGGGTCGGGGCGGTGGAGAGCGTCATGGAGGCGGTCGGCTTCGGGGCGGCCTGCGCACGCAGCGACCTGGTGGTCACCGGCACCGGCCGGCTCGACTGGTCGAGCATGAGGGGGTCGGTGGTCTCGGAGGTCGCCGGAGCCGCCGCAATGACCGGTCAGCCCGCGGTGGTGCTGGCCGGGGAGTGCCTGGTCGGGCGCCGCGAGACCATGAACCTGGGCCTCGCGGCGTGCTACGCCGTCGCGGAGCGACCTGCCGAGGTGGAGGCGATGATGGCGGACCCGGTGACGACCCTCTCGCAGCGCACGGCACGCGTCGCGCGCACCTGGTCGCCGGCCCGCTGAGCCGCGGCGTATCCTCATCGAAGACGGGAACAACGAAGGGCCCCCGCGTGGTTGTCCCGATCGCCCGCCGCAGACTACGGCCACCGCCAGCATGAGGAGTGCACCCATGAGCGACCAGCTCCAGACCACCGAGGCACCCGCGAGCACGGAGCAGGATGCCGCGCACGGCATCG
>JBDSNZ010000125.1:0-17463 GCA_039915055.1 Ornithinibacter sp.
TGATGACCGTGTTGACCTGGTTCTTGCGTGCTTCGCGTGCCTTCATGGCGGCTTCGTACTTGAACTTGCCGAAGTCCATGAGCTTGGCGACCGGTGGCTTGGCCATCGGTGCCACCTCGACGAGGTCCAGGTCCGCCTCGGCGGCGAGGCGCAGGGCGTCCTCGACGCGGACGATCCCGACCTGCTCGCCGTTCGGGCCGACCAACCGCACCTCCGGAACCCGGATGCGGTCGTTGATGCGTGGCTCGCTGATGTGCTTCTCCTTCGTCGCGTCGGCTGGCGGACCGCCGAGCACGAGAAGAGGCTCCTCGCGCCGTGTGCGCGAGAAGCCTCGGAACCCTCCGACCAGCCACTGACGGTATGCCGTCGCCACGCCCACTGGGGCGTAGCACGACTCACGTCGTGGACCAGTTGGAACCCGGCGACGCAGGCGTCGACGCGGGTGGAAGCGAGCTTCTCTTGCACACCGCCCCTGGTGGAGCGGTCGGTCAGTCGGTCACGATACCAGCGCGCCCCACCTCCGCCGAAATCGGTCCGCCGGGTCAGCGGATCCGAAAAGCCAGCCCGTCGATCCGGGCGCGCAGTTCACCATCGGTGGCGAGCCGCTCCCCCACCCGGGTCGCCACCGCGCGCACCTGCTCGGGCTCCAGCCCCGCGCGCAGGTCCAGGACCACACCCAGGACCCCCTGCCCCACGGGGCTGCCCTCCTCCAGGTGAAAGGCGCGGACGTCGTCCTCGGCACCCAGGGCAGCGGCCACGCTGCGCCCGACGAAGGCGTCCTCGTGCGGTCGCTGCCAAGGGCGCTGCTGGGCGAGGGCCCAGACCATCGAGGGGCGCAGCGTGCGGGTGCTCGGGCTCGCGACGTCGAGCACCATGACGTCACAGCCCTCGGACACAGCTGCCTGTGCCGCCCGGGCCGGGGTGACGGGCACCGGCCTCGCGTCGAGGTCCCAGGCGGCGAGGGCATCGGTGCTGGTGAACACCGGCAGGGCGCGCTGACCGTCGGGAGCCACGAGGGTCACGGCGGCCATGTCGACCTCCTTCTCGACGGTGTGCTCGCCCGTCGTGTCGACAGCAGTGGGCTCCGCGACGATCGGGACGAGGAGTCGCGAGGCCTCCACGGCCCGCATCAGGGTCTCGTCATCGGCCCCGCCCACCAGGGCGTCGAGCAGCGCCTCACTGGCGGCCCCGGTGTCGGACTCGAACCCGCTCGGCGAGAGGTCTCGCCCGGCCCAGGGCACCTGGGCGGAGTCACTCCCGCCAGGCGCTCCGGCGCCCGCGGTCATGGGCGGCCGGCTGCGTCGAGGGCCTGCGGCAGCGTGAAGGCGCCACGGTAGAGCGCCGACCCCACGATGGCCCCCTCGACCCCCGCGGCGACCAGGCCGCGGATCGCCTCGATGTCCGCCAAGGTCGAGACGCCTCCGGAGGCGACGACGGGCCGGTCGGTGCGCGCGCAGACCTCGCTGAGCAGGGACAGGTTGGGGCCCTGGAGCATCCCGTCCTTGGCGACGTCGGTCACGACGTAGCGCGCGCACCCCTCGGCGTCGAGCCGGGCGAGGGTCTCCCACAGGTCGCCGCCCTCGCGGGTCCAGCCGCGGGCTGCGAGGATCGTGCCGCGCACGTCAAGCCCGACGGCCACCCGGTCACCGTGCTCGGCGATGGCGTGGGCGGTCCACTGCGGATCCTCCAGCGCTGCGGTGCCGAGGTTGACCCGGCGGCACCCGGCGGCCAGCGCGCGCTGCAGGGTCTCGGCGTCACGGATACCGCCACTGAGCTCTACCTTGATGTCCACCGTGCCGATGATCTGCGCCAGCAGATCGGCGTTGGACCCCCGGCCGAACGCTGCATCGAGGTCGACGAGGTGCAGCCACTCGGCGCCCTGCTCCTGCCACGCGAGGGCCGCCTCCATCGGGTCGCCGAACTCGCCGCCGGTGTCGGCGACCCCCTGGACGAGCTGCACCGCGCGACCGCCCACGACGTCGACGGCGGGCAGGAGCTCCAGGCGGGGCTGGTCGGGCACGGGGTCCTCCGGGGTGTGTCGCACGGCGAGGTTCAACGGTCGGTCACAGACTACGGACCCAGTTCTCCAGCAGGGTCAGCCCCGCCTCGCCCGACTTCTCTGGGTGGAACTGCGTCGCCGCGAGCGGACCGTTCTCGACGGCCGCGACGAATCGCTCCCCGTGCTGCGCCCAGGTGACCCTCGGCTCGACGGCCGCGAACGTGTCACCGGGTGGGGGCACCTCCCAGCTGTGGGCGGCATAGGAGTGCACGAAGTAGAACCGCTCGGACTCCACCCCCGCGAAGAGGGTGCTGCCCGGAGGGACCTCGACCTCGGACCACCCCATGTGTGGCACCACCGGTGCGCTCAGCCGTGACACGGTGCCGGGCCACTCCCCCACACCCGGAACGGGTGCCTCGCTCGGCTCGGTGGACCCTTCGAACATCACCTGCATCCCGACGCACACGCCGAGCACGGGGCGCCCGCCCGCCAGGCGTCGGTCGATGATGAGCGGTCCTCGAGCGGTGCCCAGTCCCGCCATGCAGGCGTGGAAGTTGCCCACCCCCGGCACGAACAACCCGTCGGCGGCGAGCGCCGCCTCCGGGTCGCCGGTGAGGAGCACCCGAGCCCCGACGTGCTCCAACGCCCGCACCGCACTGCGGATGTTTCCGCTGCCGTAGTCCAGCACGACCACCCCCGCGCTCACGACGACCGCCCCTGCGCACGGCTCCCGCGACGCTCGGGTGGGTTCTCCAGCGCCATCTCGACCAGGTGCGCCGCCTCGTCGGCCATGAGGCGGTCGAAGGCGAGCACGGCGCGCTGGTGCGGCTCGACGTCGGTCGTCCCGGCGCAGTCCCGGCGCAGCAGCAGGTCCTTGCCCGGGAGCCCGAGCAGGCCCAGCACGGTGACGAGGAGGTCCAGCGGTGAGCCCTGGCCGGAGCTCAGCACCTCACCCACGGCCTCGGCACGCACGCGCCCATCGGCCCCGGCGGCATCGAGCAACATCGGCAACGCCAGTCGGCTGAGGTCGGGGGTCCTGACGACGCCGCGCCGCGGCTCCCAGACCAACCAGTGGTGACTGCGACGGACCCCTGCGGGCTGCACCGTGATGGCTGCCCGTCCGTGCAGCTCGAAGAAGCCGATGGCCGGCTTCGCCCGCCGCGGGATCGGCCGCGCCGCGAGCAGCTCGAGCCCGACGTCGTAGGGCGAGGCGCTGTGGGCCTGCTCGCGAGAGAGCGTGACGCCGGTCCACACCCCCAGCGGGGCGACGGTGCTGGACACCATCCCCCTGCGCAGCCACCGGGTCACGGCCACCGGGGAGCGGCGCACCAGCACCAGCCCGTGCCCTGAGGTGGACCGACGATCGGGAGCCACGATCTAGAGGGCACCCTTCGCGCTCGGGATCCCGTCGACCCGGGGGTCCAGGGCGACTGCCGCTCGCAGGGCGCGCGCGAGCGCCTTGAACTGCGCCTCGACGAGGTGGTGCGGGTCGCGACCGGCCAGCACGCGCACGTGCAGCGCGATCTGGGCGTGGTGGGCGAAGGACTCGAAGACGTGCCGGGTCAGCGAGCCGGCGTAGTGGCCACCGATGACGACATAGGCCTGGGCATCCGGCTCACCCGTGTGCACGACGTAGGGGCGCCCTGCGACGTCGACGACGGCCTGCACGAGCGCCTCGTCGAGGGGCACCGTGGCGTCACCGAACCGCGAGATCCCGCTCTTGTCCCCGAGCGCCTCCCGGACCGCCTGCCCCAGCACGATGGCGACGTCCTCGACCGTGTGGTGGGCGTCGACGTGGGTGTCCCCGGACGCCTCGACCGTGAGGTCGATCAGCGAGTGCTTGGCCAGCGAGAGCAACATGTGGTCGTAGAACGGCACCCCTGTGCTGACCTGCCCGGCGCCGGTGCCGTCGAGGTCGACACTGACCTCGACGGTGCTCTCGGAGGTGGCCCGGCGCACCGTGGCGGTGCGGTGGGCGTCGATGCTGCTCACGGTGCGTCTCCTGCGTGGTCGGTGGTGAGGCGGTGGGTGGGCGCGAGCTCGGCGAGCGCGACGAGGAACGCGGTGGTCTCCTCCGGCGTGCCGGCCGTGACTCGAAGATAGTGCGCGATGCCGACGTCGCGGACGAGCACGCCCGTGTCGAGGAGGGCCGACCAGGTCGCGTGCGAGTCGGTCAGCCCACCGAAGAGCACGAAGTTCGCGTCGCTGGGCACCGGGTCGAGCCCCAGGGCGCCCACCTCGCGCACGATCCGGTCCCGCTGCGCCTTGATGGCGTCGACGGTCTCGAGCATCAGGTCGGCGTGCGCGAGCGCCGCACGCGCGACCGCCTGGGTCTGGGTGGAGAGGTGGTAGGGCATCCGCACCAGGCGCAGGGCGTCCACGACTGCAGGGTCTGCCGCGAGGTAGCCCACCCGGGCACCTGCCATGGCGAAGGCCTTGCTCATCGTGCGGGTCACGACCATGCGCGGACGGCCCGCCTGGAGCGTGAGCGCACTGAAGGTCCCGGGTCGGGCGAACTCGGCGTAGGCCTCGTCGACCACGACCAGCGCTCCGGGCGCGGCGTCGTGCACCGCCAGGACGACCTCGAGGTCGAGAGCGGTGCCGGTCGGGTTGTTGGGCGAGCAGAGGAAGACGACGTCGGGTCGGTGCTGGCCCACCTGCGCCACGGCGCTGTCGATGTCGAGGTCGAAGGCGCCTCCGCCCGGCACGCCGCGCATGCCGTCGACCCAGGTGGTTCCGGTCGTCGTGGTGATGATCGGGTGCATGGAGTACGCCGGGGTGAACCCCAGTGCGGTGCGGCCCGGGCCGCCGAAGGCCTGCAGCAGGTGCAGGAGAACCTCGTTGGAGCCGTTCCCGGCCCAGACGCGCTCTGGCTCCGTGATCACCCCGGAGCGTGAGAGGTAGGCCGCGAGCGACTGCCGGAGCCCGGTGAACTCACGGTCCGGATAGCGGTTCAGCCCGGGAGCAACGGCGGCCACCGCAGCGGTGACCGCCTCGACGACGACCCGTGGCACGGCATACGAGCTCTCGTTGGTGTTCAGTGCGACGGGCACGTCGAGCTGCGGTGCGCCGTAAGCGGTTCGCCCGCGCAGGTCCGGGCGCAGCATCGCCTCGACGGTCGCGCGGGGGTCCATGCACCCAAGTCTAGGCGGGCTGCTGCGGGTGCCACCGTCCCGCCCACGGCAGGCCACTCGGTGGCCGATGCCGCGCTCTCAGGCTCCGGGCTCGAGCTCCGGCAGTCGCGCGAGGACGGCCTCGCCGTGGGCCGGGAGATCCTCCGCGCGCGCCAGGGTGATGACGTGGGCGCCCACCTCGCGCAGCGCGTCGCGGTCGTAGGTCACGACGTGGATGCCGCGCAGGAAGGACTGCACCGACAGGCCGCTGCTGTGGCAGGCGCAACCACCGGTGGGCAGCACGTGGTTGGACCCGGCGCAGTAGTCACCCAGGCTGACGGGCGACCACGGCCCCACGAACACCGCTCCGGCATTGCGCACCCGGGCGGCGACCGCCGCGGCATCCCGCGTCTGGATCTCGAGGTGCTCGGCGGCATAGGCGTTGACCACGTCCAGCCCCACGTCGAGGTCGTCGACGAGGACGACCGCCGACTGGCGACCCCGCATCGCCGTGGCCACCCGTTCGGTGTGCTTGGTCGCGGCCACCCGGCGGCCGAGGGCCTCCTCGACGGCGTCGGCGAGTGCCACGCTGTCGGTGACGAGCACGGCTGCGGCGAGCGGGTCGTGCTCCGCCTGGGAGACCAGGTCGGAGGCGACGTGCTCGGCATCGGCGCTGTCGTCGGCGAGCACGGCGATCTCGGTGGGGCCTGCCTCGGAGTCGATGCCGATGATGCCCTTGAGGAGTCGTTTCGCGGCGGCGACGTAGATGTTGCCGGGGCCGGTGACCAACGCGACCGGGTCGCAGGTGATCTCGCCGTCGTCGAAGCCGTAGGCGAAGGCCGCGACGGCCTGGGCTCCACCCATCGCGTAGACCTCGTCGACCTCGAGGAGGGCGCACGCGGCGAGGATGGTGGGGTGCGGCCAGCCACCGTGGTCGCGCTGCGGCGGGCTCGCCACGGCAATGCTCCCGACCTCGGCGAGCTGCGCCGGCACGACGTTCATCACGACACTGCTCGGATAGACCGCGAGGCCTCCCGGCACGTAGAGACCCACCCGGTCGACGGGCACCCAGCGCTCGGTGACGGTTCCGCCATCGGCGACCTGCGTGGTCGTGGTGCTCCGTCGCTGGTCGGCGTGGACGAGCCGAGCTCGTCGGATCGACTCCTCCAGGGCTGCCCGCACCGCGGGGTCGAGCGTGTCGACCGCGGCCGCCACGACATCCGCCGGAACGCGCAGCGAGGGCGGGGTGACGCCGTCGAACCGCTCCGCAGCGGCATACAGCGCGGCTGCGCCGCGGTCGCGGACGTCCTGCACGATCGGGCGCACCGTGGCAAGCGCCGCCTCGACGTCGAACTCGGCGCGGGGCATGGCCTCGCGCAGCTCGCGTGCGGAGAGGTGTCGCCCGCGCAGGTCGAGCCGCGGGATCACCGTGCTCGTCGAGGGCTCAACAGGGTTCCCGGCGGTGCTGATGGACATGGGTCCAGTCTAGGTTTCCCTTCGCCCCGGTCCCGACGCGCACGCTCAGTCGTCGTAGAAGGTGGACTCGTGCGCAGCCCTCGCCCGACGCGCGGTCCGGCGGTAGCGCTCACCGAGATCCTGACCGGAGCCCGAGGGCAGGCCGAGGATCCGGGCGATGCCGTCGGCATCCCGGCTGTCGGTGGGCACGGCCTCGATCGCCTTCCCCCGGAAGAGGACGCCCGCGTTGCGCATCGTCGACGCGAGGCGCCATGCGGCGGCGAGGTCGGCTGCGACCTCGCGACCGATGAGGCCTGCGTCCTCGGCGCCGGTCAGGGCGGCCATGGTGGAGGTGGTGCGCAGGGCGGGGTGGGCGTGGGCGTGCTGGAGCTGGAGCAGCTGCACGGCCCACTCCACGTCGGACAACCCTCCGTGACCAAGCTTGAAGTGGGTCTTGCGGTCGCCGCCGCGAGGCATCCGCTCCGCCTCCATGCGCGCCTTGAGCGTGCGGATCTCGCGCACCTGGGCGCCGGAGAGCCCATCGTGCGGCCAGCGGATCGGCTCGATGAGCGCGAAGAAGCGGTCCGCGAGGTCGGGGTCCCCCGCCACGAGAGACGCCCGCAGCAGCGCCTGCGCCTCCCAGACCAGCGACCACCGGTCGTAGTAGGTGCGGTAGGACTCCAGTGAGCGCACCAGCGGCCCGCTCTTGCCCTCCGGGCGCAGGGTGGCGTCGACCTCGAGGTTGGGGTCCGGGCCCGGGCGGCCGAGCAACCGGATGAGCTCCTTGACGACCTCGAGGGCCTGCGTCTGGGCCACCGCCTCGTCCGCGCCCGGCACCGGCTCGTGCACGAAGATCACGTCCGCGTCCGAGCCGTAACCCTGCTCGCGACCCCCGAGGCGACCCATCCCGACCACGAGGAGGTGGGTCTGTGGTTCGGCGCCGGAGCGCTTCTGCACGTCGCGCAGACAGACCTCGAGGGTGACCTCGATCAGCGCGGAGGTGAGCTCGGTCATCGCCTCGCCCAGAGCGTCGAGCCCGAGCCCCCCGGAGAGGTCGGCCACGGCGATGCGGAAGAGCTCGGACCGGCGGATGGTGCGCGCGGCGAGCACCGCCGACTCCGGGTCGTCCTTGCGACCTGCAGCCGACTGCATCCGTCGCACCAGGTCTTCGCGCGAGCGTGGTTGCATCGCAGCGGAGTCCCCGAGGAACTGCACGCACTCCGGCGCCTGCTCCAGCAGGTTGGCGGCATACCTGCTGCGCGCCAGGGTGTGCGCCAGCCGTTCTGCCGCAGACCCCTCGTCGCGCAGCAGGCGGAGATACCAGTGGGTCGACCCGAGCTCGTCACTGATCCGGCGGAAGGCGAGCAGACCGGCATCCGGGTCGGCCTCGTCAGCGAACCAACCCAGCATCACCGGCAACAGCTGACGCTGGATGGAGGCGCGACGGCTGACCCCGTCGGTGAGTGCCTCGAGGTGCTTCAGCGCACCCCGAGGGTCGCGGAAACCCAAGGCGGAGAGTCGCTCTCGTGCGGCTTCCGGGGTGAGTCGCACCTCGGCGTCGCTGAGCCGAGCCACGGCCGAGAGCAGCGGGCGGTAGAAGATCCGCTCGTGCAGCCGGCGCACCTCGCGCTGCTGGGTGCGCCACTGCGTGACGACGGCCTCGGCAGGGTCCGACCTGTGACCCAGCGCCCGCCCGAGTCGTCGCAGGTCCGATGGAGCAGTGGGCATCAGGTGGGTGCGACGGAGCCGGAAGAGCTGGATGCGGTGCTCCAGGGTGCGCAGCAACCGGTATGCCGTGGCGAGTGTCGCCGCGTCGTCGCGCCCGACGTAGCCGCCGGCGGAGAGTGCTGCCAGCCCCTCCAACGTCGTTGCCGTGCGCAATGACTCATCGGCTCGCCCGTGCACGAGCTGGAGGAGCTGCACCGAGAACTCCACGTCGCGCAATCCACCGGGGCCGAGCTTGATCTGCCGGTCGGCCTCCCCCGCGGGGATGTGCTGTTCGACTCGCCTGCGCATCGACTGGACGTCGTCGACGAAGTTCGCACGCGAGGAGGCCTGCCAGACCATCGGCTGCACTGCCTCGCAGTAGGCCTGGCCGACCTCGGCGTCGCCCGCGACGGGTCGTGCCTTGAGCAGCGCCTGGAACTCCCACGTCTTGGCCCAGCGCTCGTAGTAGGCGCGGTGGCTCGCGACGGTGCGCACGAGGGGTCCGTTGCGGCCCTCCGGTCGAAGGGCCGGGTCGACCTGCCACAGCGACCCGGTGGCGGTGGAGGCGCTGCAGATGCGGATGAGGCGGGTGGCCAGGTCGGTGGCCACCAGGGTCGACTCCTCCTCGGGCACGCCCTCGGCCGGCTCGGCGACGAAGATGACGTCGACGTCGGAGATGTAGTTCAGCTCGCGCCCGCCCGTCTTGCCCATCGCGATCACCGCCAGGCGAGTGCGGTCGGCATCGGCACCGACCTCCTCCCGCGCGATGACCAGCGCCGCCTCCAGCGCCGCCTCCGCCAGGTCGGCCAGCGCCGCCGCCGTCTGCGGGAGCGTCTCCACGGGGTCAGGGGCGGTGAGGTCGATCGCCGCGATCCCGAGCAGCTGTTCCCGGTATGCCGTGCGGAGCACGTCGACGGCGGGCGCCCCGCCCGGATCGCGCACGGCGCCGACGAGCCTCTCCACCCGCTGCGCAGCAGAGGCAGGGGCGGCCTCGACGACGGCGGTCCAGTGGTGTGGGTGGGCGATGAGGTGGTCGCCCAGCGCCGCGGAGGAACCGAGCACGGCGAGCATCCGGTCGCGCGGTCGGCCGGGCTTGTGCAGGACACGGGTCACCGGGGCCATCAGGGCAGGGTCGCGACGCACCACCTCCATGAAGCGCACCAGGGACAGCAGGGCCCCGTCAGGGTCGGGAACCCCGGCCAGGGCCTGGCTGAGCCCACCCTCCTCGATGCGGTTCGGGCTGCCGGCGATCTCGGTGATCGCGGGGTCCTCGAGCAGGGTCAGCGCACGACGCGGATCGGAGAAGCCCAGCCGTGCCATCGCGACGGCGATCGACTCGGGCGCCCGGGAGCTCACCGGCATCCCTTCACAGTCTCGGCAGGTAGCGCTCGAGCTCGAAGGGAGTGACCTGGTTGCGGTAGTCGTCCCACTCGGCGCGCTTGTTGCGCAGGAAGAACTCGAAGGTGTGCTCGCCCAGGGTCTCGGCAACGAGCTCGCTGGACTCCATCAGGGTGATCGCCTCGGCCAGGCTCGCCGGGAGCGGCTTGATGCCCATCGCCCGCCGCTCCGCATCGGTGAGGCTCCAGACGTCGTCCTGGGCCTCGGGGGGAAGGTCGTAACCCTCCTCGATGCCCTTGAGCCCGGCCGCGAGGAGCACCGAGAAGGTGAGGTAGGGGTTGCAGGCGGTGTCGATCGAGCGCACCTCGACCCGGGTGCTGTTGCCCTTGCTCGGCTTGTACATCGGGACCCGCACCATCGCCGAACGGTTGTTGTGCCCCCAGGTGAGGTGTGCCGGAGCCTCTCCCCCGCCCCAGAGCCGCTTGTAGGAGTTGACCCACTGGTTGGTGATGGCGGTGATCTCGGCCCCGTGGTGCAGCAGCCCCGCGATGAACTGCCGCCCGGTCCTGGAGAGCTGGTAGGGCGCACCCGGCTCGTGGAAGGCGTTGGTGTCGCCCTCGAACAGCGAGAGGTGGGTGTGCATGCCGGAGCCGGGGTGGTCGGCGAAGGGTTTGGGCATGAACGAGGCGTAGATGCCCTGCTCGAGGGCGACCTCCTTGATGACGGCCCGGAAGGTCATGATGTTGTCGGCCGTGGAGAGGGCGTCGGCATACCTCAGGTCGATCTCGTTCTGCCCCGGGGCGCCCTCGTGGTGGCTGAACTCCACGGAGATGCCCATCGTCTCGAGCATCGTGATGGCGGCGCGGCGGAAGTCGTGGCTGTTGCCGTGCGGGACGTGGTCGAAGTAGCCGCCCTGGTCGATCGGCTCGGGACGCTGGCCCGGCACCCAGCCCTGCTTGAGCAGGAAGAACTCGATCTCGGGATGGGTGTAGAAGGTGAACCCCATGTCACTCGCCCGGGTGAGCGCCCGCTGGAGCACGTTGCGCGGGTCGGACAGCGACGGGGTGCCGTCGGGCAGGGTGATGTCGCAGAACATCCGTGCGGTGCCGGGGCTCTCCCCGCGCCACGGAAGCACCTGGAACGAGCTCGGGTCCGGCTTGGCGAGCATGTCGGCTTCGTAGACGCGCGCGAAGCCCTCGATGACCGACCCGTCGAATCCGATGCCCTCGCTGAAGGCTCCCTCGAGCTCGGCCGGCGCGACCGCGACCGACTTCAGGGTGCCGAGCACGTCGGTGAACCAGAGCCGCACGAAGCGGACGTCGCGCTCTTCGATGGTGCGGAGGACGAACTCCTGCTGTCGATCCATGTGGCGATCCTGCCGCACCCGTGTTTCACCCGGGTTACCGCCACGCGAGGGGACGGCATCCGGGCACGGAGCGGGCCCCCGGGAGGTCTTCTCCCGGGGGCCCGCTCCGCACCTGTTCAGCGAACTGCGCAGGTCACTTCGTGAAGCTGACCTTGAGCTTGAGCTGCTCCGCGTGGTGCGAGGTGTTCGTCACGCTGATCTGCGTGCCCGAGCCGGCGACCTTGGTGGAGGCCCACGGGTTGTCCGCGGTCCAGTACCGGTTGGGGTTGGTGTCGTCGAAGGTCGGGATGGCGTTGGAGCGCGGCACCGTCACCGGCACACCGAGACGGTGGAAGGTCACCGCGTCCGTCTTCTCCTGACCGAACGTCGCATCGAACGGCTGGCGACGGTTGCCCAGGAGCTGGCCACCGGGGAACGTGACCGGTGCCGGTCGCGCGTCGACGGGCAGCACCTGACCGCCACCGGGGTGCGAGCGGGTGTTGTTGTCGGCGAACTCACCGTTGGCGAACCAGACGAGCATCCCGTTCTGGTAGGGGAAGCGCTCCACCCAGTCCGGCCTGGTGTTCGTGAAGCCGAAGTTGTACGGACCCGTGCGCAGGGTGTCGTCGTAACCGCTGTAGACGCGGTTCTCGGCGAAGTACAGGTCCTGCACCGTCTTGGTGGTCGTGCCGTCGATGATCTCGAAGCCGCCCTTCGCGGTCCAGGCACCCGCGCCGTCCTCGACGTCGTCGGTCGTCGTGGTGTCGCCGATGGTCACCGCGATGTCGTCGAGGAAGGCCTCGCTCGCCACCCCGCCGTCGGTCGAGACGCGGAAGCGGAACAGCACGTCCTGACCCGCGTACGCGGACAGGTCCCAGGTCTTCTGGGCCCACGCGAACCTCCCGTCGACCCCGCCGCCGACGGGCGCCCAGGTCGCGCCACCGTCGGTGGAGACGTCGCCGTACAGGAAGTCGTACTCCTTCTCGAGGTTGCCCTGAACCCATGCACTCACCGAGCCGGTGGTCGCACCGGTGAGGTCCACCGGGCGCTGGAGCGTGGAGGTGAGGTCGTTGCCCAGGCTGCTCCACCACTCGGCGCTGCCCGAGTGGGGCGTGTTGCGATCCGTGGTGAGGGTGCGCTTGGGCAGCGGCACGATCACGGCCTGGGGCAGCGTGCCGCCCGGGGCCTTCTTGTCCTTGATGACGCGGTCGGCCGGGCCGAGCGTCAGCGACGTGTTCTTGCCGAACGGAACGACCTGGTAGTCGAGCCAGCCGAGCTGGAGCTTCTCCCACGGGCCCATGTAGCCGGGCGTGGTGCCGATCGAGTCCTTGCCGTGGTTCATCCACGACCCGCCGCTCATCAGCGTCCAGAACCCGGTGCCGTTGTCGCCCCCGGCGGTGTCATAGAGGTCGGGCAGGCCGAGGTCGTGGCCGAACTCGTGGGCGAACACCCCGAGGCCGCCGTTCTCCGGCTCGGTGGTGTAGTCACCGATCCACATCCCGCTGTCGCCGAGGGGCACGCCGCCGAGCTTGTTGGTCTCGGGGCCGGTCACGCCCTGGTTGTTGGAGTAGGCGTACCACCGGTGCGACCAGATGGCATCCTCGCCCTGGGCGCCGCCGCCCGCCTCTTCTCCCTCACCGGCGTGGATCGCCTGGAAGTGGTCGATGTAGCCGTCGGGCTCGTTGAAGTTGCCGTCGCCGTCGTAGTCATAGCGGTCGACCTTGTCGAACTGGGCGAGGTAGGTCTTGATCTGCGCGGAGGTCTTCCCGGCCTTGACCTGAGCTTCGTACCAGGCCGTGGCGGTGTCCTTGATGTAGTTCCAGTACCCACCGGCTTCGCTCGTCCCGTCACCCTCCACCGGGTTGTGACCGTAGCGCGCCTCGTTGAACGGCACGGTCACCCAGTCGGAGACGTCACCCTTGGCCAGGAAGCGGCCGTTGGACTGCTTGGCGTAGAAGTCCCTGAAGGACTCCCCCGGGCCGAACATCATGTCCACGTAGTGCTGGCGGTTGAAGTCCGCGAGCCAGTAGGTGGAGTTGTCGTCGGTCGCGCTGCCGTCCCACGTGCGGTCCGGCTCGGCGATCTGGTTGTGCACCGGGCCCGCCTCGCCTCCGGTCGCGGTTTTCGTCCGGGTGCCGAAGTCGGTGAGGACGGTGAAGATGTCCTCCTCGCGGTTGACCGGGTAGTTGACGAACTTGGACTTCTTCGGCTTCCCGTTGGCGTCCTTGCCCTTGGACTTCACCTCGATCACGCGGTTGCCGTTGATGACCTTCGTGCTGGCCGTGCCGTTGACGAGCTGCTTGACGGCATCCGCACGAGCTTCGGCCGCGGCCTCGGCGAGCGGGTTGGGCAGGTTGTCCGAACGGTTGGCCGCCGCAGGGTCGCTGCTGGCGGGTGCTCCGCTGCCGGGTGTTGCCTGCGCCTGCATCGGGACGCTCAGGCCGGTGACGACGAGCGCCCCCACGGCCAGACCCGATACGGCGCTCCAGTGGCGCTTCTTCACTGATCCTCCTGGTGTCGGAGCCGATCGTGGCTCCTGTGGGACAGGTGGCTCATCACCGGATCGGTGTGTGCCGTCGACCACCCAAACAGAGGTTCTTGCGTCATTTTCACGAGCAAACGCATGTTTTTGGTCTGGAATTGGTCATGGGGAGGTAAAGCGGCTGGCTGGCACCCTCGCGAGCCGCCGTGCCGTCCCGGCTAGGATCCGGTGATGAGCACGCAGCCCAGCGCCCCGGAAGGCACCGCCCCCTACGGCACTGGAGCGCAGGCGGCACCACAGCGCCGGATCAGGGTGCCGCACCTCCAGCAGATGAAGGAGCGGGGCGAGAAGTGGGTGATGCTCACGGCCTACGACATGTACACCGCAGAGATCTTCGACGAGGCCGGCATCCCCGCCCTGCTGGTGGGTGACTCCGCGGGCAACAACGTCTACGGCTTCGAGACCACGGTGCCGGTCACGGTCGACCACCTCGTGCCCCTCGTGCGGGCCGTGACGAGCTCGGCCAAGCGAGCCATGGTCGTTGCGGACCTTCCCTTCGGCTCCTACCAGGCCAGCCCCCAGCAGGCGCTGGCCACCGCGACCCGGTTCATGAAGGAGGGCTTGGCTCACGCCGTCAAGCTCGAGGGTGGCAAGGCGATGGTGCCCGAGGTCGAGCTGCTCGTGCGTGCCGGCATCCCGGTCATGGGCCACATCGGCTTCACCCCCCAGAGTGAGCACGTGCTCGGTGGCTACAAGGTGCAAGGTCGCGGCGAGGGAGCAGACAAGCTGCTCGAGGACGCCCTCGCCCTCGAGGCCGCAGGCTGCTTCGCCGTCGTCATGGAGATGGTGCCTGCTCCGGCCGCTGCGCGCGTCACGGAAGCGCTGCGCATCCCCACGATCGGCATCGGCGCCGGGCCAGACTGCGACGCCCAGGTGCTCGTCTGGCAGGACATGGCCGGCCTGCGCGGGGGCCGAGCACCGCGCTTCGTGAAGAAGTACGCGGACCTGCGCAGCGACCTCCGGGGCGCGGCCGAGGCGTATGCCGCGGACGTCGCCGCAGGCACCTTCCCCGCGGCCGAACACTCCTTCGAGGCGTGACCGGGGCACCGGCACAGGATCCAGGACTTCTCACCGCCATGTGGCCCGCGACCCCCCACCCCGCACCCTCCGGACCCCCCACCAGGTGGTCCGCCCTGCAGTCCGGCCGAGAGGCGGCTCGCGCCTATCGGCAGCGGTTCCTGGACCTCGAGGCCGGCGGCGACGACATCCACGGTGAGGCCCGGTTCGTCACCGAGCTCGCCCCACCTCCCTCACGCATCCTCGACGCCGGCTGTGGCTTCGGCCGAGTGGCGAGCAAGCTGACCCGACTCGGCCACGTGGCGATCGGGGTCGACGCGGACCCCGATCTCATCGCGTTGGCGCACGAGGACAACGAGACCCGGTTCGTCGTGGCCGACCTCGCGACGCTGGACCTGCGCTTCGAGCAGGAGTTCCACGTCGTGCTCCTCGCGGGCAACGTCGTCCCGTTCCTCGCGGACGGCACGCTCCCCGCGGTGCTGGACCGGCTCGCGGCCCACCTCGCGCCGGGCGGCAGCCTCGTCGCCGGGTTCGGGTTGGGCGGACCCTCCCTCCCGGACCTCGCCGCCAGGGTGGGCCTGACGATGTACGACCGCATCGCCGCCGCCAACGGGCTCTCGTTCATCGCTCGCTACTCCACGTGGGACCGGGCCCCCTTCGGCCCGAACGACGACTATGCGGTCTCTGTGCACCGCCTGAACACCGGCTGACCGTTCTGGGCCGGCCCCCCGGGCGCGGGCGTCAGTCCTCGCTGCGGCCCTCTTCCCAGGCCTTGTCCTCGGCATCCCAGCTCTCGGTGCGCTCCCGCGCGCTCTCCAGGGCACGCGATGCCGAGTCGGGCGTGTCGTAGGGGCCCATGACCGTGGCGCTCTGGCTTCGGGTCTCGTCGGTCTCCACCGTGCCGGTGTCGACGTTGAACCAGTACTGCATCGGAGTTCTCCTTCGTGGAGGCGGGGTGCCTAGACTCCACCGTATGCCGACGACCTACGCAACCGTGGCTCCCGGCGCGGTGTCCCCTCGGCGCCACGTGCCGCCGAGCATCCCCCGCCCCGAGTACGTCGACCGACCGGGACCGGCACGGTTCACCGGCTCCGAGGTCAAGGACGAGGAGACCATCGCGAAGATGCGGGTGGCTGGTCGCGTGGCCGCCGACGCGATGGCCGCGGCTGCCGCCGCCATCGCCCCGGGCGTCACCACCGAGGAGATCGACCGGGTCGGGCACGACTACCTCATGGACCATCACGCCTACCCCTCGACGCTGGGATACAAGGGCTTTCCCAAGTCGCTGTGCACCTCGGTGAACGAGGTGATCTGCCATGGCATCCCCGACAGCCGGCCCCTCGAAGACGGTGACATCGTCAACATCGACATCACCGCGTTCCTCGACGGGGTGCACGGCGACACCGATGCCACCTACTTCGTCGGTGACGTCGAGGAGGAGTCCCGGCTGCTCGTGGAGCGCACCCACGAGGCGATGATGCGCGGCATCCGAGCCGCCGTGCCCGGCCGCCAGGTCAACGTCATCGGTCGCGTCATCGAGAGCTATGCACGCCGGTTCGGCTACGGCGTGGTGCGTGACTTCACCGGTCACGGCATCGGCTCCGCCTTCCACAGTGGCCTGGTGATCCCGCACTACGACGCCGCACCCGCCCACACCACCGTGATCGAGGCCGGCATGACCTTCACCGTCGAGCCGATGCTCAACCTCGGCAGCGCCGACTGGGAGATGTGGGATGACGGCTGGACCGTCGTGACCCGCGACCGCAGCCGGTCGGCGCAGTTCGAGCACACCATCCTCGTGACCGAGGCCGGTCCGCAGATCCTCACCCTGGGAGAGAACGCATGAGCATCGCACGCCCACTGGGCATCGACGTCGGCGGCAGCGGTATCAAGGGCGCGCCGGTCAACCTCGACACCGGGGAGTTCAGCCAGGAACGGCTGCGCATCGACACCCCGAAGACGTCCACCCCTGAGGCGGTCTGTGACGTCATCGCAAAGATCGTCGAGCACTTCGACGAGGTGCACGACGGCTCACCGATCGGGGTGACCATCCCCGGCGTGGTGCAGCACGGAGTCGTCAAGACCGCGGCGAACATCGACAAGGGCTGGATCGACTGCGAGATCGAGAAGCTCCTCGAGGACCGGCTCCAGCACGACGTGGTCGTCGTCAACGACGCGGACGCGGCGGGCGTGGCGGAGCTGCACTACGGCGCGGCCAAGGGCCAGCACGGTCTGGTCGTCCTCACCACCCTGGGCACCGGCATCGGGACCGCCCTCATCCACGACGGGGTGTTGATCCCCAACAGTGAGCTGGGGCACCTCGAGATCGGTGGGGTCGATGCCGAGACCGTCACGGCCAGCTCCGTCAAGACGCGCGAGGGCCTGAGCTACGAGGACTGGGCTCCGCGGCTGCAGCGCTACTACCGCCACCTCGAGGACCTCATCTGGCCGGACCTGATCGTCGTCGGGGGCGGGGTGTCTAAGAAGTCCGAGAAGTTCCTCCCCCTGCTGGACCTGCGCACGCCCATCGTGCCGGCGGTGCTGCGCAACACCGCGGGGATCGTCGGCGCGGCCGTGCTCGCGACGGCCACCCAGGAGAAGCGCGGACGGCGCCAGGCCTGACGCCCGGCGGTGCTCAGCGCGCACGCGCGAGCTGCATGGCCTTCTTCGGGATGGTCTTGTCGACGATGTAGCTGCGCTTGCCGTCACGCTCGGCGTGCCCGAGTCGCTCCAGGCGCATCAGGACCACCGGGCACTTCTTGCAGCGCGGCTTGTCCTTGCAGCACTTCTTCTTCGCGGTGACGGCCGGCACCCCATCAGAGTAGGTAAGCCTTACCTCATGATCCAAATCGACGGCGTGTCGTCGGAGCGGTCAGGCCTTGACGAACTCGACCGGCCCAGCCCCCGCGAGGTCGCGGATCGTGGTGTCGGGGTGTCCCAGGTTCGA
>JBDSNZ010000310.1:0-20687 GCA_039915055.1 Ornithinibacter sp.
AGATCCGCAACGCGAGCAAGAGCAAGGTGCCCTACGTGCTCATCGCGGGGGAGGACGACCGCTCTGCCGGTGCGGTCTCCTTCCGCTACCGCGACGGGACCCAGAAGAACGGGGTGCCGATCGAGGACGCGATCGGCGAGATCGTCACGGCGATCGAAGAGCGTCGCCAGGTCTGACGCCCGTCAGACGTCACTGGCGTCACACGACACGCCGACGACACGCCGATCCGCCGGCGGCCGCAGGAGATCTTCGGCCAAAGGTCTTGCGGGGCACGGATTTCGGGACTAGACATGTCCTACTTCACCACTTCGGTGGCGGAGGGATCGAGAGAAGGACGAGAACCACCCACGCGGCTTGCCGAGTGGAACCGCCCGGTGATGAGGGCGGCGGTGATCGAGATCTGGCTCGTGAGACGCGGAGCATCATGCCGAGTCACCAGAGGCCCCGGGAACTCATACTTCCCGGGGCCTCACCTATGTGCGGCCCGAACCAAACCACTCGCCCGCCCGCGAACCACTCGCCCGCCCCCAATCCACCTCGACTTCTTGCTCCCCAGCCACCTCGAGGGCGGATCCTGGGGGCCCCCGGCGTGGCTGGGGCGCAAGAGGTCGGGGTGTGCACGTCTCATTAGGGTGAGGTCATGAGTGAGACGACCTGCCCCTCCCGTGGCGTCCTGGTGACCGGAGCCTCTCGTGGCGTGGGCGCCGCGGTGGCCCGTGCCTTCGCGGCGCGCGGCGACCGCGTGGTGGTGCACCACCGGGGTGAGGCCTCCCTCGAGCTGGCCGACGCAGTCCTGGGGTCGCTGCCCGGCACGGGGCACGCCCGGGTCGCGGGCGACCTGGCCGATCCGGATGCCGTGGCCCGGGTCGCCGCGGATGCCGCCTCGCACCTGGGCCGGGTCGACGTTCTGGTGAACAACGCGGCGATGATCGTGGCGCCGACCCGCGGTGGCAGCAGGCGGGGCGACCACCCGCTGGACGCCACGGCATACCAGGACTGGGTCGAGGTCTGGCAGGGCACCCTGGCGACCAACCTCCTGGGGCCGGCCAACCTCACCTGGTGCGTGGCGCGGCAGATGATCGACACCCCTCCCTCCGCCGGGGTGCCAGTGGGGCGGATCGTCAACGTGGGGTCGCGCGGCGCCTACCGCGGGGAGCCGGACATCCCGGCATACGGTGCCAGCAAGGCGGCCCTGCACGCCTTCGGCCAGTCCATGGCGTTGCACCTGGGCCCCCACCGGATCGCCGTGACGAGCCTGGCGCCAGGCTTCATCGAGACCGAGATGGCAGGGCCCGCGCTCGTCGGGGAGGCGGGCGAGCGCACGCGCGCCCAGAGCCCGTTCGGGCGGGTCGCCACGCCGCAGGAGGTCGCCGACGCGGTGCTCACCCTCGCCTCGCCGGGTGCGGAGTGGGCCACGGGGGCCGTGATCGACTTCAATGGAGCCAGCCATCTGCGCTGACAGGGATCGAGGGATGCCGGTGCACGAGGACCCTGCCGCCTTCGCCGGGGAGGGCGACGGCTTCGAGCGGCTGTGGACCCCCCACCGGATGGCCTACATCGAGGGCGAGCGCCCGACCGCGGATGCCGGCGAGGGGTGCCCGTTCTGCGCGGCGCCCGGGCGCGAGGACGCGAGCGGGCTCATCGTGCACCGCGGGCAGCACTGCTACGTCGTGCTGAACCTCTTTCCCTACAACCCGGGCCACGTGCTGGTGTGCCCGTACCGCCACGTCGCGCTCTACGTCGACCTCACCGACGAGGAGACCATCGAGTTCACCGCCCTGACCAAGGACGCGATCCGGGCCCTGGAGTCCGCATCGGCGCCGATGGGCTTCAACCTGGGGATGAACCAGGGCGCCGTGGCGGGGGCGGGCGTCGCCGCGCACCTGCACCAGCACGTCGTCCCGCGCTGGGGGGGCGACGCGAACTTCCTGCCGATCATCGCCCGCACCAAGGCCTTGCCCGTTCTCCTCGAGGACACTCGCGCCCGGCTCGTGGAGCACTGGCCCACCACCTGAGCTCCCGGCGAGTGCGCACGGCGGCCGCGCCGGTCCCCACTACGCTGGGCGCACCATGCTCAACCGATACGCGCGCGCCTTCTTCACCAAGCTGCTGACCCCCGTGGCCGCGGTGCTCATCCGCCTCGGCATCAGCCCCGACGTGGTGACCGTCATCGGCACCCTGGGGGTCTGCTTCGGCTCGCTGGCCTTCTATCCCCGCGGTGAGTTCCTCGTGGGCACGTTGGTCATCACCGCCTTCGTGTTCTCGGACACCGTCGACGGCATCATGGCGCGCAAGATCGGTCGTAGTGGCAACTGGGGCGCCTACCTCGACTCGACCCTCGACCGTGTGGGGGACGCTGCCATCTTCGGCGGGCTGGTCCTCTACTACGCCGGGCGCGGCCAGGAGGAGAGCAGCCTGGCGCCGCTCATGGCCGGCCTCGCGCTCGCCTGCCTGATCCTGGGCAGCGTGGTCTCCTACGCGAAGGCGCGGGCCGAGGGTCTGGGGATGACCGCCAACGTGGGCATCGCCGAGCGGGCGGACCGTCTCGTGGTGGTGCTCCTCACGACCGGTCTGGTCGGGTGGTTCCTCCCCGAGATCGTGCTCGCCGTGGTGCTCGCGGCACTGGCCGTGGCCAGCCTCGTCACTGTGGTGCAGCGGATGCTCGAGGTCCGCCGGCAGGCCCTGGGCCTCACGTGAGCCTGGTGCCGGAGGCGTTGCGAGACACCCTGGTCGTGGGTGGGCACCGACTCGGGTGGCGAGCGGTCCGCCGGATGCCGGAACGAGCCGCCTACGCCCTCTTCGACGCCGCCGCCGACCTCACCGTCGCCCGCGGGGGAGCGAAGCGGCTGCGCGCCAACTACGCGCGGGTGCGCCCCGAGCTCTCCGAGGCTGAGCTGGATGCGCTCGTGCGCACCGGAATGCGCGCCTACCTGCGCTACTACTGCGAGGCGTTCCGGCTGCCGGACCTCGGCCCCGAGGGGATCGCTGCGCGGGTCCGGGTCGAGGGCGACGCTCCGGTGCGAGCCGTCATCGAGGAGGGCGGCTCGGTGGTGTGCTTCCTGGGGCACATGGGCAACTGGGACCTGGCAGGGGCCTGGGGCACCACCTCTCTGGGGCCGGTGACCACCGTCGCCGAGCGACTTGAGCCGGAGGCGGTCTTCGAGGAGTTCCTCGCCTTCCGGCAGGGGCTGGGGATGACCATCCTGCCGCTGACCGGTGGACTCGACGTCTTCACAGCCCTACGTGCCGCTGCCCGGCGCCCGGGGATCATCCCGCTGCTGGCTGACCGCGATCTCACCTCGCGTGGTGTGGAGGTCGACTTCTGCGGCAGGCGGGCCCGGATGGCGCCAGGGCCCGCAGCCCTGGCGCTGGCGGAGCGTCGCCCCCTGCACCCGGTGTCGATCCGCCACGAGCGCGTCGCCAGGGGGTGGGGGATCCTCATCACCTTCCACCCGCCGGTCACCGTTCCCGACGCCGGAGCGACGCGAGCCAAGGCGATGGCGATGACCCAGGAGTGCGCCGACGTGCTCGGCGAGCAGGTACGGGCGCACACGGCCGACTGGCACATGCTCCAGCGCGTCTTCGTGGAGGATCTCGACCCCGCACGCTTGCGGGGCGACACGCCGGCAGAGGAGGGCTCGTGAGGATCGGACTGGTGTGTCCGTACTCCTTCGACGTGCCCGGAGGGGTGCAGTTCCACGTGCGCGACCTCGCCGAACACTTCATCGCCGAAGGTCATCACGTCTCCGTGCTGGCTCCCGCCGACGACGACGACATCTCCCTTCCCCCCTATCTCGTGTCTGCAGGCAAGGCCGTCCCAGTGCGCTACAACGGCTCCGTGGCCAGGCTGAACTTCGGCCCGGTCACCAGTGCGCGGGTCTCGCGCTGGCTCGAGACCGGGGACTTCGACGTCGTCCACCTGCACGAGCCGGTGACTCCCTCGGTCTCCATCCTCGCCCTGTGGGCCGCGACCGAGCCCATCGTCGCGACCTTCCACACCGCGAACCTGCGTTCGCGGGCCATGCACGCAGCGCACCCGTTCCTGCGGCCCTCGCTGGAGAAGATCAGGGGTCGCATCGCCGTCAGCGAGGACGCACGAGCGACGGTGCAACGACACCTGGGCGGGGAGGCGTGGATCATCCCCAACGGCGTCGACGTCGCAACCTTCGCCGCAGCCACCCCGGCGGCGGAATGGGGCGGCACCGCGCAGGCGCCGACGTTGGCCTTCTTGGGTCGGGTCGACGAGCCGCGCAAGGGGCTTGAGGTCGCGCTCAACGCCCTCCCGATGATCCTCGACACCCGTCCCGGGACCAGGCTGCTCGTGGCCGGGCCGGGTGACGCCTCCGACCTGCTGGCCGCGGCAGACCCCAGGGCGGCAGCCGCGACCGAGATGCTGGGCGCGGTCTCGGACGCGGACAAGGCCGCCCTGTTGTCCTCGGTCGACGCCTATCTCGCTCCGCACCTCGGTGGCGAGAGCTTCGGGATCGTCCTCGTCGAGGCGATGGCGTCCGGGGCACCGGTCCTCGCGTCGGACCTGTCCGCCTTCGCCGCGGTGCTCGACGGCGGTCGCACCGGCATCCTCTTCGAGACCGGATCGGCCGACGGTCTGGCTCGTGCGGTGCTCACCCTGCTGGACTCTCCGGGAGAGCAGTCCCGCCTGCGCTCGCAGGGCTTGCGCCGGGCGGACGCCTTCGACTGGAGCAGGGTGGCGCGACAGATCATGGCGGTCTACGAGACGGTGATCGACAGCGCGCGTTCAGAGCCCGAGGACCCGCCGGCGCGCCGACTCTGGGGACGGCGGAGCCGCGCTGCCGCGCTCGCGCCCGGAGGCGATCGGTGATGTGGCGGATCGATGTCCTGCAGGTGGGCAGTTTCGTCGTCATCGTGCTCATCGCCGTCGCCTGGTACCTGTCCTACTCAGCTGCCCGCCTGGACCGGCTGCATGCCAAGGTCGAGGGGGCGATGTCCGCCCTGGATGCCCAGCTGGTGCGCCGAGCTGAGGCGACGCTGGAGCTCGCCAACAGCGGGGCGCTCGACCCGGCCAGCTCGTTCCTGATCGCGGAGGCCGCCACCGAGTCGCTCGAGCGCACCACCGAGCAGCCCGTCGGCGGTGACCTCCTCGACGGTCAGCACTTCGGGGGCCGCGAAGACGTCGAGGGCGACCTGAGCACGGTGCTGCGCGCGGCCCTGACCGACGACGTCGTCGGTGAGCTACGCGCAGAGCCGGGAGGTGTGGCCGATGAGGCACTGGAGCGGATCGCAGCCAGCGGCCTGCGGGTGCAGTTGGCACGGCGCTTCCACAACGACGCGGTGCGCGACGTGCGCCGCGTGCGCGAGAAGACGGTGGTGCGCGGCTTCCGGCTGGCCGGCCACGCCGCCCTTCCGGACCGGGTCGACTTCGACGACGAGCTGCCCGTCTCGCTGCGCTCCTGAGTCCGGTCCCGACCGGTGGCCGCCCGGCATCCGCACGTGTCTAGGCCGTGTTCCGGAGCGGGCTTCGTCGGATTTACACTGGGCGCCATGACCGAACAACAGAACACCCCCACCACTGGCACGACCCGCGTCAAGCGAGGCATGGCCGAGATGCTCAAGGGTGGCGTGATCATGGACGTCGTCACCGCCGCACAGGCCCGGATCGCCGAGGATGCCGGCGCGGTCGCCGTGATGGCCCTGGAGCGCGTGCCCGCCGACATCAGGGCCCAGGGTGGGGTCTCGCGGATGAGCGACCCCGACATGATCGACGGGATCATCGCCGAGGTGTCGATCCCGGTCATGGCCAAGGCGCGGATCGGCCACTTCGTCGAGGCCCAGGTGCTCCAGTCCATGGGCGTGGACTACATCGACGAGTCCGAGGTGCTGACCCCGGCCGACTACGCCAACCACATCGACAAGTGGAACTTCACGGTTCCCTTCGTGTGCGGCGCCACCAACTTGGGCGAGGCGCTGCGCCGGATCACCGAGGGCGCGGCGATGATCCGCTCCAAGGGCGAGGCCGGCACCGGTGACGTCTCCAACGCGACGACGCACATGCGCGCGATCCGCCAGCAGATCCGCCGCCTCCAGAACCTCCCCGAGGACGAGCTGTACGTCGCCGCGAAGGAGCTCCAGGCCCCGCACGACCTCGTCCTCGAGATCGCGCGCACCGGGAAGCTCCCCGTCGTGCTCTTCACCGCGGGCGGCATCGCCACCCCCGCCGACGCCGCGATGATGATGCAGCTGGGCGCGGAGGGCGTGTTCGTCGGCTCCGGCATCTTCAAGTCCGGCAACCCCGAGCAGCGCGCCGAGGCCATCGTCAAGGCCACGACCTTCTACGACGACCCCGACGTGATCGCCAAGGTCTCGCGCGGTCTCGGCGAGGCCATGGTCGGCATCAACGTCGAGGAGATCCCGCAGCCGCACCGCCTGGCCGAGCGCGGCTGGTGACCCGCTCGCGCCTCAGGTGACTGCGGCGCGGGTGTGGAACTCCGGGCGCTCGAACTCGCGGTTCGCGATGACCTCGTGCAGGTGCTCCGCGGCCCGCAGCACATCGGCGTGGGTGAGGTAGAGCGGCCCGAAACCGAGGCGGACGATGTCGGCCTCGCGGAAGTCCCCGACCACGTCCCGGGCGATCAGCGCCTGCACCACCGCATATGCCTGCGGATGCCGCAGGCTCACCTGCGAGCCGCGCCGCCGGTCCTCGCGTGGGGTGGCCACCTCCAGGTCGGGGAGGAGGGCGTCGAGGCACTCGATGAAGAACCCGGTGAGGGAGAGCGACCTCGTGCGGATCGCGGCGATGGACTCGCCGTCGTATGCCGTGAGCGCGGACTCCAGCGCGAGCATGCTGAGCAGCGGGGGAGTTCCCACCCGGCCGCGGGCGATGCCCGCAGCGGGCACGAAGTCGGGGGCCATCGCGAACGGGGTGGCGTGGCCGTTCCACCCGGACAGCGGTTGGTCGAACGCATCCTGGTGGCGGTGCGCGACGTAGAGGAAGGCCGGTGCGCCGGGCCCGCCGTTGAGGTACTTGTAGCCGCACCCCACCGCGAAGTCGGCGCCGTGCTCGTCGAGGCCGATCTCGAGGGCGCCGGCGGAGTGGCAGAGGTCCCAGCACACCAGCCCCCCGACGGCGTGGACCGCATCGGTGATCGCAGCGAGGTCCCACAGCTCCCCGGTGCGGTAGTCCACCGAGGAGTAGGAGGCGAGGACGAGATCCTCGCCGACCTCGCGGATGCGGGCCACCGCCTCACTCGGGTGGACCAGCTCGAGCGTGGCCCCGGCATCCCGGCAGGCCGCCTGCGTGATGTAGAGGTCGGTGGGGAAGGAGTCGGGGTCGGTGAGGACGAGACCGCGACCCGGCAGCATCCGGGCCGCGGCGACGACCGTCTTGTAGAGGTTGACCGACGTGGAGTCGGTGCACACGACCTGTCCCGGTGCGGCGCCGATGATCTGGCCGATCCGGTCTCCGACGCGGGTGGGCGCGTTCCACCAGCCCGCGTCGTTCCAGCTGGCGATCAGGCTGGTGCCCCACTGGCGGTGCACCACGTCGGACACCGCCTCGGCGACCCCGGTGGGCAGCGGGCCAAGGGAGTTGCCGTCGAGGTAGACCAGCCCGGCAGGCAGGCGGAACCTGCCCCGCAGGTCGGTGGCGGCGTGGGTGGCATCGAGCTCGAGGGCCCGCTCGGTCAGCGCTGACGACATGACCCCGACCGTATCGCCCACGGCTGCGTCATCGGGTGCACCGGCGTCAGCGAACGCGCCGGTCGGGTCGGTCGTTGACGTGAGGTCGCCTTGATGCGGCTGCGCGCTGACCACAGGAAGTTCCATGAGCAGGACCGGGAGGTGGTCCGGCGGCAGCCACGACGGCCGGGCCTCGCCGACGACTCGCCAGCCGCGCCGCCGGTAGAGGCCTGCGGCGATGGAGTTCTCCTGGACGACGTCGAGCACCGGTCGCATCCCCAGCTCCCTGATGCGCGTCACTGCTGTGCCGAGCAGGCGGCTCCCAATGCCGCGCTCCGCCACTGCGGTGTCCACGAACAGCACGCCCACTGCCGCGAGCAGCCCGGGCGCCAAGCCTGTCCCGGCCGCCCAGCCGTCACTCTCCCAGCCGTCCCGGGGGCGCAGGACCGACACGTGCCCCACCACCTCCCCATCGACGACAGCCACCCACGCATCGAGCTCTCCCGGCCTCACGAGGAACTCCGCGACCGGGAACGGCAGCGGCCACCTGATGGGATAGCCGCTGCCGGCCTGCTGGTTCGCGAGCACCTGCACGAGGCGCGGGAGGTCCTCGGCGGTTCGGCGACGAATCGTCACGGGGGCGGGGTGCACGCCGTGAGTGTAGGCAGCGGGGACGTAGCATCATCGACCGTGACCGGCATCCCCCTGATCGGCGTCCTGGCTGTCCAGGGCGACGTGCGCGAGCACCTCGTCTCACTCGAACGAGCGGGGGCACGCACCACGAAGGTGCGGCGGCCCGCCGAGGTCGAGATCATCGACGCGTTGGTGATCCCCGGTGGTGAGTCCACCACGATGGACAAGCTCGTGCGGGCCTTCGACCTCCAGGCGCCGCTGCGGGAGCGGATCGCAGCCGGTATGCCGGTCTACGGCTCGTGTGCGGGGATGATCATGCTGGCCGACCGCATTGCCGACGCGCTGCCCGACCAGCAGACGCTCGGCGGCATCGACATGACGGTGCGGCGCAACGCGTTCGGGCGCCAGGTCGACTCCTTCGAGGAGGACCTGCACATCCGGGAGATCGGTGGAGAGCCGCTTCGGGCGGTCTTCATCAGGGCGCCGTGGGTCGAGGACGTCGGGCCCGGGGTGCAGGTCCTCGCCAGGGTGGAGCGCGGCCTCGCCGCGGGTAGGATCGTCGCCGCGCGCCAAGGTGACGTGCTGGTGACCTCCTTCCACCCCGAGGTGACCGGTGACCACCGCGTGCACCAGCTGTTCGTCGAGATCGTCAGGCACCACGTGAGGGAGAGTTCATGAGCGGCCACTCCAAGTGGGCGACCACCAAGCACAAGAAGGCGGTGGTCGACGCCAAGCGAGGCAAGCTCTTCGCCAAGCTCATCAAGAACATCGAGGTCGCAGCCCGCACCGGGGGTGGTGATCCCGTGGGCAACCCGACGCTCTTCGATGCCATCCAGAAGGCCAAGAAGTCCTCGGTGCCCAACAACAACATCGACAACGCGGTCAAGCGGGGGTCTGGAGCGACCGCAGGCGGTTCCGACTGGGAGACCATCACCTACGAGGGCTATGCGCCCGGAGGTGTGGCCGTGCTCATCGAGTGCCTCACCGACAACCGCAACCGCGCTGCCGCAGAGGTGCGCACCGCCCTGACACGCAACGGCGGAGCCCTCGCCGACCCCGGCTCGGTGAGCTACGTCTTCGACCGCAAGGGCGTCGTCGTGGTGCCGAAGGGGGACAAGAGCGAGGACGACATCCTCGAGATCGTCCTGGAGGCCGGGGCCGATGAGGTCAACGATCTCGGCGAGGCCTTCGAGATCATCTCCGAGGCAACCGACTTCGTCGCGGTGCGCACGGCATTGCAAGATGGCGGGGTCGACTACGACTCGGCCGAGGCCTCTTGGGTGCCGAACCTGCACGTACCCCTGGACCTCGATGGTGCCAAGAAGATGATCCGCGTCGTTGACGCCCTCGAGGACTCCGATGACGTGCAAGACGTCTTCGTCAACGGCGACATCCCCGACGACGTGCTCGCGGAGCTCGACGACGAGGAGTGAGCCTTCGTCACCGGGGGTCGAGGTGCGTGCGTGGGTCGAGGTGATCTTCTGGCGCCTCAGGCCACTTCATCACCTCGAGTCGGCGGGCGCGTGCGTGGGTCGAGGTGATCTTCTGGCGCCTCAGGCCACTTCATCACCTCGGATCGCCCAGGACTCGTGGCGATGGCGTGTTGCTGCGCCGCCGGGCGGCTGCGCTTGTGTAGCGTGGGGCACCGAACAGGTGTTCTAACAGTGCTCGGTTGACCGGGCGACCAGCCGTGGAGGGAGACCCACCGGTGCGCGTGCTCGGCATAGACCCCGGCCTGACCCGGTGCGGCCTCGGTGTCGTCGACGGTCGACCCGGTCGCGCTGCGATGGTGGCCGTGGGGGTGGTGCGTACCCCGAGCCAGGCCGATCCGGGGGAGCGGCTGGTCTTCCTCGAGCGCGAGGTCGAGGGGTGGATGGACCGGTTCCGTCCCGACGTCGTCGCTGTCGAACGGGTCTTCGCCGACGTCAACGTCGCCTCCGTCATGACGACCGCCCACGCGACGGCGGTCGCGCTCCTCACCGCGAGCAAGCGCGGCATCCCGGTGGTCTTCCACACCCCCACGGAGGTCAAGGCGGCGGTGACCGGGAGCGGGCGGGCGGAGAAGGCGCAGGTGACCGCGATGGTGACCCGCATCCTCGGGCTCGAGGTCGCCCCGCGGCCGGCCGACGCCGCCGATGCGCTGGCGCTGGCGATCTGTCACGTCTGGCGTGGTGCAGCCACCGCGCGGCTCGACGCCCTGGTGGCCCGGCCGTGATCGCGTCGGTGCGCGGTGCCGTCGCCCACGTCGGGCTCGACCGCGTCGTCGTCGAGGTCGGCGGCGTGGGCATGCTGGTGCACACCACGCCGGCCACAGCCTCGGCCTGCCGCCGGGGGAGTGAGGCCACCCTCTCGACCACCCTCGTCGTCAGGGAGGACTCGCTGACCCTCTTCGGCTTCGAGACCGCAGCGGAGCGGGACATGTTCGAGACGGTGCAGACAGTCTCGGGCGTCGGACCCCGGTTGGCGCTGGCGATGCTCTCTGTCATGGGTCCCGACCAGCTGGCCGCAGCCCTGCGGGGCGGCGACGCCAAGGCGCTCACCACGATCCCCGGCATCGGCGCGAAATCGGCGGAACGTCTGGTCCTGGAGCTGCGCGACAAGGTCGGTGCTCCCACCCCGAGCGTGACCGGTTCCGGATCGGCCCGCGGCGCGGTCGGAGGAGCGTGGCGCGAGCAGGTCTCCGAGGCGCTCACCGGCCTCGGATGGTCCGCGAAGCAGGCTGCTGAGACCTTGGACAAGGTCGCTGCGGCAGCACCCGCCGACGCCGACATCGCGGCATACCTGCGCCTGGCGCTTCGGGAGCTGCGGCGATGAGCACCGACCAACCGGATGCCGGGGCCGCCGGGTTCTCCAGCGAGCTGCAGGAGGCGGACGGGTCCTACGACGTCACCGCGAGGGTGCTCGACGCCGCGGGCACTGACGACGACAAGGTCGTCGAGGCCGCGCTGCGCCCCAAACGGCTCGCGGACTTTCCCGGGCAGGTGCGGGTGCGCGACCAGCTCGGGCTGGTGCTCGAGGCGGCCAAGCGCCGCGGGAGCGTTCCCGACCACGTGCTGCTCTCGGGGCCCCCGGGGCTGGGCAAGACCACCCTCGCCATGATCGTCGCGGCCGAGCTGGAGCGGCCGCTGCGGGTGACGAGCGGGCCGGCGATCCAGCACGCCGGGGACCTCGCGGCGGTGTTGTCCTCGCTGGACGAGGGTGAAGTGCTCTTCCTCGACGAGATCCACCGGATGAGCCGATCGGCGGAGGAGATGCTCTACCTCGCGATGGAGGACTTCCGCGTCGACGTCATCGTGGGCAAGGGCCCGGGGGCGACCGCGATCCCGCTGGACCTCCCACCGTTCACCGTGGTGGGGGCGACCACCCGGGCAGGGTTGCTCCCGGCGCCTCTGCGCGACCGCTTCGGCTTCACCGGTCACCTCGACTACTACGACGTCGCCGACCTCGTGACCATCCTGCACCGCTCTGCCAGCCTGCTCGGGGTCGAGGCCGACGAGCCGGGCATCGCGGAGATCGCCGGCCGATCGCGCGGCACGCCGCGCATCGCCAACCGGCTGCTGCGCCGGGTGCGCGACTGGGCCCAGGTGCACGGCGCGGGGCACGTCGACCTGCACGCGGCCCGCGAGGCACTGGCTCTCTTCGACGTTGACGAGGCGGGTCTGGACCGGCTCGACCGCGCCGTCCTGGAAGCGCTCTGTCGGCGGTTCGCAGGGGGGCCGGTCGGGCTGTCGACCCTCGCCGTGGCGGTCGGCGAGGAGTCCGACACCGTGGAGACCGTCGCGGAGCCCTACCTGGTCCGCGAGGGATACCTGGTGCGCACCCCGCGCGGCCGGGCGGCATCCCCGTTGGCCTGGCGACACCTCGGCCTGGAGCCTCCGCGACCGAGCGCGCTCCAGGAGGTGTTGCCCCTGTCGAGGGAGGACGGCGAAGCTTCAGGCACCGCGGGGCGTTTCGGCGGCTGAGTCATGGCGCGGTCACACCCGGTGCTCACGCGAGAACCGGGCACCCTTCTCGGCCGTGTGTCGTTGGTGACGTGGAGGCCCGTCACCTAGACTCAGCCCTCGGCCCGGCGCGTCCGGGGCGACCACTGCCTGCCACGAGCGGGCGACCTGACCCCCGAAGGACAGATTCTCTGATGTTCACCGGTGCCGGACCCGGCTACCTCCTCGTGCTCGCTCTCCCGTTCCTGCTCCTCGTCTTCATGTTCGTGAGCCAGCGACGACGAGCCCAGCAGATCGCGACCTTCCAGGGCTCGCTGGCGGTCGGTGACGACATCGTCACGACGTCCGGTCTCTACGCCACCATCGTGGCGTTGGACGAGAGCGTCGCGAGCATCGACCCCGGAACGGGGCAGCCGTTGCGTTTCGACCGGCGGGCCATCGGCATGCGTGTCGGCGAGGGCACCTGAGATGGCCGCCGGAGCACAGCGTTCCTACGCCCAGCGCGCCCTCATCGGGCTCTCCGTCTTCGCGATCGCTCTGAGTGGGCTGCTGGCCGGTGCGGTCTACTGGTCCACCGCAGGGCTGACACCCAAGCTCGGCCTGGACCTCAAGGGCGGCACCCAGATCGTGCTGGAGCCCCGCCTCACCGGTAACCAGACCGTGTCGGCCGAGCAGCTGACCCAGGCCCGCGACATCATCGTCCAGCGGGTCGATGCGGGCGGGGTCTCGGGGGCCGAGGTGACCACCCAGGGTGACCGCAACATCGTCGTGAGCATCCCCGAGGTGCCCAGCCAGGAGACCCGCGACGCGATCAGCAAGTCCTCCCAGCTCCAGTTCCGTCCCGTGCTCGCGATCGCCGCGGGCGCCCCGGCACCGACCGGCACCCCCAGCCCGTCAGGGTCGGCCAGCCCCAGCCCGAGTTCGTCCCCGCCGTCGGTCGGTTCCCCGTCCCCGTCCCCCACCTCCACGGCCAACGGAGCGGTGCCGAGCTCCTTGGTGAACGCGGACACCCCGACGCCGACCCCGTCCGCAGCGGCCAGCCCGTCCGCCTCGGCCAGCCCGTCTGCCTCGGCCAGCCCGTCAGCACCGGCCAGCCCGTCCCCCTCGGCCAGCCCGGCGGCTGGCGTCACGCCGACCGACCCCACGGACCTCGCGTGGATCACCCCCGAGCTCCAGCAGCAGTTCGAAACGCTGGACTGCTCCAAGCCCGAAGCCCTCGACGGCATCGTCGACGACGCGAAGAAGCCACTGGTCACCTGCGACACCGATGGGCAAGCCAAGTACATCCTGGGCCCGGTCGCCGTGTCGGGCGACAAGATCAGTGACGCCACCGCCGGCTACCGCACCAACCAGCAGGGCGCGGTGACCAGCGAGGTCGAGATCGCCCTCAGCCTCAACTCCGAGGGTGCCAAGCAGTACGCCGACATCAGCCGCAAGATGGTGAACCTCCCCGAGCCGCAGAACCAGCTCGCCGCCACGTTGGACTCCCAGGTCATCGTTGCTCCTCGGTTCAACGAAGCCATCCTTGACGGGCGGGCGAGCATCACCGGAGGGTTCACCCTCGAGGAGGCCCGCTCGATCTCCCAGCAGCTGAAGTTCGGTGCGCTGCCGTTGTCCTTCGACGTGCAGACCAGCACCGACATCAGCCCCACCCTCGGCAGCGAGCAGCTGCGCTATGGCCTCATCGCGGGTCTGGTCGGCCTGCTCCTCGTAGTCGTCTACTCGATCCTCCAGTACCGCGTGCTGGGGCTGGTGACGGTCGCCTCGATCGCGGTGGCGGGTGGCTTGACCATGCTCATCGTGACGATCCTCGGGTGGTCGCACAACTATCGGCTCGACATGGCCGGTGTCACCGGTCTGATCGTCGCCATCGGCTTCACGGCAGACAGCTTCATCGTCTACTTCGAGCGCGTGCGTGACGAGCTCCGAGAGGGGCGGTCGCTGCAGAGCGCCGTCGAGACGGGCTGGAACCGCGCCAAGCGCACCATCCTCGCCGCCGACGGGGTGAACTTCCTCGCGGCCCTGGTCCTCTACACCCTGGCCTCCTCCAACGTGCGTGGGTTCGCCTTCACCCTGGGTCTGACCACGCTCATCGACCTCCTCGTGGTCTTCCTCTTCACCCACCCGATGGTGGCGCTGCTCGCGCGTCGGCCGTTCTTCCGTGACGGGCACCCCTGGTCGGGTCTGGACCCGACCCGCCTGGGCGCCAAGACCACCCGGTATGCCGGTCGTGGACGGTTCGTCACTGCCCGCCCTGCCGCCCGCGAGACCGAAGGGAGCCGAGCATGAACTTCGCCCAGTTCGGCAACGACCTCTACACCGGCAAGCGGTCCGTCCCCGTCGTGAGTCACCGTCGCCGGTTCTACGCCGGCTCGGTCGTGCTCCTCGTCATCGCCCTGCTCGGCTTCGGCAGCCAAGGGCTCAACCTCGGCCTGGAGTTCAAGGGCGGATCGGAGTTCCGGGTCTCGGCGGTGCGCTCTCCCGGGGACTTCGAGCAGAAGGCACGCACCGTCATCAGTGACACCGGCGAAGCGAGCGGGGTCGGCGTGACCAAGATCGGCGACGGGACGATCCGGGTGCAGACGGCCAAGCTGAGCGACACCGAGGCCAACGTGGTCCGCGAGAACCTTGCCAAGGCCTTCGACGTGCCGCTGGCGAACGTCTCCGGAACGTTCATCGGGCCGTCGTGGGGCGCCTCGGTCAGCCAGAAGGCACTCAAGGCGCTGGTGGTCTTCCTGCTGCTCGTCGGGGTGGTGATGGCGTTCTACTTCCGCACCTGGAAGATGTCGGTCGCAGCGCTGGTCGCGCTCGGGCACGACCTGGTCATCACGTCGGGCATCTACGCACTGACCGGCTTCGAGGTCTCGCCGGCCACCCTGATCGGCTTCCTCACCGTGCTGGGCTACTCGCTCTACGACACGGTGGTCGTCTTCGACAAGGTCCGGGAAAACACCCTCGAGGCCTTCGCCAGCGGGAGGATGACCTACGCAGAGGCGGCCAACCTCGCGGTGAACCAGACGATGGTCCGCTCGATCAACACCACGGTCGTCGCCCTGCTGCCGATCCTCTCGATCCTCATCGTCGGCTTCACCACCCTCGGTCCGGGCACGCTGCTGGACCTGTCCCTCGTGCTCGGCATCGGCATCTTCGTCGGCGCCTACTCCTCGATCTTCATCGCGACGCCACTGCTGGTCTCGCTCCGGCGCGGGGAGGACGCGGTCGTCGAGCTCGACAAGCGGGCGGCGCGGCACCGTGCGAAGGTCGAGAAGCAGAGCGCCGCGACGGAACGCCCGCAGGATTCTGCGGATGCGCGAGCTGAGTCGGGTGAGCCGGTCGGGGCGGGCGCCGCGAACGCCGCCGAGGGGGAGAGTGCCACCCTCACCGGTCGGGCGGTCCACCGCTACGCCCAGGCGGGTCCTCGCAACCAGCCGCGACGCCCCCCCAAGTCCAAGCGCTGATCGGAAGCCCGGGCAGGGCACCACCGCGGCACTGGCGGACGCGCAGGCCTCTCACCAGCGGGCACTAGACTTCCGCCATGGCTGAGGACACGACGACGGCTTCGCCGGGGGCACCGCCTCCCGGTGGCTCCTCACGTGCGCTCGCCAGGGCGGCGTTCGCGTTCGTGGGACGCAACAAGGTGCCGGACAACCCGGTGCTGGAGCCGCTCCTCCAGGTGGTCCACGGCACCCACCCGAAGGCCGACATCTCCGTGATCGAGCGGGCCTATGCGGTGGCGGAGCGGGCGCACGAGGGGCAGAAGCGGCGCTCCGGCGATGACTACATCACCCACCCGCTCGCTGTGACGACCATCCTCGCCGAGCTCGGGATGACCCCGACCACCTTGGCGGCCGCCCTGCTCCACGACACGGTGGAGGACACGGCATACAGCCTCGAGGCGTTGCGCCGCGACTTCGGCGACGAGATCGCCATGCTCGTCGACGGAGTCACCAAGCTCGACAAGGTGACCTACGGGCAGGCTGCCCAGGCCGAGACGGTGCGCAAGATGGTCGTCGCGATGGCGCGCGACATCAGGGTGCTCGTCATCAAGCTCGCAGACAGGCTGCACAACGCGCGCACCTGGCGCTACGTCTCCCAGGAGAGCGCCCAGCGCAAGGCCAAGGAGACCCTGGAGATCTACGCGCCCCTGGCGCACCGGCTCGGGATGAACACCATCAAGTGGGAGCTGGAGGACCTGTCCTTCCAGGCGCTCTATCCCAAGGTGTACGACGAGATCGTGCGCCTCGTGGCGGAGCGGGCGCCGGCCCGCGAGGAGTATCTCGCCGGGGTGCGCGAGGAGGTCGGTGCCGATCTCCGCTCCGCCAAGATCAAGGCGAGCGTCACCGGGCGCCCCAAGCACTACTACTCCGTCTACCAGAAGATGATCGTCGGTGGCCGGGACTTCGAGCAGATCTACGACCTCGTCGCGGTGCGGGTGCTCGTGGAGACGGTGCGGGACTGCTATGCCGCGCTCGGTGCGCTGCACGCACGGTGGAACCCGGTGCCGGGGCGGTTCAAGGACTACATCGCGATGCCGAAGTTCAACATGTACCAGTCGCTGCACACGACGGTCATCGGCCCCGGCGGGAGCCCTGTCGAGATCCAGATCCGCACCCACACCATGCACCGCCGGGCCGAGTACGGCGTGGCCGCGCACTGGAAGTACAAGGAGGATCCCTCGGCGCAGGGTGGCCCGGTTCCGGGCGCACAAGCGCGCGACGGGCAGACCGGTCCGATCAACGACATGGCGTGGCTGCGTCAGCTGCTGGACTGGCAGCAGGAGACCTCCGACCCGGGGGAGTTCCTGGAATCGCTGCGCTTCGAGATCAACGCGAGCGAGGTCTACGTCTTCACGCCGAAGGGCCAGCTCGTGGGGCTGCCTGCGGGCTCGACCCCTGTCGACTTCGCCTACGCGGTGCACACCGAGGTGGGGCACCACTGCATCGGGGCCAGGGTCAACGGTCGGCTCGTGCCGCTGGAGAGTCGCCTCGACAACGGCGACGTCGTCGAGGTGCTCACGTCCAAGGCCGACTCCGCCGGCCCGTCGAGGGACTGGTTGAGCTTCGTCCACAGCCCCCGCGCGCGCAACAAGATCAAGCACTGGTTCACCAAGGAGCGCCGCGAGGAGATGATCGACGAGGGCAAGGAGTCCCTCGCGAAGGCCATGCGCAAGCAGGGTCTCCCCCTCCAGCGTCTCACCTCCGCGGAGTCCCTCGCCGGAGTCGCCGAGGAGCTCCGGCTCGTCGGGATCGACGGGCTGTATGCCGCGATCGGTGAGGGTCACGTCTCTGCCCAGCACGTCGTCTCGCGACTGGTGGCCTCCGTCGGGGGTGAGGACGGCGCGCGCGAGGACATCGCCGAGGCGGCGTCCCCGGCGACGTCTCGCCCCGGCCATCGGCGCTCCGGCGACCCCGGGGTCGTCGTCAAGGGCATGACCGACGTGTGGGTCAAGCTCTCGAGATGCTGCACCCCGGTTCCCGGGGACGACATCCTCGGCTTCGTCACCCGCGGCAACGGGGTGTCCGTGCACCGCCGGGACTGCACCAATGCGACGTCGCTGCTCTCCCAGCCGGAGAAGATCATCGAGGTCGAGTGGGCGCCGACCGCGAGCAGCCTGTTCCTCGTCCAGCTGCAGGTCGAGGCGCTCGACCGGTCGCGGCTGCTCTCCGACGTCACCCGCGTCATCTCCGACAACGGGGTCAACATCCTGTCGGCGGCAGTCACAACCTCTCGCGACCGGGTGGCGAAACTGCACTTCACCTTCGAGATGGGCGACCCGGGGCACCTCGGCCACGTCATCCGCGCCGTGCAGACCGTGGACGGGGTCTTCGACGCGAGCAGGGTCACGGGGAGTGCACGCCAGTCCGGTTGAGGCTCCCGCGGTGGAGGGACCTGAGCGCTAGCCTCGGGGCGTGGGCACAGAGATCGCTGGGCGGCTGGAGGATGCCGTGCGCACGCTCACGCCGGGCTACTTCGCGTTGGTCATGGGGAGCGGCATCATCTCGGTGGGCATGCTCCTCAAGGGTTTCATCGCGGTGTCGGTCGGGCTCCTCGTCGTCGCGGTGGTCGGCTTCGTGCTGCTGCTGGTGCTCAACGGCTGGCGCCTGCTCGGGCACCGCGCCGCGGTGGTCGACGACTTCACCGACCCGCGTCGGGCGTTCGGCTTCTTCACCCTGATCGCTGGGACCAACGTCGTCGGGGTGCGCCTGTCGATGGACGCTCACTACGGCATGACCGCCGTGTTGCTCATCGCGGCCACCGTGCTCTGGCTGGTCCTCGGCTACGTCATCCCGTGGACCGCGGTGCTGGGCGCCCACCAGCGGCCGATCGTCGCGACCGCCAACGGCACCTGGTTCATCTGGGTGGTGGCCAGCCAGTCGGTGGCGGTGGCGGCCGCCGCGCTCGAGCCGGTCTACTCCTTCGCGCGCGACGCCCTGGCCGTGGTGGCGGTCTTCTCCTGGTCGGTCGGCATCTTCCTCTACGCCGCTGCGGGCGTGATCGTCGCTCTGCGGATGATGCTCTACGACCTCCGGCCGGTCGACCTCAACCCGCCCTACTGGGTCGCGATGGGGGCCTGCGCGATCACCGTCCTCGCCGGGGCGCGGATCGTCGAGATGGCCGATGCGCCCATGGTGCACGCCACCCGCGGCCTGGTGGCGGGCGCCTCGGTGATGTTCTGGGCGTTCGCGACGTGGCTGGTTCCCGTGCTCGTCGCGGCGGGGTGGTGGCGACACTTCGTGCACAAGGTGCCGCTCCAGTACGAGGCGACCTGGTGGAGCATCATCTTCCCGCTCGGCATGTATGCCGTCGCCAGCATCTACCTGGGCCGCGCCGACGGGTTGCCGATCGTCGGTGCCATCGGCAGCGCAGAGCTGTGGATCGCCTTCGCCGCGTGGACCGCGACGTTCGCGGCGATGACCGTCCACTTCGTCGCCACGGTCATCCGCGAGCCCGCGAGCGCGTCAGCGCGCGCGTGACCCGGGAGCGCGAGGGTGCTCACCGGCTGGCGGCGCGCTCAGCCGCCGAACTCGTCGAGGCCGGCCCGAGCCTGGGTCAGCCACTCCTGCTGGGTGGTGAGTCGGCCCCGCGCGGACTCGAGCTTGCCGGCATCCCCGGCGGCCTCGGCCCTGGCCACCTCGGCCTCAAGTGCGGTCACCTTCGCCTCGAGCTGGTCGACCATCGAGCGGGCTCGGGCAGCAGCCTCGGGGTTGGATGAGCGCCAGCGCTTCTCATCAGCCTCGCGTACGGCGGTCTCCACCCGGCGCATCCGCTTCTCCACGCGCTCGAGATCGGCCCGCGGCACCTTCCCGGCCTCGTCCCACCGGTCCTGGATCGTGCGCAGCGCAGACTTCGCCGACTCCACGTCGGTGACCGGGAGGAGGGCCTCGGCCTGCACCAGGAGCTCCTCCTTCGCGGTGAGGTTGACGCGGAAGTCGGCCTCCTCCGCCGCCACGAGCTCATCCTTGGCGTTGAAGAAGGCGTCCTGTGCCGCCCGGAACCGCTCCCACAGGGCGTCGTCGTCCGAGCGCGCCGCACGACCGGCCGAGCGCCACTGGTCCATGAGCTGTTTGAACGCCTTCGCGCTGGCGTTCCAGTCGGTGCTGCTGGAGAGCGCCTCGGCCTCGGCGGCGAGGCGCTGCTTGGTGACCTTCGCTTCTGCGCGCGTCGTCTCGACCTCCGCGAACCAGGAACGGCGCGCCTTGTCGAAGGCGTTCCGAGCGTGGCTGAAGCGCTGCCAGAGCGCTGACTCGGTGCTCTTGTCCAGCTTGACTCCGGAGCGCTGGTGCTCCTTCCACTGCTCCAGCAGGATGCGCATCTGCTCGCCACTGGTCTTCCACTGGGTCGAGCCAGCGGGCTGGCCCGCGATCTTCTCTGCCTCGGCGACGATGACCTCACGGGCCTGTGAGGCCTCGGCGCGGGCGGCGGCACGGTGCTCGTTCTCGACGGCACGCTTGGTCTCCAGGCCGACGCCGACCCGATCGGCGGTGGCCTCCAGCTCGGCGAGGTCGCCGACGACGTTGGCGTCGACCAGATGTGCTCGCAGGGTCTTCAGGCCGTCGGCGATCTCCTTGGCGGGGACGTCGGGGTTGGCCAGCCGAGCCTCCAGCAGGTCCGCCGACGACGCCAGCTCGTCGTACTTGCGGGCGAAGTACTGCAGCGCCTCCTCGGCGCTGGCTCCGGGGTAGGAGCCGACGGCCCGCTCACCCTCACCGGTGGTGACGTAGACGGTCCCGTCCTCCTCGACGCGGCCGAAACGCGCCGAGTCCGAGTGCGCGACAGGGGCGACGGCGGCCGGTGGACGGGCGTGCATCCTCGAGGCGAGAGCCGCTGGGGATGGGATCGGTGGGCGGGGGGTGGGCTTGTCCTCGGACACGGTCAGGCCTTCTTCTCGGTGACACCGACAGCAAGGATGCTGATCGGTGCTGCTGGGATGCCGTCTTCGGGACTGGTGCCGCCCGGGGC
>JBDSNZ010000027.1:0-24705 GCA_039915055.1 Ornithinibacter sp.
TCCGGGTGGTGAACGAGTTGCCACAGGTGCAGGTGACCTGGGTCTCGACGTAGTTCGGGTGGATGTCCTTCTTCACGATGTCTCCTTGGATGTGTCCGGGTCGGCGGGTCCAGCGCGGTGCTGCAAACCCGTGGCGCCCCGCCTGCGCCCCTCGTGGGGGAGGCGCTCAGGAAACGCGTCGAATGCCGTGAACCGGTCCAGCGGTCAAGTGTGCCAGAGGTGGCGCACGGAGTCCTAAACGACGGGGGCGCCCCTGGCATTCCGCGACCTCGCCGCTCGGCGCGGGCCACGGCGATGGTGTGCGCGCGGCGAGCTGCCCCCGCTGACACCCCTTGCGGTGGCCGCTCACATCGGTAGCGTGACGCGTCATGAGGTTCGCCGCCGTCATCCCCTACGCCACCGAGCGCGAGTTCGTCGACCTGGCCGTCGTGGCCGAGGAGGCGGGGTGGGACATGGTGTTCTCGTGGGAGTCGGTGTGGGGGCAGGACGCCTGGGTCACCCTCGGGGCCGCCTCGATGCAGACGGAGCGGCTGCGCTTGGGCACCCTGCTCACGCCTGCCTCCCGCTACCGGCCCTGGGATCTCGCCACCCGGGTGGCCTCGGTCGACCGGCTCTCCGGCGGCCGGGTCACCCTCGGGGTGGGGCTCGGGGCGCTGCACGGCAACTGGCTGGCCTTCGAGCCCGACGAGGGGCGGGCGGTGCGCGCCCGCAAGCTCGACGAGGTGCTCGCGATCTACGCCGGGCTCATGCGAGGGCAGCCGTTCGAGTTCGAGGGTGAGCACCACAGCGCCAGGCCGGTCACCGAGCTCGTGCCACCACCGCCGGTTCAGACGCCACACCCGCCGGTCTGGTGCGTCGGCGCCCTCGTCCCGGGCCGCAGCCGTCAGGCCTCCCTCGAGCGCGCTGCCCGCTGGCAGGGCGTCCTGCCGGCTGTGTCCGGTGGCACCCTCGACGCCGCCGGATCGCACCTGACCCCGCGGTCACTGCGGGAGATCGTCACGCGCATCAGCACGATGCGGGCCGATGCAGGCCTGAGCATGCAGGGCTACGACGTCGTGGTCGAGGGGGACAGCCACGGTGACTTCGGCACGGCACGGCCCCCCGTGCAGCAGTGGGCGGATGCCGGGGCCACCTGGTGGGTGGAGTCGTGGTGGGACCTGCCTGACTCACCCGAGGGCCGCACCGAGACCCGACGCCGTCTCGAGCTCGGTCCCGTGCGATGAGAGCCCTGGTGAGGGAGGCCACGGCGTCCGATGCCGATGCGATGCTCGGCCTGCGGTTGCTGATGTTCGAGGCGATGGGTCTGCGGGCCAGCGCCCTCGCGGACCCGGGTTGGCGCCTCGCCGCGCACGGGTGGTTCGTCGACCGGATACCAGCCGGCGGGGTGCACGTGGTCGTTGCGGAGGTCGATGGGCTGGTCGTGTCCGGTGCGGTCGGTGAGGTGACCGCACTGATCCCCGGGCCAGGAGCGCCCAACGGCTCGGTCGGGCTGATCTCCAACGTGGCGACGCTTCCGGAGTTCCGTGACCGAGGCCTCGCTGCGGCCGTGACAGATGCCCTCCTGGAGTGGTTCCGGCAAGAGACCGACGTCACCCGTGTCGACCTCTTCGCCACACCCGGTGGCGCCGGCATCTACACCCCTCGTGGCTTCACCGCCCGAGACTTCCCTGCCATGTCGTTCCCGGTCGCCAGAACAGGTCCGGAGTAGCGAACGCGCCGCCTCCGCGACTGCGGTGACGGCGCGTCCTCCCCTTCGAGGAGGCGGGGTCAGTCCTCACCCTCGTCATCGATCTTCATCGAGCTCGTCTGCTGCACCTGCATCAGGAACTCGTAGTTGTTCTTCGTCTTCTTGAGGCGGTCGAGCAGGAGCTCGATGCCCTGCTGGGAGTCCAGTGCGCCGAGGACGCGCCGGAGCTTCCACATGATCTTCAGCTCATCCGGTGCCAGGAGGATCTCCTCGCGGCGGGTGCCCGAGTTGTTGATGTCGACGGCAGGGAAGATCCGACGGTTCGCGAGCTGGCGGTCGAGCTTGAGCTCCATGTTGCCGGTGCCCTTGAACTCCTCGAAGATCACCTCGTCCATCCGCGAACCGGTCTCGACCAGTGCCGTCGCCAAGATGGTGAGGGAGCCACCGTTCTCGATGTTGCGTGCGGCACCGAAGAACTTCTTCGGCGGGTAGAGCGCTGCGCTGTCGACACCACCGGAGAGGATGCGCCCACTCGCCGGGGCAGCGAGGTTGTAGGCCCGCCCGAGCTTGGTGATGGAGTCGAGCAGCACGACGACGTCGTGACCCATCTCGACGAGCCGCTTGGCCCGCTCGATCGCGAGCTCGGCGACCGTGGTGTGGTCCTCGGCGGGCCGGTCGAAGGTCGAGGAGATGACCTCGCCCTTGACGGCCCGCTGCATGTCGGTGACCTCTTCCGGCCGCTCGTCGACGAGGACCACCATGAGGTGGCACTCCGGGTTGTTGGTCGTGATGGCATTGGCGAGCGCCTGCATGACCATCGTCTTGCCGGCTTTGGCCGGTGCGACGATCAGCCCGCGCTGACCCTTGCCGATCGGGGCCACGAGGTCGATGATCCTGGTCGTGAGGATCGACTGCTCGGTCTCCAGGCGCAGACGGTCCTGCGGGTAGAGCGGGGTGAGCCTGCCGAACTCGGGGCGCTTGCGTGCCTCCTCGGGCCCTTGACCGTTGATCGTGTCCAGTCGCGCCAGCGGCGTGTACTTCTGGCGGTTGTTGCGCCCCCCGACACTCTGCTGAGCCTCTTCGCCCTCGCCGCTCGCCTTGATCGCGCCCGTGACCGCATCGCCCTTGCGTAGTCCGTTGCGCTTGACCACGGCCAGCGGCACATAGATGTCGCTGCTGCCCGGCAGGTAGCCGGTGGTGCGCACGAAGGCGTAGCTGTCGAGGATGTCGAGGATGCCCGCCACGGGCACCAGGACATCGTCCTCGGTGATCTGCTGCTCGTTCTCGGACTCCGCGCTGCTGCCGACCGGGAGGGGGCTGCCGGGTCTGCGCTTGTCGCGGTTGCGGCCACGGTTGCGACGGCGCCGACCTCCGCGACCATCCTCGTCGTCGAAACGACCCTGCTCAGTGGCCCCCGCGCCGCTGCCCTGGCCCTGGGTGCTGCGCTCGTCCCTGCTGGTGGCCTGGACCTGGCGATCGCCCTGGCGGGTCGCACGCTCGTGGTGGTTCTGGCGCTCCGAGTGATCCTGACGGTCGGCAGGGTCGCGCTCGCCCTGCCGGTCGTTCTGGCCCTGCCGGTCCGAGCGCACCGCTCGCTCGCCACGCTCACGCTCGGTGACCGCGGTGTGCTCGCTGACAGGGGTGCGCTCTCCCGGTGCGCCGCGCTCGGAGCGCTCTTCCGGTGCCGCCGGGGTGTCGCGGTCGGCTCGCGCCGCGCGGGTGACGGGCTCGGTCACCTCGGACCGAGCTCGGCGGGACCCGCCAGAGCTGGCCGGGCCGGTGCTGGCCGGGCCGGTGCTGGCCGGGCCGCTGCTGGCCCGGCCGGTGCTGGCAGGGCCGCTCTCGCCGTTCTGCCGGGCCTTGATGGCGGCCACGAGGTCGCCCTTGCGCATCTTGGCGGTGCCGGAGATGCCCATGCTCGATGCAAGTCCCTGGAGCTCGGCCAGCCGCATGGCGGTGAGCGCTCCGGAGCGACGCGGGCTGCTGCCGGCGGTTGCCTCGAGAGTGGTGGTGTCTGTCACGAAGGATCCTTCCCCTCGTTCGTGGATGGCCTCGATACGGCCGATCATCGGGAGTCCACGCCGGGCATCCAGCCGTGAAGGCTGTGCGGGCCTTGATCGTGGTGGGCGATCCGCGGCAGGCAACGAGGTTCTGACCTCGGCATCAACTGCGCTCGCACCACGAACACTACCACCGCGCTCGCGCCGCGGTGCGGTGCGCGCGCACCTGGGCGCAGCTGGGATCACCCCGCGGAGAGCACCTGCACCCTGGCTCCGTGCGGTGGGATCCCCGGGGTGAGCACCCGCCATCCGGCCGGCTCGTGGCAGCGCACCTCCTCGACGCGGTGACGCGACGCGAGCACCAGGACCGAGGGGCCCGCTCCCGAGATCACTGCCGCATGGCCCTCGCCCCGGAGCACGTCGACCAGGGCCATCGAGGCCGGGTAGGACGGCCTCCTGGCCTCTTGGTGCAGCCATTCCCGGGTCGCAGCGAGGAGGTGCTCGGGGTTGGCTCCGATCGCGTGCGCGAGGAGGGCAGCGCGTCCCGAGTTCGCAGCGGCGTCGGCGAGACGCACCTGTTGGGGCAGCACTGACCGGGCTTTCGCCGTCGAGAGCTGCTCCGCAGGAGCGAAGATGACCGCTTCGACGTCACGGTGCAGGGGGAGCCGCACCGTGGTGGTGTCGCCAGACGGGTCGTCGGCCCACGAGAGGGTGACCCCTCCGAAGACACTCGCAGAGGCGTTGTCGGGATGGCCTTCCAGTCGGGAGGCCAAGGAACACACGACGTCAAGATCGGGCCCACCCTCGACACCCCGGGACACGTCGTGGAGCGCATGGGCGGCGACGATGCCGGTCACGATGGCGGTGGCGGACGACCCCATTCCCCGACCGTGCGGCACGGCGTTGTGGCAGTCCAGGACGAGACCCGCCGGCGGACTCACCCCGAGCTCGTCCCACGCGGCCCGCATCGCGCGGTGGACCAGGTGCGAGGAGTCGAGCGGCACGACGCCGGCGCCCTCCCCGGAGACGCGCACCACGAGCCCAGCGTCTCGAACCACCTTGGCAGAGCACTTGTCCCACACCCCGAGGGCACACCCGATGGAGTCGAACCCCGGGCCGAGGTTGGCGCTGCTCGCCGGCACCGTGACCTCGACCTCGACGCCGACGCGCAGCACCGACGAGCTCATCTCACCCCTCGAGGCCGAGTGCGACCGCAATGCTCACGGCGTCGACTGACACCCGCACCGGGCGCACCTCCGACCCGTCCTCGGTGCGCAGCGCCCACTGGGGATCCTTCAGTCCGTGACCGGTGACGGTGCACACGATGGTCGCGTCAGCCGGCACGAGCCCCTCACGGTGCGCCTTCAGCAACCCCGCGATGCTGGCTGCCGAGCCGGGCTCCACGAAGACCCCCTCGGTCGAGGACAGCAGTCGGTGCGCCCGAAGGATCTCCTCGTCCGTCACTGCCTCGATCCGACCACCGGACTCGTCGCGAGCGGCTTCGGCCTGTCGCCACGAGGCGGGGTTGCCGATGCGAATCGCCGTGGCCACCGTCTCGGGTTCGTCGATCGGGTGGCCGAGGACGATCGGCGCTGCTCCGGCGGCCTGGTAGCCCCACATCTGCGGAAGCCTCGTTGCCACCGGTTGGATGATCTCGCCTCCCAGACCGGCAGTGGGAGAGGCGTATTCACGATAGCCCTGCCAGTATGCCGTGATGTTGCCCGCGTTGCCGACCGGCAGGATGTGGATGTCAGGCGCATCGCCGAGCGCGTCGACCACCTCGAAGGCCGCAGTCTTCTGGCCCTCGATCCGTGCGGGGTTGACCGAGTTCACCAACTCGACGGGATATGCCTCGGCCAGCTTGCGCGCCACGGTCAGGCAGTCGTCGAAGTTGCCCTCGACCTGGATGAGCGTCGCTCCGTGCGCGACGGCCTGGCTCAGCTTGCCCATCGCGATCTTGCCGTCCGGCACCAGCACGGCGCACGTCATCCCGGCCTTCGTGGCATAGGCCGCCGCACTCGCACTCGTGTTTCCGGTGCTGGCACAGATGACCGCCTTCGCCCCGCGGCCCTTGGCCACCGAGATCGCCGCGGTCATCCCTCGGTCCTTGAACGAGGCGGTGGGGTTGAGCCCCTCGAACTTCACCAGGACGTTGGCCCCGGTCAGCTCGGACAGCCCCTCACAGGGGATCAGCGGCGTGCCGCCCTCCTGGAGTGTCACCACTGGTGCTCCCTCCAGGAGCGGCAACCGAGCGGCATACTCCCTGATCACCCCACGCCACAGGTGCGCCACGTCACTCCCCTTCCACTCGCATGACAGCCGCGACGTCGTCGACCGAGTCCAGCGCCGCCAGATCCTCCACGGTGGCCGCGAGGGCCGCGTCCGTCGCCGCGTGGGTCACGATCACCAGCCGTGCTCGCTCGCCGCCACCCGGGGCGACCTGCTGGCGCACGGTCTCGATCGAGACCCCGTGCACCGCAAAGGCGCTGGCCACCTGCGCCAGCACGCCCGGCCGGTCTGCGACATCGAGGCTGATGTGGTACCGCGTGATCGCCGAGCCCATGTCGACGACCGGCAGGTCCGCATACGCCGACTCACCCGGCCCCCGACCGCCGGCCACCTTGTGTCGGGCGACCGCGACGATGTCGCCGAGCACAGCTGACGCCGTGGGGTCACCCCCTGCACCGCGGCCGTAGAACATCAGCTCACCAGCAGCACGGGCCTCGATGAAGACGGCGTTGAACGCGTCCCGCACGCTCGCCAGGGGATGACTGCGCGGGATCATCGCCGGGTGGACCCGCACGCTGACAGCTTCAGCACCGTCGGGACCCTGCACCCGCTCGCAGATCGCGAGGAGCTTGACCACACAGTCCATCTCGCGGGCCGCCTGGATGTCGGCAGCCGTGACGTCCGTGATCCCCTCCCGATGCACGTCCGACGCTGCGACCCGCGTGTGGAAGGCGAGGCTCGCGAGGATCGCGGCCTTGGCTGCCGCGTCGAAGCCCTCGACGTCCGCAGTCGGGTCTGCCTCTGCGTAACCGAGGGCCTGAGCCTGCTCGACCGTCTCGGCGAAGCCCGCCCCGGAGACGTCCATCTTGTCGAGGACGAAGTTGGTGGTGCCGTTGACGATACCGAGCACCCTGCGGATGTCGTCGCCCGCCAGGGACTCCCGGATCGGCCGCAGGATCGGGATGGCGCCAGCGACGGCGGCCTCGTAGTAGAGATCGACGTCGTGCTCGTCGGCGGCGGCGTACAGCGTCGGACCGTCCTCGGCGAGCAGTGCCTTGTTGGCCGAGACGACGGAGGCTCCGTGTGCCATCGCCCGCAGGATGAGCTCACGGGCGGGGTCGATGCCGCCGATGACCTCGACGACGATGTCGGCCCGGGTCACCAGCTCGTCGGCGTCGGCAGTGAACAGCTCGGGGCCCACGGGCACGTCGGGCCGGGAGCGCTGCGGTCGCCGCACCGCGATGCCGACCAGCTCGAGTCGAGCACCCACGCGCGCCGCAAGATCGTCCGCGTGTTCGAGCAGCATCGTGGCCACGGAGGAGCCCACGACGCCGCAGCCCAGCAGGGCGACGCGCAAGGGGGCGCCGGTCTCGTGCGACATGGTGGAGTCCATCTCCTCGATCTGGGGGACCACGGGTCAGTCCGCCACGTCGAGGGCGAGCAGGTCCTCGATGGTCTCACGACGGACGACCACCCGTGAGCGGCCGCCACGAACTACCACGACCGGTGGGCGAGGGGTGTGGTTGTACTGACTGGAAAGACTGCGGCAGTAGGCACCGGTTCCGGGGACCGCGACCAGGTCACCGGGTGCGATGTCCGCTGGGAGGTATTCGTCGAGCACCACGATGTCACCGCTCTCGCAGTGCCGACCGACCACCCTGGAAAGCCGCGGCTGCGCTGTGGAGAGGCGGCTTGCGAGCGTGCACGAGTAGTCCGCCTCGTAGAGCGCCGGTCGCGCGTTGTCGCTCATCCCCCCGTCGACCGAGACGTAGGTCCTGCGGTGTCCGTTGCCGATCTCGACCTCCTTGACCGTGCCCACCTCGTAGAGGGTGAAGGTGCTGGGACCGACGATCGCGCGGCCCGGCTCGATGGACACCCTCGGAGGGTTCTTTGCGACGTCGCCACCGACCGCGACCATCTCGAGCCGGATGATCTCCGCGAGGCGCGACGCGAGGTCCGCGGCCCCCAGCGGGTGGTGCTGGGAGGTGTAGGCGATGCCGTATCCGCCCCCGAGGTCGATCTCGGGCAGGTGGATCCCGTGATCGACCGCCACCGCGGCGTGCAGCCCGAGCAGGCGCCGCGCTGCGATCTCGAAGCCGTCCGTGTCGAAGATCTGGCTGCCGATGTGGCTGTGCAGGCCTCGCAGGTCCAGCACGTCGTGGCGGGCGAGGATCCGGCTGACGGCCTCTTCGGCCTGGCCACCGGTCAGGCTGAAACCGAACTTCTGGTCCTCGTGGCCGGTCGCGATGAACTCGTGGGTGTGTGCCTCCACCCCGACGGTGACCCGCACCATGACCGGGGCGCGGACCCCGAGCTCACCCGCCACGAGTGCGATGCGATCAATCTCCTGGAAGCTGTCGACGACGATCCGACCGACCCCATAGGTGAGCGCCGCCCGAATCTCGTCGACGGTCTTGTTGTTGCCATGGAATCCGATTCGCGCGCCAGGGAACTCGGCGCGGCGCGCGACCGCGAGCTCGCCCCCCGTGCAGACGTCGAGGTGCAGGCCCTCCTCCTGGACCCAGCGGGCCACGGCGGTGCAGAGGAACGCCTTGCCTGCGTAGTAGACGTCGGCTCCCCCGGTGCTGGCGAAGGCACGGGCGAACGACTCCCTGAACTCTCTTGCACGCGAGCGAAAGTCGTCCTCATCCATCACGTAGGCCGCCGTTCCGTGCTCTTGCGCGAGCGTGGTCACGGCCACTCCCGCCACACAGAGGCGGCCCTCACCGTCCCGCTCGACCGAGCGCGCCCAGAGCTGCGAGTGGAGCCCCATCGCCTCGGAGGACGAGGGAAGGTAGATCGGGGGTCCCCCATAGCCCTCGGCGTGCAGGACTCCGGCCTCGTGGGAACGCATCGCTCACTCGCTCACATGCGCTCGGGCGCGCTGACGCCGAGCAGGTCGAGACCGTTGGCGAGGACCTGCCGGGTCGCGTCGTTGAGCCACAGCCGGCTGCGGTGGAGGTCGGTGATCTCCTCGTCGGCCGTCATCGGCCGCACGCGACAGGTGTCATACCACCTGTGGAAGCGGCCGGCGAGCTCCTCGAGGTAGCGAGCCACCCGGTGCGGCTCACGCAGGTGCGCCGCCTGAGCCACGACTCGCGGGAAGTCGCCGAGCACTGCGAGCAGGGCGGCCTCGGCAGGATCGGTGAGCAGCGCCGCGTCGAAACCGTCTGCACGGTGCACGCCGTCCTCCCCCGCGAGACGCGCGACGTTGGCCGTGCGAGCGTGCGCGTACTGCACGTAGAACACCGGGTTGTCGTTGGTCTGCTTGCGCAGCTCCTCGCCGTCGAGCGAGAGCGGGCTGTCGGCGGGATATCTCGCGAGCGTGTAGCGCACGGCATCCACCCCGATCCAGCCGATGAGGTCGCGGAGCTCGATGATGTTGCCCGCACGCTTGCTCAGCTTGGCGCCGTTGAGGTTCACGAGCTGCCCGATGCGCACCTCGATGTTGTGCTCCGGGTCGTCCCCGGCACAGGCCGCGATCGCCTTCAGGCGGTTGACGTAGCCGTGGTGGTCGGCGCCCAGGAGGTAGATCTTCTCGTCGAATCCGCGATCCTTCTTGCTCAGGTAGTACGCGGCGTCGGCCGCAAAGTAGGTGGGCTCACCATCGGCGCGGATCAGCACGCGGTCCTTGTCGTCCCCGAAGTCGGTCGTGCGCAACCACACCGCACCTCCCTCGTCGAAGACGTGGCCCTGCTCACGCAGCCGCGCCACCGCGCTCTCGACGGCGCCGCCGTCGTGGAGCTCGCTCTCGGAGAAGAACACGTCGAACTGCGCGCCGAATGCCTCCAGGGTGTCGCGAATCTCTGCGAGCTGTGCGCGGTAGGCGTGCTCCCGGACCGCGGCCACCGCCTCGTCGTGGGGTAGGTCGAGGATGCCGGGGTGGTCGGCGACCGCACGACGGGCGAGATCGTCGACGTACAACCCCGGGTAGCCCCCCTCCGGGGTGGGCTCGCCGTTGGCACGGGCCAGCACCGACGCCGCGAAGCGGTCCATCTGGGCGCCTGCGTCGTTGACGTAGTACTCGGTGCTCACCGTGGCCCCGGACGACTTGAGCAGGCGCGCCATCGCGTCGCCCAGAGCGGCCCAGCGAGTGTGCCCGAGGTGCAGCGGCCCGGTGGGGTTGGCCGAGACGAACTCGATGTTGATGACGTGGCCCGCCTCTGAGTCGTTGCGGCCGTATGCCGGCCCCGCCTCCACGACGGACCTGGCGAGCTCGGCCGCGCTCGCCGCCTCCAGGGCGACGTTGAGGAACCCGGGCCCTGCGACCTCGACGGACCTCACGCCCTCGATCGCGCGAACCCGCTCGGCCAGACGATCCGCGACGTCCCGCGGCGGCAGGCCCGCGCCCTTGGCCAGCTGCAGCGCGATGTTGGTCGACCAGTCGCCGTGGTCGCGGTTGCGCGGGCGCTCGACCCTGACCTCCGCGGGCACGGCAACCACCAGGTCACCTGCGTCGACGGCGGACTGGAGTGCGCCGCGGATCTCGGCCGCGAGCTGTTCGGGAGTCACCCTCCCGATTCTATTGGCCCGGCCCCGTCCTCCTGACCCCGGCCGCGAGCCGTGAGACGGTCGCAACCAGGGCATCGGGGTCGAAGGGTTTCAGCAAGAAGGCGTCGAACCCCGCGTCGGACGCCTCCGGCGCGCTGTGCGCCATCACCGCGGCCGTGAGGAGGAGCACGGGAACCTTGTCCAGGCGGGGGTGGGCGCGGATGGCTGCGATCGTCCACCACCCGTCGTACGGACCCATCTGGGAGTCCAGGACGATGACTGCCGGGGGGTCGCGCATGGGGTCGATGAGCCGGGCCATCGCCTCGTGGCCGTCCGCGGCCTCCTCGACCTCGTATCCCGCGAGCTCGAGGTTGATCCGCACCAGACGACGGATCGCCTCGGTGTCATCACAGATGAGGACGAGCGGTGCATGACCCGGCCCCTCGATCCCGGATTGCATGGGACCAACCCTAGGCTGCTAACCTCACGGAGCGCCGGGGAAAGCATGATCTTCCCCGGGCTGGCCACATCGGCCCCCGTAGCTCAGGGGATAGAGCACCGCCCTCCGGAGGCGGGAGCGTAGGTTCGAATCCTACCGGGGGCACCACCTGGAAGACCCTCTGACCTGCGCAAACAGGTTCAGGGGCTCTGGTGCGTGCACCATCCGTGCCCACAGTCCCAGAGGACGTAGATCGGCTCCGAGACGCACCCAACGTCCGAGGGCCCTGACGAGGACCCGCGGAGGGTTCATCGTGAGATTGCGCGTGCCCACATTTCCCTCGCGGGACAGCCCCCGAGGTGGTGCGCCACGGGTCCCCCCAGACCCTCGATCTCGCCGTCGGTGTTGTTGACTGTGCCTGTGTGACATCGCATGCTGTTGCACGCGTCTGGACGGAGGGCTCCATGGGTAAGTTGATCTACGCGGCCAATACCTCGCTCGACGGCTTCGTCGAGGACGAGACGGGTTCGTTCGACTGGTCCGTGCCGGACGAGGAGGTGCACGCGTTCTGGAACGAACACGAGCGGCAGATCGGCACGTCGCTCTACGGGCGACGCATGTACGAGACGATGCGTGTGTGGGAGAGCGACGCCTGGTTGACGAATGAGCCCCCTGTGGTCCGCGAGTACGCCGGGATCTGGCGTGATGCCGACAAGATCGTCTACTCCACCTCACTCACCGATGTGTCGACAGCGCGCACGAGGATCGAGCGGCACTTCGAGCCCGAGGCGGTGAGACGGCTCAAGGAGACCTCCGTCGCGGACCTGAGCATCGGAGGCGCGGGACTCGCGGCCGAAGCTTTCCGCCAGGGCCTGGTCGACGAGTGCGTGCTGCTGTTGTTCCCGGTCCTCGTCGGCGGCGGCAAGCCGGCGCTGCCTCCAGGCGTACGCCTCGACCTCCAGCTGATTGACCAACGACGATTCGACAACGGTGTCGTCTACGTCCGCCATGCGATCCGGCGGCCCCGCCTGACACCTGCGCCGAACAGCGGCACCTGAGTGCGTGACGACCGGGTGATATCGCTCGATGTCTTGGAGGCGCACCATGCCCGACGTGTTGATTCGCAACTTCCCCGCTGAAGACCTCAGCCTGCTCGATGAGCAGGCCGCCCGACTGGGCATCTCGCGGACCGAGTACCTGCGCCGACACCTTCATCGGGAGGCCCGACGCACGGCCGGTTCGGTGACCGCGGGTGACCTTCGGGCGGTGGCCAAGCTCCTGCCCGACCTTGGCGACGACACGCTCATGTCCGATGCGTGGTCATGAGCACGTCCTGGCTGATCGAGGAGTCCGCCCTCGTTCGGCTGGGTTCGAGCCAAGGTGCGCAAGCCCCCTTGGCCACGCGGACAAAGTCGTCGATCATGCGATCCGGAGGCGGCACCTCGCCGTAGCAGTCGTGCCAGGCGAAGTCAGTCAACTCCAGGACGTCCAGTGCCGCCTCGGCATTCGGACCACAATCGGACCGCGCACGGGGCTCGCGGCCTCGCCGCCGCGCTTCTCTGCTGATCACCCCAGCAGCGTGGCATCCCTGCGCCCTTGCTGACCCGGGAAAGCGCGACTCGCGGCAGGTCCGCACGGGTGCGTTGCACGCTCACGGCATGCCCGCGCCCCGGCATCCCATAGCGCCCGCACCCGGCCACACGCAGACGATCGGAGGCCACGCACATCTAGGTGCGTCCCCTCCGATCTTTTGCGTGACTACTCCCGCATGGACATCACTCGTGACGCGGACGCGCTCATCGCCAGGACCGTGAACGGCGCAATGTCTGCGGCAGTGGATGTTGCGGTGGTGTCCGGCGACGAGGACCAGCACGAGGAGGGTGGTTCGTGGATCTCGTAGATGCTGCGGTCGTCGCCGGAACGGACCCGCCATTCGCCCTCACCGCCGACCAGCTTCTTGGCCCCGCCTGGTCGCGGTTGATGGGCCAGCAGCTCGATGGCCGCCTGGATGCGGCGCCTGGTGGGAGGGTCGAGCCTGCGAATCTGACGTGGCGTGGCTGGCGCGACCTCGACCCGGTAGCTCATGCCAGCCCGAGGTCGACCTTGACGTGCTCCCAGTGGATCGTCGCCTTACCGTCGGCGATCTCCGCCCGGGCGGCCTTCGCGGCTTGTAGGCCTTGTGCCGGGTGGGTGATGCGGGTCATGAGCCGGTCACCGAATGCCGGCACGAGGGAGCGGTCGAGGATGCCGCGGTACAGCTGCCGCGTGCTCGGCGTCACCACGCGAACCTCGAGCCAGCGGTCGGTATGGGCCTCGAACGTGAGCCCGCGGCGGCGCTGGCGCTGTGCGGGCGGCAGCCAGTCGTCAGCGTCGGTCCGCCGGTGCGCGGCCGCCCGCCAGGCTTCGCCGTCCATCGTCGAATCGAACGTGTGCGGAGCGGCGTGCCGCTCGAGGTCGGGCCCGACACGGGTCGCCTGCCACCCTCTGGACGGGAGGCGTCGCAGCTTGCCGAAGCCACGTCGGGACGCTCTCTGCGCCCGTGCTGGCATGCGCCCCCTTCGTATGTCCTGCCCTGACCTGGCCGCGACGTCATGAAGCGGCCCCCGCGACGCGTACGTCCGGGGGCCTGACGACAGACCTGGCGAGAGGTCGGTCGCGTGTCACGAGCATAGCTGCACGGACCGACGCGACTCAGACCGCTCGGCGCGTCATGGCTCTCTCCACTCCACCCGTTGATGTGCACCCGCCACCCCCGCCGCGCTCGAGGTGACGGGCACATCGGGGGTGCGGACCTCCCCCGACGCGTCCGCGCGACCTAGTGCCGCCGTTCCTCGGGCGTGGCCCGGCGCACGACAAGCCGCGTCCATGCCCCGACGTAGATCCGATCGTCCTCGGAGAGCTCACGGCGCTGGCCCGGCGGTAGCTGGTCACTCGGCAGGGGTCCGCTGGCCGGTCCGGCGAAGGTGCCGTTCGCGGACTGGAGGTCCTCGACCCACCACCGTTGACCATCGGTGCTCAGCTGCGCCTGTCGGCGACTCACCCCGGAGTCGCCGGTGCAGTCTATCTCGGGATGGATGTTCCGGCTCGTGGACGGCCGGCCGATGAGCACGCTCTTGGCCGCGAGCACCACGATCACCGGAAGGCCGGGCGACGGGCACGCCTCCTCGCTCTCCTGGACCGCGTACCAGTCCGGGTCGACCCAGACCTCCGCGACCCACTCGACCGGGATGGCGGGGGCCAGCGGGGCAGGGTCCGGCGCTGGTGCCGCGCCTACGTCCGGGACGGCGAGAGGGGAGGGGTCTGGTGGCCGGGGCATCGTGCCCGTGGTGAAGTCGTAGCCGCACGCCTCGCAGAACAAGGCCGCCGCGTCATGTGGCGAACCACAGTTCGGGCACTGGGTGGGGGCGCTGGCGCCGCTCGCCGGCGGCTGCCCCGCGCCGACACCCGCACCGCTCGCGCCTGGTTCGGGTGTCGCCGCCGACCCGGCTGATGCCTTGGCTTCTGCTCCGATGGGCACCCCGCAGACGTCGCAGTAGTCGCTCGACGTCGACGGGTGAGCGTTCGGACAGGTGAAGGTGCTCATGCTCGTGCCACCCGTGGCTCGCGACCTGACGTCGGGGAGGGGCTTCTCACTTCTTCACCCTGGTGGTCTTGGTGGATGCCGTGTCGAGTGCCATCTCGTCGAGCTTGCTGACGCTGCGCTTCAGTCGCACCGTGCCGGTGCCGGCATCCTCGATCTCCACGATCTTGCGCAGCCGCGTGGTCGCCTCCTCGTTGCCCGTCTCGACCGCGAGCTGCACGGCCCGACCCAGCTTCACGGTCGCCGTGTCGGTGTCGCCTGCCGCCTTCGCCGCCAGGCCGTCCTGGATGGCCTCAGCCAGCTCCGTCTGGCCGGTGTAGTGCGCGACCGACGGGTCGATCCGCGTCGTGAGGGTGTCGTCGTTGGACCACATCGCCTTGACGAGGCCCTGGGCGAGCACCGCGTCGTCGACGGCGACCTGCACCCGCGCAGCCAGCTGCTCCTGGCCCACCGCCTTCGAGGGCAGGCGCACGGCGACGTGGTAGTCGCGCGATTCGTCTCCCCAGGCGCCAGTCGGGTACGCGCCGGTCAGCGCATTCACCTCCTGGCGCCGCGTCGTGAGGTCTTCGACGGTCGGCGCCACCTGACGGACGAAGATCACCTGCGCCCCCTGTGGGGCCCACACGCGCAGTGAGGCGCCGGCGACACCGCGGCCCATCGACTGCCGCATGATGCCTTCGAAGTCGGCTGCCATCTCACGCGCGTCGGCGATCAAGCCGATACTCCCGAGCAGAGCCGTGGCGATGGTCCGAACCTCAGCCACCTGCCATGCGGAACCCACACCGCGACAGTCACACTGGAAGCGGCCGCGGGCCGCGTCCACCGCCGCATCGAGCTGGGCCGGGGTCTCGTGCTGGTTGTTCCCGTCGGTCAGCAGGATGGCGTGCCGCTGCGTCACGCCGGGGACGGCCGCGAAGAGCCGGTTCGCCAGCGCCAGCCAGGTTCCCATCGCGGTGCCCCCGTCCGCCCGGAGCCCTGCGACCGCCGCCTGGGCATCGGCACGCGTCCGAGCATCCATGCGAACCATGGCGGACCGGCCGTCCTGAGGGTAGGCGAGCTGCGCCCCGTGGTTCCCCGCGATGACGGCGAACCAGACGCCCTCGAGCACCTGATCGAGTGCGGCGGCGGCGGCGCGTTGGGCCGCAACGATGTTCTCGCCGCTCATCGAGCCCGAGGTGTCGACGATGACGATCTCGGCGGCGTCACCGGAACCAGACTGCCCCGCTCCGCCGGCGCCGGAACAGGCGATCGTGACGATGGCATGGACGTCGGTGCCACCGTCCGGCAGGAACTCGTTCTGGTAGACGTCAGCTGAGAATGTTGCCATCGTGCTGGACTTCCTCTCGGTGGGGCGTGGGCTGCTGGGCCGACACCGCGATGGGCTGGGTGGGCTGGGCACTGGGATCCGGTGGACCTGGCCCGACTCGCGCGAGTGCCACCGTGATGTTGTCCTGCCCTCCCTGCGCGTTGGCCCAGTCGACGAGGGCCCCGGCGAGGCGCAGCGGTTCCGACCCGGACGCCCTGCTCGTGGATGTGACCAGGGCGGCGACGTCCTGTGGCTCCGAGCAGTAGTTCCACAGGCCGTCGGAGCAGACCAGGAGCCAACCCGGGCCGACCAGGTCCAGGGACACCGTTCGCGGTGTGTGGTCAGGTGCGTCGATGCCGAGCCACCGCGTGATCGCATGTGCCTGGGGCCCATTCTCCGCGGCAGCTCGAGGCACGCCCTGGGCCATCTGCTCGGCGGCGAACGAGTCGTCGACGGTCAGCAACCGGGCAGACCCGGCCTCGGGGAGCCAGTAGGCACGGCTGTCGCCGACCCATCCCACCGTGAGCTCCCGGCCGTGCAGGACGGCGGCGACGAAGGTGCACGACGCCGGGTTGCCGGGACCCGTCGTGGTGTTCGCGATGACTGCGTCGTTGGCCGCATCGGTCGCCAGCACCAGCGCCTTCGTGCTGGCAGCCACCACGGCGGCGAGGCCACTCGTGGACGGTTGAGCCCTGGCGGCCAGCACGTCACGTGCCGCACCGGCCGCAGCCAGACTCGCCACGTCGGAGGCGGTCGAGGAGGAGACCCCGTCACAGACGACCAGGACGGCGTCGCCACCGGGCTCGGGAGTGGCAGCGAGAGCGACGGCATCCTCGTTGCGGGTGTGGCGAAGCCCACGGTCACAGACGGCGGCCACCCACGGAGCCGGCTGCTCCGAGTAGTGGTTGCGCGCACTGATCGCGGCCGCTCCGCACACCGTGCAGTAGCCGTCGTCCGCGACCTCACCCCCGCACTCGTGGCATGGTGCGGCGCCCTGCCGAGCCGCTGCTTGCGCGGCGGCACGGCGGGGAACCGCATCGTCCTCACCGGGGGTGGGCGAACCCGCAGGGGTCGGCAGGCCGAGGTCGGCACCACAACCCTCGCAGAACCGCTCACCCGCAGCGACGTGGCTGCCGCACGACGAGCAGACCAGCTCTCCCGGCGCACGACCCGCAACCGCCGCTCCTTCGGGCCCGACCTCGGCCGCAGCCGGTGAGCGCGTCATCGCAGCGTCCAACGACGCACCGCGTTCGCCCGGTCCACGAGGTGGATCCGGTCCTCGCGGGTCGGTGCATGACCGGCGAGGTCGCGGTATGCCTGCTCGAGCCCGTCCCGCAGAGCGGGTTCGGCTGCGGGGTGCCCGGCGATGACGACGCTCGCGTCGGCGCCCCGCTCCTGCACCAGGGCCAGCGCCGCTCCGAGCACCTCGACGCGGAAACGGGACCGGTCGACGGGGTCGATCGTGAGGCTCTCGATGCTGTCGAGCGCGGCGGCAAGGGAAGCCAGCCCACCGCCGGACCCGGCGAGCAGACCGGCGCGGCGGCGGCGCGCCCGGGTGAACGCACGACTCGTCACGGGGACGAGGTCGAGCGCACGAACCGCTCCCTCGACATCGGCTCGTCCGGATCGAATCCGGGCGAGGCCGAAGGCGGCCGGCGCGATGTAGGTGGCGTCCGTGCGCGCGCAGACCACGTAGAGCGACTCGGCGACGTCGGTGGCACCCCCGGTCTCGCAGGCGAACGCGAGTGCGAGCTTGGGCGCCAGCTCACCGGGCACCTGCCCGTACACCGCATTGAAGGCACTCTGCGCCTCGGCCGTCTGCCCACGCGCCAGGGCCACCAGGCCCGACATCCAGATGGCTCGCCACTCCCAGGGGTCGTCAGCGAGCAGCGCCCGGACGGCGTCGTCGACCCGGTCGAGCTTCCCGGCCTCGAGTGCTGTCCGGGCACGGGCGAGCAGCACCTCGGGGCTGCTCGCCGGTGCGCCCTCGAGCGCAGCGAGCCGCTGGAGCGGGTCCTCGATGCTCACCGTGCGCAGCCACGGCATCTGCGGGTCGCCGTCATCGCTGCGTAGACGCGGGAGGTCCTGCCAGTCGAGGGAGTCCTCGGCAACCGTCGGAGCATCGAAGAGGATCGAGGACGTGGAGTGCTCGGCCGCTCCCTCGCGTTCGGCTCCGACCACCTCGCGGAGCACTCCGAGCAGCTGCACCCGCAGCTCGTCCGCCGAGACGAAACGATCGGCCGGGTCCGGGGCGCACGCCTTGAGCAGCAGCCGGTAGAGGGAGTCGTGCTGGCGGAAGAGCGGCGTCTCCTCGAGGGAGGGGAGGGAAGCGAGGTAGGTGCTCTGGTAGCCACGGAACTCCATGGCCAGCACGATGAGGGTGCGACCGATCGTGTAGATGTCCGAGGCCACCGAGGGGCCGACGTGTGCGACCTCGGGCGCCTGGTATCCCGCCGTGCCGTAGATGGCGGAGTCGAGGTCATCTATCCGACGCACTCCCCCGAGGTCGATGAGCTTGACGGCATCCCCCACCTGGATGAGGTTGTCGGGTTTGAAGTCGCAGTAGAGCAGATTGAGGTCGTGCAGGTACTGGAACGCGGGCAGGACCTCGATGATGAACGCGATCGCCTGGTCGACGGGCAGCGGATCGTAGGTGCCGCCGGCAGCCCTCATCCTTGCCTTGAGGAGGTCCTTGAGGGAGGTGCCACCGACGTACTCCATGACGATGTAGCCGGCACCCTCGTGCGTCACGAAGTTGTAGATCTCGACGATGAGCGGGTGCTCGACCTGGGCCAGGAACTGCTGCTCGGCGATGGCCGCTGCCAACGCGTCCGCGTCGCCGGAGTTCAACAGGCCCTTGAGCACCACCCAGCGGTCGGACACGTTGCGGTCGCGCGCCGCGTAGATCCAGCCAAGACCACCGTGTGCGATGGCTCCGGCGACGACGTACTGGCCACCCACCACATCACCCGCACGCAGCTTCGGCGTGAAGGAGAACGGGTTGCGACAGCTGGGGCAGAAGCCCTCGGTCCGCCCGACCTCACCGTCGCGGGAACGCCCCACGGGCGACCCGCACGACGGACACGTCCTCCGGTCCTCACGGACCATGGGGTCGGTGAGGACCGCACCTGCGGCATCGATCGCGGGCACCGGTGGGATCGAGGTCAGTCCCGCCCCCAGGCGCGCGCCCCGTAACCGGGTCGAGGAGGTGCCGACCCTTCGGGTCGCCCTGCTCCCTGCTGCGCCGGCGCGGGCCGAGCCCAGGGCTGTCGAGGCGAGCTGGTTCGAGGCACGCGAGACCGTCGACGGCGACTGAACCAGGGCGGCCGGCATCGTCGCGACCGAGACACCGGTCGGCGACATTCCTTCAGACCGCGGCGCTGCCGGCGACCCGCAGACGTCGCAGTAGCCGTCCACCACCGCGCCCGTGCACCCCGGTTGCGCGCATCGCGCGGACGCGCCGCCGATGGAGCCGCTGTCCGTCGCGGTCTCCCCCGGACCGGGGGATCCGCAGACGTCGCAGTACCCGTCGAGAACTGCACCGGTGCAGCCGGGCTGCGCGCAAGCTGTCGCGGTCATGCCGTCCCGCCCTCGTCTCGGTGCGTGGTTGACCCGTGTCGACCGACGCTGCCGAGATAGGCCACATAGGCATCCACCAGGGCCCGGGTGCGCACCAGGTCGACCGGCTCACGCTCCAGCGACTCCCGCGTGCGTCGCTCCAGCTCGGCGAGGTCTGCACTGGCCGCCTCGGAACGAGGTGGCGTGCGCCGGTCAACGGCCTTGGCGGCGAATGCACCGAGGGTGAGTCCCAGCTCGTCCGGTTCCGCCAGGGCGCCGCTGTAGGCATCCTGGGCCATCGTCATCGCCCGGCCCACGGACTCGAGCCGCGCCAGGTAGACATCCACCGCGTCGGGGTCGCTCGGTACTGGTCCGAGCGCGGCCACGTCGGGCACCGCAAGACGTGGAGCCGGGGTGACCCTGGCCACACATCGTGCAGCGAGGCGCTGCAGTGCCGCTCCCCGTGCCCCCAGCTCATCGCGAAGCGCCCTGGCGCTGGCAACGTCGTGGGCGCGTGCGCGGCGCGTCGAACCGCCCACGATCAGGTCTCGTTCGGCGCGGGCCGCATCCTGCTCCAGCGGACCGAGCAGGCCGCCCACGTCGGCACCACGCCTGGCTCTGGCCGTCACGTCGGTCGTGCGCGTGTCGAGCCGGTCGAGCACCGCGCAGGCTGCCGCACGCTCCCGGGCAGGTTCCCGCTCGACGAGGTCACGGACCCGTTCGACGGAGGCGCGCAGCCCCCGCAGCCGAGCCAGGACGTCGGCCTCCGAGGGGTCCAGGCCCAGCCGGGCACCCAACGAGGCAGCGAGCGCGTCAGAGAGCCGACAAGCCTCCGGGAGCGAGACGGCAAGGGCGCCCACCTGCACCTGGGGCACCAGGGAGCCACCACCGGGCGTCGCCGGAGGTCGGGCCGTGAGGGAATCGAGCCGCCCCCAGACGAGGGTCGAGAGGCGCTCGAGCTCGTTCGGCCCGACCCTGCCGGAGTCCCAGGTCGACACGAGGAGGTCGTGCCGGTCAGCAACCGCCTTCCAGAGGGCCATCGCGAGCATCAGATCGCTGGTGTGCTCCGCTGCGTCGGCGTCGGCGAGCACCGCCTGGTCGAGCACGTCGAGCTCGGCCCGGCGCGCGTCGCGCCACGTCCCCAAGGCCTCCAGGTAGCGCAGTGCGTCAGCAGCCAGCAGCGGTTGGCCGAGCCGGCCGGGCGCGCTCGGAGCGGTCGCGCGGCTCATGGCAGAGATCATGGAGCCCGCCCGTACACGGGCTGTGGGGGGGCCGGCGCCTTGCCCAACGAGTCGGCGAGCCAGGTGTCATAGCTCTTGGCCCACCGACCGTCGGCACGCATCTGCGCGAGCACACCGTTGACGAAGCGCACGAAGTCCACGTGCTCCTGGTTGACGCCGAGCCCGTACGGCTCGGCCGTGAAGGCGGGCGCCTGGACGACCTCGGCGTAGGGGTCCTGGGCGGCCAGACCCGCGAGCACCGTGTCGTCGCCGGTGATGGCGTCGACCATGCCCTGCTGGAACAGCACCAGACATCCGGTGTGGGTGTCGGCCCCCACGGCCTGGACCTGGGTGAAGGTGCGCAGCGTGTCCATGCTCGTCGACCCGTTCGGGGCGCAGACCTTCTTGCCGGCCAGGTCCGCGATGCCCCTGATCGGGGCACCGCTCCCGCGCGTGTCGCCGAGGCGCACCATCACCTTCTGGCCAGAGCGGTAGTACTCGCTGGAGAAGGCGATCTCCTTCCAGCGAGCACACGTGATGGTCATGTTGCGCGCCACGATGTCGACGCTGCCGTCCTTGAGGACCGGCAGGCGCTGCGCGGCGGTGATGACCTTCAGCTCGATCTTGTCAGGCGTGCCGAAGATCGCCTGGGAGACGCCACGGAGCATCTCGATGTCGAAGCCCTCGATCCGGCCACTCACCGGGTTGCGGGCGCCGAGGAGGAGTGAGTCGGCGGAGACCCCTGCGATGAGGCGACCGCGATCCTTGATCGTGCTCATGTAGCTGCCGGCCGGCATCCGTCCCGGTGTGGGCATCGTCGCGGGTGGTGCGTAGGACTTCAGGCAGTTGGCGGTGACGACGTCGCCACCAGACGGCGCCGGAGACGGCGTGGGGGTCGTGCCGGGCGACGACGCGGCCGGAGACGAGCGCGTGGTCAGCGGCGTCGGGTCGTAGACACCGGCCGTCGCGCAACCCCCGGCAGCCAGTGCCGCGGCCACCGTGAGGAGCATCGTGAGCACACGCTGTGGACTGCGGTTCATCGGTACTCCTCCAGTCGAAGGGAGACGCCCCACCAGGCGCTCGCGGCGGCGAGCAGGCCCGCCAGCACCCCGAGTGCCCCCGCCACCGGGAGCCAGCCGCCGGTGGCGCCGAGCTGTCGTGAGGTCTGCTCACTGAGGGTCGCCAACTGCGTGCCGGAGCTCGCGTCGAACGCGGCGAACGCGGTGTTCCCCGAGCCGTTGCCCAGCCCCGTGGCAAGCGCTACCGCCCCCTCCCAGTCCCCCGAGTCGTCACGGGCTCGAATCTTCTGGTGGACCGAGGCGTAGTCGGACCAGGGCAGCGGCGCGAGGCCGGAGGACGCCGGGTTCTGCGCCAGCTCGGCCAGCCCGGCGGTCACCGTGTCGGCCGACCCCTGCCACGCCTTCTGGAACGCGGCCCCGGAGCCACGCGCGATGAGCGTGAGGCTCTCGTTCGACTTGGCGTCGAACCCCGCGGTGCGCACCTGGGCGGTCGACAACGTCGCCGCATAGACCCCGTCCCTGGTGACATCCACCGTCGTCCGGACGCTCAGGAGCCCGGCCGTGCCCAGCACCAGTGTCACGAGAACCACGAGGGCTGCCCCTGCCAGCGGGACGTTGAGGTAGCGCCGCGTCCGTCGGGCCAGCCACACCATCGCCAGCACGAGGATGATCAGGGTGAGCACCCCGGCGCCGACGAGCCACACGGCGGATCGCGCGGCTCGGTCGAACTCCTCGGTGACGCGCTCGGTGTTGGCCTCGCCCAGGTTCTTCAGCAGGGGGAGGGCCGTGGTTCGCAGATCGGCGCTGGCGCCCTTGAGGTACTGCGCCCCGATCGGCAGGGCCTGTCGGTTGTTCGCCCTGGCCTGCTCGACCTGGCTGGTGTAGGCGACGAGGGAGCGGTTGAGCGCCCCGAGCGCTGCGCCGTCGGCCGGTTGGTGCTGTGCGGCCTCGGCGACGAGACCGGATGCCGCGGAGACGGCATCGGTGTAGTCCGCGCGTTGGGCGACCGGCTCCAGACCCCCGACGAGAAAGGCATTGGTGGCGTCGGCGTCGGCCTGCACCACGTTGGTCTGGATGGCCTGGATCCGCACGAGCTGGTCGGAGTTCGCGGCAGCACGCCCCAGTGCCCCGTCAGCAGACCTGAATGCCTGCCCGGCGGCGAGCCCGAAGAACAGGGTGGCCGCGATCGTGAGGATGCCCACGGTCCTCATCCGCCCGGGGGTGCCGGACAGGGTGTCCCGAACCGACGCGACCATCTCCTCCAGCCGCCCTCGGGGCCCGGGCTCGCGGGTCGCCGTGACGATCAGCGAGGGGAACGTCGGCGGGGAGGGCGAGGTGCTCACGATCGGCCTCCCGGGTCGGTGCTGGGGTCACCGGAGTGCGGGTCCGCAGGTGCAGGTCCACGGTGCGACGCGGGTGCGGGGAACCCGGTTCCCTCCTCCAGCGCGTCGACGTCGAAGTCCCGAGCCACGAGAATGCGCAGCTGGTCGATGGTCGGTTCAGCAGTTTCACGCAGCCGCCACGCCTGGTGGCCGATGGCCCCCTCGAGTGCGTTGCGGGCAAAGCGCCCGTTGCCGAAGCCGCTGTCGCGCGGAGTGCGACCGAGCACCTCACGGAAACGCTCCTCTGCGGCGGGCTCCACTTCGTAGTCGGACGCCCGCGCGAGGTGTCCGAGGATCTCGGCGAGCTCGTCATCGGTGTAGTCCTCGAACTCGATCGTGGTCCGGAACCTGCTCGCCAGACCGGGGTTCGCGGAGATGAACGCCTTCATCGGCGCCGGGTAGCCGGCCACGATGACCACGAGGTCCTCGCGTCGGTCCTCCATCTCCTTGACCAAGGTGTCGACGGACTCCTGGCCGTACTGGTCGGCCCCGGTGAAGCTGCCCGTCAGGCTGTAGGCCTCGTCGATGAACAGCACGCCACCGGCGGCCGATGCGACGACGTCAGCCGTCTTGGTCGCGGTCTGACCCAGGTAGCCCGCAACCAGCTCGGATCGGTCGACCTCGACGAGGTGCCCCCTCGAGAGCATCCCCAGCGCCTGGTAGATGCCACCGACCAGTCGGGCGACCGTCGTCTTGCCCGTCCCCGGGTTGCCGGTGAAGACGAGGTGCCGGGTCAGCGTGGCGCTCTTGAGTCCCGCATCCACGCGCAGCTTCTCCACCCGCAGGAGGGCGACCTGCCGGTTGATCTCGCGTTTGACGCGCCGCAGCCCGATGAGGCCGTCGAGCTCGGCCAACAGCTCGTCGAGACTCCTGGGTGCCGGGGCCGGTGGCACCGGGGCCCCTCCCTCCGGCCGCTCCTCGGAGCTGGCCGTCGTGCGGATCGGCACGGGCGCAGCAGCCGGTTCCGACGACACGGCGTCCGTCGCCGGGAGCGCTGCCGGGTCGACCGCGCGCACGACGGACAGCTGCGCGGCCGCTGCGACGGCAGCGTTCCCGATGACGCGCATGGTGGGCTCGCCGAGCCCGCAGGCAGCTGCCGCCACCTCGGCCAGGGCCCGAGCGTAGGCCGTGGTATGTGGGGAGCCCTGGGCCGCGAGCAGGCTGAGGGTGGCCGTCGGAGACCCCCGCCAGCGACGGCCGCGGCTCGCCGCATCGAAGAAGTCCTGGGTGGTGGCGCCGGCCACCGCCAGGCCCCAGCCCTCAGCGGCCCGGGGCGCGGACTCGGCGACCGCAGCGGCGAGGTCCAGGGCCTCGGCTCGGGCTGCGGCGACCTCGCCCCCCGAGTGGGTGGCGAGCCGGCCGACCACGTCGACGGCCTCGACGAGCGTTGGCGTGCGCGGCGTGCTCGACGCTGGCGAGGGGCTCGATGGTGAGCGCTCGGGGCTCATCAGGAGCCCCTGCCCGGTGGCGGCTGCAAGCGACCCGGCCCACCGGCATCCTCTGGGCTATCCCCCCCTGTCGCAGAGGCGGGCTCGGCTGCGGCGGCTGACCCGCGTTGCCGCTGCCTGTCGGGCCCCGACCCCACGTCGAGCGCGCCTCCGGTGGAAGCCGACCCGAACTTCTCGGCCAAGAACCTGCCGTGGGCCACGAGGGCGTCGGCGTCGGAGCGGCACACGGCGTCGAAGACCTTGTCCATCGTGGCGGCCAGCAGGTCGAGCTGGTCGACGAGGACCATGAGCGAGGACTTGCCCCGGTCGACGGGGCGGTTGTCGGCGAACTGGCGGGGCAGCCGGA
>JBDSNZ010000070.1:0-9693 GCA_039915055.1 Ornithinibacter sp.
ACCTGCTCCGGCCGCAGCTCGCGGGGATCACCGGCGGACTCTCCGGGCCCGCCATCCGGCCGGTTGCCGTCCGGGCGATCTGGCAGGTGAGCGCGGCGATGCGCGACGAGCGGCTCCATCCGGCACCGATCATCGGGGTCGGGGGAGTGCGCACCGGCCGCGACGCGCTCGAGCTCGTGGCCGCCGGGGCCTCGGCCGTGCAGGTCGGCACGTCGACCTTCAACGACCCCTGCGCACCGCGGCGCGTCGTGGACGAGCTGGAAGCTGAGATCACCAGCCGCGGGTTCGAGCGGTTCGCCGACCTCGTCGGCATCGCCCACGACAGGATGGTCCGCCCGTGACCCACCCACCCGCCACGACCGCGCCCACCCCTCCGGTGCCCTTCGGTTCCCGGCTGCGCACCGCGATGGACGAGCTGGGGCCGTTCTGCCCCGGCATCGACCCGCACCCCGGCCTGCTGGACCAATGGGGGCTCGCCGACGACGTCGACGGCCTCGAGCGTTTCGCCATGACGTGCGTGGCGGCCTTCGGTGGTGCTGTCGCGTGCGTCAAGCCGCAGGCGGCATTCTTCGAGCGGTTCGGGTCGCGCGGCGTGGCAGTGCTCGAGCGCACCCTGGAGGGGCTGCGCGATGCCGGCACGCTCTGCCTCCTCGACGCCAAGCGCGGCGACATCGGCACCACGATGGCCGGTTACGCGCAGGCCTACCTCAGCGAGACCTCCCCGGTCAGGGCCGACGCCGTGACCCTCAGCCCGTTCCTCGGCTACGAGTCGCTGCGCCCGGCCATCGACCTGGCGACCCGCACCGGACGGGGCGTCTTCGTCCTCGCACTGACCTCGAACCCGGAGGGGCCCGGTGTCCAGCACGCCGTGCTGGACCAGCGCAGCGTCGCCGGCTCGGTGGTCGACGGAGCCACCGCGGACAATGCGTCCGCCCGCCTCGCCGGGTCCCTCGGGAGCGTCGGACTGGTGATCGGAGCCACCGTGGGTGGTGCGGTGGTCGACCTCGGACTGGACCTCACGGCATCCGCTGCCCCGTTGCTCGTCCCCGGCCTCGGGGCGCAGGGCGGCACGCCGGAAGGGGTGCGCGCCACGTTCGGTGCCGCGGTGGGGCAGGTGCTCGGAACCAGCAGCCGCGAGGTGTTGTCGGCCGGCCCCGGTGCCGGCGACCTGCGCGACGCCGCACGCCGGTCCGCCGATGCGTTGGCCGCAGCAGCACGGTGACACCCGGCGGGTCGCCCCTCTGGACGACCTCGGTGGGGCTTGCGTTGTAGGGTCGAACGCGAACCGTCGGACGTTGAGCAGCCAGCGCCCGCAACGTCCCCGAAGGAACTGCCTGTGGCACTCCCGCCGCTCACTCCCGAACAGCGTGCCGCCGCCTTGGCGAAGGCGGCTGCGTCCCGCCGCGAGCGCGCGGAGGTCAAGAACCGCCTCAAGCGCGGGAGCCTGTCGTTGCAGGAGGTCATCGCCGAGAGCAAGAACAACGACGTGATCGGGAAGATGCGCGTGTCCGCCCTCCTGGAGTCCCTGCCCGGGGTCGGCAGGGTGCGCGGGGCGCAGATCATGGAGGAGGTCGGCATCTCCACGAGCCGACGGGTACGCGGGTTGGGACTGAACCAGCAGGCCGCGCTCATCAACCGCTTCGGGCGGTCGTGACGACTCGCTCGCGCCTCACCGTCCTCGCGGGTCCGACGGCCGTCGGGAAGGGGACCGTCGCGGCATTCGTGCGGGAGAACCACCCGGAGGTCTGGCTGTCGGTGTCGACGACGACCCGGCACCCCCGGCCCGGCGAGGTCGAAGGAGTCCACTACCACTTCGTCGACGACGCACGCTTCGACGAGATGGTGAGCGACGGGGAGTTCCTGGAATGGGCCGAGGTGCACGGCCGGGCGAAGTACGGCACTCCGCGCGCTCCCGTGGAGCGTGCGCTCCAGGATGGTCGGTTGGCCCTGCTGGAGATCGACCTGCAGGGGGCCCGCCTGGTTCGCGGGACCATGCCCGAGGCACAGTTCGTCTTCCTGGCCCCACCCTCGTGGGACGAGCTGGTGCGCCGGCTCGTCGGGCGGGGCACCGAGGGCCCCGAGGAGCGGGAGGCCCGACTGTCCACCGCACGGGTCGAGCTGGCTGCTGCTGCGGAGTTCGACGCGACGGTGGTGAACGAGGACGTTTCTCACGCAGCTGGCGACCTCGTATCATTGATGCGAACCCCCGTACCCGAAACGAAGCGAGACTGACGTGTCCGGAACGCTGGCTGACCCCATCGGCATCACCAACCCGCCCATCGACGAGCTGCTCGAGCGCGCCAACACCAAGTACGCCCTCGTGCTCTACTCCGCCAAGCGCGCGCGCCAGATCAACTCGTACTACTCCCAGCTCCAGGAGGGGCTGCTGGAGTATGTCGGCCCGCTGGTCGACTCCGAGGTGCACGAGAAGCCGCTGTCCATCGCGCTGCGCGAGATCAACGAGGGACTGCTCACCGCCGAGCCCATCCCCGAGGCCTGACCGACGTGAAGGTCGTCCTCGGAGTGGCGGGGGGCATCGCGGCATACAAGGCCTGCTCACTGCTGCGGCTGCTCTCCGAGGCCGGCCACGACGTCACGGTCGTGCCGACTGCGTCGGCGCTGCACTTCGTCGGTGAGGCCACCTGGTCCGCCCTGTCGGGCAAGCCGGTGCACACCGACGTGTGGTCCGCCATCTCCGACGTGCCGCACGTGCGGATCGGCCAGGAGGCCGACCTCGTGATCGTCGCCCCGGCCACTGCCGACCTGCTGGCTCGCGCGGCCGGCGGTCAGGCTGACGACCTGCTCACCACCGTGCTCCTCACGGCGCGCTGCCCGGTCATCATGGCGCCGGCGATGCACACCGAGATGTACGAGCACCCCGCCACCCAGGCCAACATCGCGACACTGAGCGAGCGCGGGGTCCACGTCGTGCCCCCGGCATCCGGGCGGCTCACGGGTCGCGACACCGGGCCGGGACGGCTCCCTGAGCCCGAGCAGCTCTTCGCGGTGTGTGAGCGCGAGTTGAACCGTGCCGCAACGGCATCCACGACCTCATCTGCCCAGACGTCGGTGACGACCGGCTTCGACGGCGTGTCGGCGCACTCCGACGGACGACGTCGGGGCGACCTCGAGGGGCGGCGGGTGGTGGTCACCGCGGGGGGCACCCGGGAGCCGTTGGACCCGGTGCGTTACCTCGGCAACCGCTCGTCCGGCAAGCAGGGGTATGCCGTGGCGCGGGCGGCTGCCGCCCGCGGGGCGCAGGTCACGCTGATCACGACTGCCGCACTGGCCGTTCCCGACCGGGTGGAGACCGTCGAGGTCGAGACCGCGCTGGAGATGGCGGCCGCGGTGCGCGCGGCCGCGGCTGACGCGGATGTCGTCGTCATGGCGGCCGCGGTGGCCGACTTCCGGCCCGCCGAGATCGCCGCCCACAAGCTGAAGAAGGCCCATGAGAGCGGGGCCGACGGCTCGGCCGACGAGTCGGCGCCCTCGGTGGCGCTGGTCCGCAACCCCGACATCCTGGCGGGGCTCGTCAAGACGCGTGGTGACTCCGGCAGCGGGGTCTCGGTGATCGTCGGTTTCGCGGCCGAGACGGGCGACGACGCGGGGTCGGTGCTCGAGCACGGCCGCACCAAGCTGGCGCGCAAGGGCTGTGACGTGCTGGTCGTCAACGAGGTCGGGGTCGACACCACCTTCGGCAAGGACGACACCACGGTGCACGTGCTGCGGCGCGGCACCGACGACGTGATCGACATCGGCCCGGCATCCAAGGATGCCGTGGCGGGGGCCATCTGGGACCTGGTCGTCCCCCTCCTGTGACCCCGAACCTCTGCTAGCAGAGGTTCGGACGCGAGCCACAGGGTGCACCCTGTGGCTGACGGAGCACCCTGTGCTGAGTGGCTGGGCCCACCACTGAGCAGGCGCCCGCGGAGGAATCCCCGGTGAGACAGGGCACCTTCCCTTGTCTCACCGGGGAGGTCGGGCTCACTCCGGAAAACCGGGGTCAGCGGCGGGTGGAGACCTTCTTGGAGCCCTTCGAGGTCTTCGGGTCCGGCTCCTGGCCGGGCTCGGCCGTGTCCTCCGACGGTTCCAGCGCTCGCGGCGGGTCGTGCTCCTCGACCACTCCGTCGGCGGGGGCCGCGGCCTCGACGTCCGATCCGCTCGTGCCGGTGATCACCTCGGCGTCCGAGGCCTCCGCGTCGGGGGCTTCTCCCTGCTCGGCCTGCTCGGCCTGCTTGGCCTGCTCGGCCTGCTCGACCGACTCCGGGGCTGCGGCGGGGTGCTCCTCCTGCGCGAGCCGCCCGGCGGCGGCGCCACCGCCGAGGGTGGCGAGCATGCTGCGGACGTTGCCAAGCTGCGCCGTGATGCTGTCGCGCCGGGCCGTCGCAGCGGCGAGCTCGCGCTCGGAGTCGCGTCGGATCCGTTCGGCCTGCTGCTTGGCCGCGTTCACGACGCCCGCTGCCTCGGTCCTGGCTGCCTCGAGGTGGCCGGCCGCGTCGGCTGCCGCGACCCGGCGGTCCTCCTCGGACTCGCGTGCGAGCAGGTCGGCCCGCTCCTGCACGGCTGCCAGTGCCTGGTCCTGGTTGGCCATCTGTGTGGTGAACTCCGCCGAGGACTGCTCCCGGCGCTCGCCGAGGGTCATCTCGAAGTCGGATGCCGCGGATGCCGCGTTGGCCTGCTGCTTCTCGAAGTAGGCCTCGGCCTCCTCGCGGCGGGCGGCCGCCTCGCGTGCGGCGTCGTCGATGATCGAGTCGGCCTCGGCCCTGGCGCGCGACACCGCCTCGGCCGCCTCGACGTCGGCGGCGGATCGCACCTCCTGGGCGTAGGTGTCCGCAGCGGACCGGATGCCGGTTGCCTCCTCATCCGCAGCCAGCCGCTGCACCTGCGCGGCCTCGGTGGCGTCCCCCCGGATCTGGGCGGCTTCCTCGTCGGCCAGCGCGAGCATCGACCCGATCCGCTCGCCGAGGTCCGCGAACGTGGGGTTGGCGACGCGCGAGGCGCGCTCCTCGAGACCGGCGACGACCCGCTGCTGGTCCTCGACCTGGGTGAGCAGTGCGTCGTGCGCCTGCCGGGCCTTGGTGAGCTCGACCGAGCGCTCGGCGCCCTCCTGGTGGGCGAGCTCGATCCCCCGCTGGAGATCCGCGAGGTGGCGGTCGACCTGGTCGGGGTCGTAGCCCCGGAAGACGGTGGGGAACTCCGGCTGGTTCATCGTGACTCCTGGTCAGGGGTGGTGTGGTCGATGGTCTCGGGGGTGGCGAGGGCGTCGATGACCCCGCTGAGCTGCCTGAGCTGCTCGGTGATCGCGTCGCGGCGAGCGGCCAGGGTGTGGACCTCCGCCCTGGCGCGCTCCACGGCGGCCTGGGCCTCGGCCCGCACGGTGTCGGCACGCTGGCGTGCCTCCGCGGACGCCTTCATGATCTCAGCCCGGGCGGCCCGGTGCTGTTCGTGGGCCTCGCGCTGCATCCGCTCGACGTCCTCGGCGGCGCGCTGGCGTACGGATCGGGCACCCTGCTCGGCGTCGTCCAGACGTCGCTGGGCGCGCTGTCGCAGCTCGTGCTCGCGGGCGGCGGCCTGGTCCAGGAGGCGTGAGGCCTCCTGTTCCGTCGCCTCACGGGTGCGGGCGGCGTCTGCGGCAGCCTCGGCGAGCACCGCCTCTGCCTGGGCGTTCATCCGCGCGGATGCCGACTCCGCCTCCGCGAGCCGGTCGCGGCTCTTGGTGCTCGCACTGCCGAGAAGGGTCTGCACCCGGTGCCGATGTGCTCGGGAACGTTCACCGAGGTCCTGGTGGTGGGCCCGTGCCCGCGCGGAGGTCTCGGCCTCGGTGCGGGTCAGGATCTCGCGCACCGTGCCCTGGGCCCACGCCAGGTGGGCGTCGGCTGCTCCGAGTCGGTCGTTGGCCTCGCCCTCGGCATCGGTGACCATCCGCTCGGCCGCCTCCCGCGCCTGGGTGAGGATGCCGTCGCTCGTGGCCCGGGTGGCCTCCTCGGTGGCAGCGACGTCGGCAAGACGCGCGGTGACCTCGCTCCGAGCAGCGCTCCGCTGCCCGGTCACCTCGTCCTCGACCTCGCGGCGCAGGCCGTCGAGCCTCGAGCGGGTCGATGCGCTCAGGGCCTCGAGCTCGGCGCTGTGGGTGTCGTGCTCGAGGACCCAGCGTGCCTGGTGCCCTCGTTCCTCCTCGGCGAGTCGGGCGATGGCCCGCTCGTGCGTGTCCCGCGAGCGCGTGAGGAGTAGGTCGGCGGTGGCCCGGGCCTCCGTCAGGGTGGCTCGCGCCTCGTCCTCGGCGATGGCGACCGCCTCGTCGCTGGCCTTGGTGGCTCGCGAGCGCAACAGGGCGGCCTGGTCGGCCGCGTCCGCGAGCATGATCTCGACCTCGGAGCGGGTCTCTGCCAGCGCCCGCTCGGAGTCCTCCCGGGCCGAGGCGACCTTCGCTGCGAGCCCCGCGAGCTCGTGGCTGGCGGCCGCGATCTCGCCCCGGAGGCGCCCGGCCTCCGTGCGTGCAGCAGCTGCCTCCTGCCCCGCGTCGGCCCGGAGCTCGTCAGCGAGCCGCTGGGCACGGGTCAGCAGCGACAGCGCCTCGTCGACCGGGCTCGCATGCTCGCGGGCCGCGTCGCGCGTCGGCTCGGTACTCAGGCGGTGCTCGGACACGCAGCCATGATGACAGACCGGGGTGAGTGCCGGTCAGCGCGCGATGGGGCGCAGGGCAGCGGGTAGATTGTCGGAGTCTGCAGCGGCTCCTTGCCGTGTCGTCCACCACCGAAGGAGCCCACGCGGTGTCAGCACGCCTGTTCACGTCCGAGTCCGTCACCGAGGGCCACCCCGACAAGATCTGTGACCAGATCTCCGACGCGATCCTGGACGCGATGCTCGCGCAGGACCCGCACAGTCGGGTCGCGGTCGAGACCATGGTGACGACCGGACTGGTGCACGTCGCCGGCGAGGTGACCACCGAGGCCTACGTCGAGATCCCCAAGATCGTGCGCGACACCGTGCTCAAGATCGGCTACGACAGCTCGACGAAGGGCTTCGACGGCGCATCGTGCGGGGTCGAGGTCTCCATCGGCCAGCAGAGCCCGGACATCGCCCAGGGCGTGGACACGGCATTCGAGAGCCGCACGGGCGGCGTGGACCCGCTCGACAAGCAGGGCGCCGGCGACCAGGGCCTGATGTTCGGCTACGCCTGCGACGACACCCCCGAGCTGATGCCGCTGCCGATCTTCCTCGCGCACCGTCTGGCCGAGCGCCTCACCGCGGTGCGCAAGAACGGTGACCTCTCCTACCTGCGCCCCGACGGCAAGACCCAGGTCACCATCGCCTACGAGGGCGACCGTGCGGTGTCCCTGGACGCGGTCGTCGTCTCCAGCCAGCATGCCGAGGACATCAGCCTCGACGGCATGCTCGCGCCCGACGTGCGCAGCCAGGTCATCGAGCCGGTCCTGGCCGAGCTCGCCGACCACGGCACCGCCCTGCGCACCGAGGACTACCGCGCCTACATCAACCCGACGGGGAAGTTCGTCATCGGGGGGCCGATGGGCGACGCGGGGCTCACCGGGCGCAAGATCATCGTCGACACCTATGGCGGCATGGCCCGCCACGGTGGCGGCGCGTTCTCCGGCAATGACCCGAGCAAGGTCGACCGCTCGGCGGCGTACGCCACCCGCTGGGTCGCGAAGAACGTCGTCGCAGCGGGTCTGGCCCGGCGCTGTGAGGTCCAGGTCGCCTATGCCATCGGCAAGGCCCAGCCCGTCGGGCTGTACGTCGAGACCTTCGGCACCGAGAGCGTCGCGGCGGAGAAGATCCAGGCTGCGATCATGGCGGTCTTCGACCTTCGCCCCGGTGCCATCCTCGACGCGCTCGACCTGCTCCGCCCGATCTACAAGCCCACCGCGGCCTACGGCCACTTCGGCCGCAGGGTCGCCGACGGCGTCGACAACGCGTTCACCTGGGAGCGCACCGACCGGGTCGAGGCGCTGCAGCGGGCGGCGCGCGGCTGACCGTCGCCGGGCTCCGATAGTTTCGGGCCCATGAGCCAGGGGGAGCAGGGGGCGCCGGAGGGCGGGCAGCTCGACCTCGTCGTGCCCCGGGTGCCCGCCAGGCGGCGGCTGTCCTCCGACGACCCGACGACCGCGCACCTCCCGGTGGCGCTGGTGCAGGTCGACACCGGCCTGGCCCACCTCGACCGGCCGTTCGAGTACACCGTGCCCGAGTCCGCGACGGCGACCGCACTCCCCGGGGTGCGGGTGAAGGTCCGCTTCGCCGGCCGGGACCGTGACGGGTTCGTCCTGGAGCGACGCGCGGCCGCCGAGCACGAGGGCACCCTGGCGCCGCTGCGCCGGGTCGTGTCCGCCGAGCCGGTCCTGGACCCCGAGGTGCTGGCGGCCGCCCGCGTCGTGGCGAGCAGGTATGCCGGCACGCTCGGTGACGTGCTCCGCCTCGCAGTGCCCCCTCGGCACGCCACGGCGGAGAAGTCGTTGGCGATCGAGCCGCCGGCAGAGCCAGGCCTGCCCGACGGTGCCGGTACCTCCTGGGACCGGTATGCCGCTGGGCCGGCGTTCCTCACCCGGGTCACTGCCGGCGGGGCGCCAGGCGCATCGGTCCTGGCGCTGCCGTCCGTGCACCCGGCGGGCGACTGGCCGGCGCTCCTCGCCGATGCCGCGCGGGCAGCCCTGGAGGGTGGCCGCGGCAGCGTCGTGGTCGTGCCCGACCACCGTGACGTGGCGCGGGTGGACGCGGCGCTCCTGGTGGCGCTCGGGCCGGGGGCACACACCCGGCTGACCGCCGACCAGGGGCCGCAGGCGCGATACACGGCATACCTGAAGGTCCTGCGAGGGCACGTCAAGGTGGTGGTGGGCACGCGTGCGGCGGCGTTCGCGCCGGTGCACGACCTGGGTCTGGTCGCGTGGTGGGACGACGGCGACGACCTGCACGAGGAGCCCCGGGCTCCGTACCCCCACGTGCGGGAGGTGTTGCTGGCCCGGGCCTCACGCGCGGCTGCCGCGGTGGTGTCCGCGGGTTTCTCGCGGACTGCTGCGGTGGCCGACCTCGTGGGTCGCGGCGCGCTCTCTCCGGTGGAGGCGCCCCGCGCCGCGGTCCGCACTGCGGTGCCCTCGGTGCGGGTCGCGGGGGAGGGGCGCGACGCGGACCGGGACCCGGCCGCCGGGGCGGCGCACCTCCCGACGCTGGCGTGGCGCACGGCGAAGGAGGGCCTCACCCGCGGTCCGGTGCTGGTGCAGGTGCCGCGGCGCGGATACCTGCCCTCGTTGTCCTGCCAGGACTGTCGGCGGCAGGCGCGGTGCCGGGCCTGCGCCGGCCCGCTCGGCCTGACCGGCCCCTCGACCCCGCCGGCGTGCCGCTGGTGCGGCCGGGTCGAGACCTCCTTCACCTGTCCGGCGTGCGAGGGCACCCGGTTGCGGTCCTCGGTCGTCGGCGCCCGTCGCACGGCTGAGGAGCTCGGACGCGCCTTTCCCGGGGTGCCCGTGGAGCGGTCTGGTGCCGGCACCGTCCTGGATCGGGTGGGCGGTGGTGCGCGTCTCGTGGTCTCCACTCCCGGTGCCGAGCCGGTCGCCGACGGCGGCTACGCGGTGGCGCTCCTCCTCGACGCGTGGGCGCTGCTCGACCGGCCGACCCTGCCCGCGGCCGAGGAGTCGCTGCGACGGTGGCTCGGCGCCGCCGCGTTGGTCGTGCCGGGCTCCGAGG
>JBDSNZ010000104.1:0-3255 GCA_039915055.1 Ornithinibacter sp.
ACGACACCGACCTGGGTCCAGACCGCGTCGATCTTCAGGCGGTCCTTGTGGGTGATCGCGTCGTCGATGACCGCGCCGACGTGCTCGGAGCTCACGAAGCAGTCGACCACCTTGACGTCCTGGTCCGGGACGTCGGCGAGACTGGCATAGCCCTGTGCCCCGTGGACCGTCTCGGCCCTGGGGTGCACGGGGACGACGGTCTTGCCCAGCTCCACGCCCAGCCACTGCGACACCCCGTATGCCGGACGGTCGGTATTGCTCGAGAGCCCCACCACCACCCACGTGCCCGGGTCCATGAGCAGCGCACGAATCAGGTCGGGGTCGTTCTGGTGCTCCAGTGCCATGGCGCCATCATGCCCGGCGAGAGCGCAGCCGAGCGGCGCAGGCGTCAGTCCGCCCCGAAGAGGTCGCGGGTGTAGACCTTGTCGACGACGTCGCGGAGCTCGTCGACGAGACGGTTGGCCACGATGAGGTCGCTGCGGGCCTTCAGCTCCTCGAGGTCGCGCACGACCTCGGAGCCGTAGAAGTGCTCGTCGCGCAGCTCCGGCTCGTAGACGATGACCTCGATGCCCTTGGCCTTGATCCGCTTCATCACACCCTGCACGCTGCTGGAGCGGAAGTTGTCCGAGCCCGCCTTCATGATGAGCCGGTGGATGCCCACGACCCCCGGCTCCCTGGCGACGATGTCGGAGGCGACGAAGTCCTTGCGGGTGGTGTTGGCGTCGACGATCGCGCTGATCAGGGTCTGCGGCACGTCGGCATAGTTGGCGAGGAGCTGCTTGGTGTCCTTGGGCAGGCAGTAGCCGCCGTAGCCGAACGACGGGTTGTTGTACTGCGACCCGATCCGCGGGTCCAGGCTCACCCCCTCGATGATCTGGCGGGTGTCCAGGGAGTGGGTCGCGGCATAGGTGTCGAGCTCGTTGAAGAACGCCACCCGCATCGCGAGGTAGGTGTTGGCGAAGAGCTTGACCGCCTCCGCCTCGGTGCTGTCGGTGAGCAGCACCGGGACGTCGTCGTCGAGGGCGGCGTCGGCGAGAAGGTCGGCGAACTCCCGGCCCCGCTCGGTCCGGTCACCGACGACGATGCGCGAGGGGTGCAGGTTGTCGTGCAAGGCCTGACCCTCGCGCAGGAACTCCGGGGAGAAGACGATGGTGTCGGTGCCGAGCCGCTGGCGCAGGCCCGCGGTGAAGCCGACGGGAACGGTCGACTTGATGACGATGGTGGCCTCGGGGTTGATCGCCACGACGTCACCGACGACCTGCTCGACGCTGCTCGTGTCGAAGTAGTTCGTCCGCTCGTCATAGTTCGTCGGGGTGGCCACGATGACGATGTCGGCACCGGCATACGCCTCGTGCTTGTCGATGGTCGGCGTCAGACGCAGGTCGCGTCGGGCGAGGCGCTCCTCGATGTCGGGGTCGGAGATGGGGCTCTCCCAGCGCCGGAGCATCTCCACCCGGCTCTCGTCGATGTCGAACGCGCGCACCTCACAGGTCTGCGCGAGCAGGACGGCCATCGAGAGCCCGACGTAGGAGGTGCCGACGACGCAGACGGTGGGGTTCACGTGGGTCAACGATACGGGGACCCGCGCCGGTGAGGGCACGCCGCGAGCGCCGCCGCGGCGTGTCACCGCGGGCCACCGCGGCGTGGCAGGGTTGCCCCGAGAGGACGGCGCGCTCGGCGGCCGTCGGCGGACGCGTTCGAGAGGACCCCCATGAAGTTCGGACTGTTCATCCCCCAGGGCTGGCGGCACGACCTGGTCGGCATCGACCCGAGCCAGCACTGGGGCGTCATGGCCGGCCTCGCGCGCCGGGTCGACGGCAACGAGGACTGGTCCTCGATCTGGGTCTATGACCACCTGCACACCGTGCCGCAGCCGCGCGACGAGGCGACCCACGAGGCGTGGGCCCTGATGGCGGCGTTCGCGGGGGTCACGGGTCGGATCCGACTCGGCCAGATGTGCACCTGCATGGGCTACCGCAACCCCGCCTACCTCGCGAAGGTCGCTGCGACCGTCGACGTGATCTCCGAGGGGCGCCTCGAGATGGGCATCGGCGCAGGGTGGTACGAGCACGAGTGGCGCGCCTACGGCTACGGCTTCCCGGGGGCCGGGGACCGCCTCGAGGCGCTGCGCGAGGGCGTGGACATCATGCGCCAGATGTGGACCACGGGCTACGGGACGTATGCCGGTGAGCACTTCACAGTGGAGGGCGCCATGTGCTTCCCCCGCCCGCTCCAGGGCGACTCCTCCCCGGGCAGCAAGGCCAACGGCATCCCGATGTGGATCGCCGGCGGAGGTGAGAAGAAGACGCTGCGGATCGCCGCGGAGTATGCCGACTACACCAACTTCTCCGGGATGCCGGGGGAGTTCAGCGCCAAGAGCGCGATCCTGGACGCGCACTGCGACGACATCGGGCGCGACCCCTCTGAGATCGTGCGCAGCGCCAACTTCAACGTCGTCATCGGGCGTGACGACGCGGAGGTGCGCGACCGGATCGGCTGGATCCGCGACCACTACACCTCGGCAGGTCTGCCCGCAGACGTCGTGGAGTCCACGGTGAAGTCCTTCGAGAACGGCCCGCTGGTCGGCACCCCGGGGCAGATCCTCGAGACCCTGCGCGACATGGAGCGACGCGGGATGGGTTATGCCATCACGTACTTCGTCGAGCAGGCCTACGACCTCAGTGGCGTCGAGCTGTTCGAGCGCGAGGTGCTCCCGGCGCTCGGGGACCGTGAGCGGCACGGGCACCTCTGGCACCTGCTGCACGGGGAGTGAGGACGCCCCTCTACCCCCGAGTAACATCGGGGCATGAGTGGAAACCCCGACTTCGACACCTACCGGCTCTCGCAGGACCACGAGGAGATCCGCGAGGCGGTGCGCGCCGTGTCCGAGGACAAGATCGCCCCGTTCGCGGCGGAGGTCGACGAGGAGGCCCGCTACCCCCGGGAGGCGCACGACGCCCTCGTCGCGAGTGACTTCTTCGCGCCGCACGTCGCCGAGGAGTTCGGCGGGGTGGGCGCCGACGCGCTCGCCGTCTGCATCGTCATTGAGGAGGTCGCCCGCGTCGACGCCTCGGCCTCGCTCATCCCGGCGGTCAACAAGCTCGGGTCGATGCCGCTCGTGCTGGCCGCCAGCGACGACGTGAAGCGCCGCTACCTCACCCCGCTCGCAGCCGGGGAGACGACGTTCTCCTACGGACTCTCCGAGCGCGAGGCGGGCTCCGACACCGCGGCGATGAAGTGCAAGGCCGTGCGAGA
>JBDSNZ010000182.1:0-5460 GCA_039915055.1 Ornithinibacter sp.
CACGCGGCCGCCGATCAGGCCGGCCCGCAGGCGGCACGGCATCCCATGAGTACCGCGAGAACCCTCATCCCCGACGGGCCCCACACCCCACTGGAGTTCGCCCTCGAACACCACCTCGGCGGCCGCAGCGACCGACGCCGACCCAAGGTCGACACCCGAGCACCCCAGACCACCTACCACCTCCGCGACACCCCACCCCAGACCTGCCACAGCCGACGAAGACACTCACGCACGACCAGCACCGACCCCCCACCCTTCTGAGCGCTCAGTAGCGCCGCCAGCGCAGTGCCACCCCGTAGTCCACCGTCAGTCCTTGGTGCGCGTTCAGGACCACGCCGGCGGTGGCGGGCGGCAGCTCGATGCGCGTCACCGCGTCGAGGTCCTCCCTGCTGTCGAAGGACCAGTCGATCGTCAACCTCTCGGTCGTGAACCCTTGGCGGTTCCAGAAGCGTTGTACGGCAACCGGGTCGTAAGCCGGATGCGCCATCCTGAACCAAGAGCCGAACGTCGACCTCGTCACGTCGTTGTCGATGATGAAGGCGATCCCACCCGGCCGGATGACCCGGGCCAGCTCCGTGAGGCCGGGCTCGCACCCGGCGCCGAAGAAGTAGGCCCAGCGAGCATGAGCGACGTCGATGCTCTGGTCGCGCAGGGGAAGATGCTCGGCGCCACCAACGAGCACCATTGAGGGAGAGCCTTCTTCGGCGGCCCGGGCCTGAGCCCGCTTCACGAGCGGGAGGTACGGCTCGATCCCCACCACCCGTGCGCCCCTCGCAGCGAACCGCGGCAGGTGGAACCCGCTTCCGCACCCGATGTCGGCCATGGTCGAACCCGCGAACGGATGGAGGGCGGCCATGGTCGAGTCGATGATCCCTGCCCGGTCGCTTGCGCGGTTCTCCACCTCGTAGACGTCAGGGGAGTCCCAGATGTTGGGGCTGCGGATCACTGGCTCGGGGTCACGCCGTGCGGGTTGCGGGGGCTGTGGATCGGGTGGCTGTCGTTCACGGTGTGCTCTTGGGACGCGTTGGCCCCTTGGCTGCGGGAGTGGCAGCCGGGCTGGCGGCCTTTCGCGGCACGCGCACCCGGCGACCGCCGACGGTGCCGGCCTCGAGGGTGGCGGGGTGCACGAGGAGGGGGAGCAGCTCGCGCGCTCCCGCCGATCGCGCCCGGCGCACCGTGGACAGGTGCGCCTCGCAGCGGAGCACCAGCACGGCATACGCATCCTCGCCCATCAGCTCGACGAGCTCGGCCCGATTGCTCCGGTAGACGGGCTCGGCGCCGACATGGGCCTTGGGGTTGCCGGAGCAGTACCAGTCCAGGTCGTGGCCTCCCGGGCCCCAGCCACGACGGTCATACTCCGCGATGGTCACCTCCACGTAGGACGTGTCATCCGGCTGCTCGACCGTGCGATAGCTGCGCCTCGTCGGGAGCTGCCAGCAGACATCGGGCTTGACGGTGTGCGGAGGGCGGCCGGTCAGCACGGCGTGCTGGTGGAGGGCGCAGCCGGCGCCGGCGGGGAATCCCGGTCGGTTGAGGAAGATGCACGCGCCGTCGACGACCTTGGTCTTGCGCGCACCGTCCTCGAGCTCCGTCCACGCAGAGAGCCTGGCGGGGTCCTTCTCGCCGCGTTTCCCACGACCCGGGTGCATCTGCCACTCGTCCTCACCGAGGTCACCGACGACCGCACGGACGCGCGCGACGTCTTCGTCGTCGGTGAAGTGCGCTCCGAGGGTGCAGCAGCCGTCATCGGGTCGGTCCGCGTAGATGCCCTCGCACCCGGAGCCGAAGATGCAGGTCCAGCTCGAGGTGAGCCACGTGAGGTCCACCCGGAACCGCTGAGTGTTGTCGGAGGGATCGGTGAACTCGGCCCAGGTACGTGGGATGTCCAGGGGGGTTTCGGGCACGGCTCCACCCTACGGGCGGCCCCCTGACTACCACTACCGTGGTGCGTATGCGCCTCGGGGTGATCCAGGTCGGATCCAACACGCTCCACCACTTCGTGCACGACGCACCCTCCGGCCTTCAGCCGCTCACGGCGCCCACACACCTGGTCCTGCGCAAGGGCACCACCTCGCGCCGCGGCGACGAGATGAGCTAGCCCGGTGGCGACAGGGGGTGCCTCACCACGCGGCGCGCGCACGGTGCCGACCGACAGTCCTCGCAGGCGGACGCTCGTGGCGCTCTCGTCTGCGTCGGTCTACCCGGAGAATGCCCCGAGCGCCTTCGCTCGTGCTGCGCGACTGGGCTACGACGGGGTCGAGGTCATGGTGTGGACGGACCCGCTGACCCGCGAGGCCGGCGCACTGCGGGCGCTGAGCGAGCTGCACGGCATACCGGTCGTGTCGATCCATGCCCCGACCCTGCTGGTGACGCAACGGGTCTGGGGCACCGACCCGTGGGAGAAGGTCGACCGCTCGATCGAGCTCGCGCTCGAGCTGGGCGCGGACACCGTCGTGCTGCACCCGCCGTTCCGGTGGCAGCGCGAGTATGCCGCGGGGTTCGTCGACGGGGTGGCGCTGCGGGAGCACGACTCTGGCATGACGCTGGCCGTGGAGAACATGTATCCGTGGCGCGCCCCGCGCTCGCGCGAGCTGGAGGCCTATCTGCCGCACTGGGATCCGGTGCCACAGCCGTACGACCACGTGACCCTCGACCTCTCGCACACGGCGACCGCGGGTTCTGACGCGATGGAGATGGTGCGGCGCCTCGGCTCGCGTCTCACCCACCTCCACCTCGCCGACGGCATGGGATCTCCGCGTGATGAGCACCTGGTGCCAGGTCGCGGACAGCAGCCGTGCGCAGAGGTGCTGGAGACCCTGGCGGCAGAAGGTTTCAGCGGCCACGTGGTCGTCGAGGTCGCCACTCGGCGCGGGGGCGAGGACCAGCGTGAGGTCGACCTCGCGGAGTCGCTCGCCTTCGCCCGCCTCCACCTCGGTGCCGCTGCCACCTGACCTCCTGTTCCACGCCTCCGGCCCGTCGTGCTCACCGGCCGGCTTTTCAGCAGACAAAGTGAACGAGGTGTGGGATATTTCCGAGTGTGACGAATAAAGTGGGTGGTGATGACGCGATCGTCGTCGAGCACCTGAGGGTGGTGCGTGGTGGCAGCGAGGTGCTCCCCGACCTCTCCGTGCGGGTCCCGCGGGGCCAGGTGGTGGGGCTCCTCGGGCCCAGCGGCGGCGGAAAGTCCACGCTGATGCGCGCGATCGTCGGCGTGCAGGTGATCGCGAGCGGCACCGTGACCGTCCTCGGCGAGCCAGCGGGCTCGCCAGCGCTGCGGCGCACCGTCGCCTACCTGACCCAGGCTCCCAGCGTCTACGCCGACCTGAGCGTGACCGACAACGTGCGCTACTTCGCCGCGGTGCTCGGCGCCGGCGGCGACGCGGCCACCAAGGCGATCGCGGACGTCGACCTCGAGGGCAGTGCCCACGCGCGCGTGGAGAACCTCTCTGGCGGGCAGCACTCGCGGGTGAGCCTGGCCTGCGCCCTCGTGGGCGACCCTCAGGTGCTCGTGCTGGACGAGCCGACCGTCGGCCTCGACCCGGTCCTCCGGCGAGACCTGTGGAAGCTGTTCCGGCGGCTCGCGGCCGACGGTCGCACGGTGCTGGTGTCGAGCCACGTCATGGACGAGGCGGTCCGCTGCGACCGGCTCCTGATGCTGCGTGAGGGCGAGATCCTCAGCGACTCGACCCTGCCCGAGCTGCTCGAGCGCACGGGGGCAGCGGATGCCGAGCACGCCTTCCTGGCGCTGGTCGACGGCGCGGCCGAGAAGGATGGTGGCCAGGTATGAACCCTCGGGTCACCCTCGCCACGGCGGCGCGCATCATGCGGCAGCTGCGCGGGGACCACCGCACCGTCGCGCTCATGCTCGTGGTGCCCTGCGTGCTCGTCGGCCTGCTCGCCTGGGTCTACGCCGACTCCCCGGTTCCCGTCTTCGACCACATCGGCGCCGCCCTGCTCGGGATCTTCCCCTTCGTCGTGATGTTCGTCGTCACCAGCGTCGCAACCCTGCGGGAACGCACCTCGGGCACCCTGGAACGGCTCCTCACCACTCCGTTGGGCAAGGGCGACCTGATGCTCGGTTACGCCATCGCCTTCGGGGCCATGGCGGTCCTCCAGGCGCTCGTCGCGACGAGCTTCGCCGTGTGGGTCTGCGGACTGGATGTCGCCGGGCCGCTGTGGGTGCTGGTCCTCATCGCGGTGCTGGATGCCGTCCTCGGCACAGCCCTGGGCCTGCTGGCCAGCGGGTTCGCCCGCACCGAGTTCCAGGCGGTGCAGTTCATGCCCGCGTTCATCTTCCCCCAGTTCCTCGTGTGTGGGCTCCTCGTGCCCCGCGACCAGATGCCACGGGCCCTGGAACTGGTGTCCGACGTGTTGCCGCTGTCGTATGCCGTGGACGCGATGAAGGAAGTCACCACCAACCCCGAGCCCCTCGCCGGCGTGGCGGGGAGCCTGTCGGTGGTCGTGCTGTGGATCGTGCTCGCTCTCGTGCTCGGCAGCCTGACCCTGAGGCGGCGCACACCCTAGACGGATCCCTCCCGGACACACTCGTGCGCACTGCGGTCCGGCGATCAGGGGCCCGGGTGGCTAGCCTGAGCCCGTGGACCCCAGTGATCTCCTGCGCGGAGCCTTGCTCCAGATATCCGACTCCGACCTCGTGCGAAAGACCGTGACGACGGCACCGGTGAGCCGATCGGTGGTGACCCGCTACGTGCCCGGCGACACGGTGCCGGATGCCGTCGCGACCGTGGCTGAGCTGAGGGCCACCAACAGGCTCGCCACCATCGACTACCTCGGCGAGGACACGACGGACCGGGCGCAGGCCGAGGCCACCCGGGACACCTACATCCGCCTCCTGGACGCGCTCGCCGAAGCCGACCTCGCGGCATACGGAGCAGCCGAGGTGAGCGTCAAGCTCAGCGCGATCGGCCAGGCGCTCCCTGGCGACGGCAACGCCATCGCCATGGACAACGCCCGCGCGATCTGCGCGGCGGCCGAGCGTGTCGGGACCACCGTGACCCTCGACATGGAGGACCACACGACGACCGACCGCACCCTCGAGGCGCACCGCGAGCTGATGAAGGACTTTCCGTGGATCGGGGCGGTCGTGCAGTCCTACCTGCACCGCACCGAGGCCGACTGCCGCGACCTCGCCGCCGCGGGTGCCCGAGTGCGGCTGTGCAAGGGCGCCTACAAGCAGCCGGAGTCGGTGGCCTACCAGGACGGTGGGGACGTCGACCTGTCCTACGTGCGGTGCCTGAAGGTGCTCATGGGCGGCACCGGCTACCCGATGGTCGCCACCCACGACCCGAGGCTCATCGACATCGCCCAGGCGCTCGCGGCGCACCACGACCGGGAACCCGACAGCTACGAGTTCCAGATGCTCCTGGGGGTGCGACCCGCCGAGCAGACCCGGATCGCCGACCGCGGGCACCAGATGCGGGTCTACATCCCCTTCGGCGA
>JBDSNZ010000185.1:0-5906 GCA_039915055.1 Ornithinibacter sp.
CGTCGCCATCCCTGCGGTGGGCGCCACCCTGGCGGTGCCGCTCATCGTGTCGGTGACGGTGGCGTTCCTGCTCGACGAGGCCCGCGCCGCATCCGCAACGCGCTCCGCGCGCCGGCGCTGAGCACCAACAACCAGAGCACGAGCACGACCCACGGCACGACCTCCCGACGCACCCCGAGAGTGAGGTCCTGCACGTCCTGCGTCATCCCGAGCACCCTCCCGGGCACGTAGGCCGCAGCGAGCGCGATGAGCCGCACCAACGCCACCCTGTCCACCAGCCCGGACACCAGGGCAGGCAACGCGGACCACGCGAGCACGTCATACCAGGGGAGGGAGTAGGACGCGGCGAGGGAGTAGGCCAGCGCCAGGCACGCGGTCACCCACAACGCCACCACACCCACGGTATCCGGACCCGGTCCTCGCCCCGCAGGCTCCCCCCTCCCGTGTACAGAATCGACCAATAGGTCACGTCCGTCCGCCACAGGCTCCCCCCTCCCGTGCACAGAATCGACCAATAGGTCACGTCCGGGCAGGGTGGCCGGGCGGCTGAGCAGCAGCAGGCTCGCCGCCAGCCCCACGGCGAGCAGGGCGGCCCCGACACTGATGACCAGCCTCGCGGTGCCGAACCCGATGCTCGGCCCGGCGGCCTCGAGGAACAGCCGCCACGGCGTGGCGAGGGACACGGCCTGGCTGGAGCGCTGGAGCTGGTCATAGACGTGCGGCCCCGCCCAGACCTGCAGGCCACCGACCACCGCGACGGATGCCGTGACGAGGCTCCCGACCAGGGCCGCCAGTCGCGCCCGCCGGTGACCCACCACCCACCAGGCGATCACGATGCCCACGGCCACGACGGCATGGGTGAACTTCGTGGAGCCGGCCAGACCCACCAGGACACCGCCCCCCGCGGCGGACCGGACCCCTCCTCGCGCCGCGATCGCGATCGCCGCGACGGCCAGTGCTGCCGCCACCACGTCGATGTGCGCACCCAGCACACCGACGCCGAACACGAGCGGGTTCACGGTCCAGAGCACGTCGACCCGCCCGTGCAGCCCCTGCTCGAGCGTTCGCCGCAACAGCCAGCGCACCGCGAGCCAGGCGATCACGACGAGCACCTGCCAGACCCAGACGCCCTGGCGCAAGGTGTCGCCGCCGAGCCATGAACTGAGGCCGTGCAGCAGCGTGCCGAAGGGGCCGTAGACGCTCGGCTCGGTGGTCCAGGGCGCCTCCACGCGACTCGTGACCGGGTCGAGCCCACCGGCCCAGTCCACCGGGGAGTCCGTCCACGGGTTGCCCCCGCCGACCAGGATCCGACCATAGGCGAGGTAGTTCACGTGGTCGGCCGACCCGAAGGGCGCCGTCAGCAGTGCGGCAGCCGCCAACGCCCCGGGCACCCGCCATGACCTCAGCGCCGCTGGGCGAGTGGCGAACCCGAGAAGGACGGCAAGACCTGCGAGGCCGTATGCCGTCCACAACACCGCCGTGACCGCGCCGGGCCCGAGGGTGAGGGGCACCAGGGTGCCGGGCGCCCAGCCACGAGGAGACAGGTCCGTCTGCGCGGCATTCGGGGCCGACAACCCCACCAGCAGCAGGAGTGCGGTGGAGAGGAGGAGGAGGGCGATGCGCAGGCGGGGCAGCGCACCGCCCAGGGCCCGGAGCCGCCCGGGCCCGGGGCTCGAGGCGCCCTCCGGCTGGGTCAGCCGCGGTGCCACGGTCGCCAGCCGCGCGCGACGAGAGCGAGCCACACGTCGCGATACTGCTCCGCCCGGTGCAGCTGTCCACGCCAGTCCGAGCCGCTCACCCGGTGCTGCAGCTCGCACGGCACTTCGAGCACCGGGAGGCCGGCGCGCAGCACGTCGACGGTGAGGGCCGTCTCGACCCCCCAACCCCGCGCGAGCGGGCTGGCGGCGTCAAAGGCGGCGGGACTCAGGCACCGCATGCCCGAGAGCGGTTGGACCGGCGCGAACCCGGTGAGGGACGCGATGCCCTCGCGGGCGAGCCGCACGACGAACCCCCGTCCGCCGCCGCTCTTCAGCTGCGCGGGAAGGGTCGCCACCGTCATCGCGGCAGAGCCGTCGAGCACCGCGGGGGTGAGCACGCCGAGGTTCGTCGCAGTTTCGCGAAGGTCGCCGTCGACGAAGAGCAGCGCCGCCGGCCAGACGGCATCGGGGGCGGTCGCGGCATCCGCTCGTTCCAGATCGCGCACGGCGCGCACTCCGGTCTCCAGCGCCGCAGCCTTGCCGCGGTTGCGCTCGTGGCGCACGACGTGGGCCCCCGCGGCCCGCGCCACGCCGGCCGTGTCGTCACCGCTCCCGTCATCGACGACGACGACGCGCCCCACCTGGGGGAGCGAGAGCACCGCGGCAACGGTCTCGGCGATGCGCTCGGCCTCGTCCTTGCACGGGATCACCGCAGCGACCCTCGTGGCCATGGCACTCATCGCGCCATCAGCGCAGGGTGACCTGGCGGCTGAGCAGGCCAGAGCGGGCCCGTCGCTCGTCGGGGGTGAGGGGGGCCTCGACAGCCAGCGCAGCGGCATACCGGGCGCCGAAGGCGGTGAGGGCCTCCTCGTGGTCCGCGGCCTCGGTCTCGGGGTCGAGGTCCCAGACCGGCACGAGCAGGCCGCAGGCCCGGAAGGCACCGAGCAGCCTGGTGTCCGGGCCGAGGGCGTCCTCGCCCGACGCGTGCAGTCGCGAAAGTGCGTCGGTGGCGGCGTCCTCGTCGTCGGGGAGCACCAGGCGGATGTGGGCCCGGTCGCCGATGCGCACCCAGTAGGCCGACGGCAGGGCCGCCATGGCGCTGGTGGGCACGACGCTCTCGTTGGCCCGCTCGAGCGAGAGCGCCGCATCGCCCTCGAGCTCCCGCTCGCCGACCCAGAAGTCGAAGCCCTCGTGCACGGTGACCTCGAAGGTCGAGTCCTCGCTCAGGATGTCCTGCAGCCGCGGGCTGTCGGCTGTGACGGGCTCGGTGCTCGTCACCGGCTGGCCCTGCTCGGCGGCGAGGGCGGCGAGCACCTGCGCCGCGAGGTCACGGGAGGCATCGCCGCTGGAGTTGCCCGACTGGGTGCCGATGAGCACCGACCCGTCGGCCCGGTGCAGACCCGACCACGCCATCGGGAGCACGGTCGCGACGACCACCTCGTGGGGCGCGCCCTCGGGGACGAAGGCGTCGGCCACCCGCACGCTCGCCGTTGCTGCCGGGAGGATCTCGCGCACCGCGACCCAGTCGGTCTCACCCGCGAGTCCCTGGAACGGTCGCCGCTCGAAGGGTGCCGCAGCCGGTCGGGAGCGGCGATCCGCCCCGGTGTCGGAGCCGCGCTGACGTCGTGATGCCTTGCCCATGCGCGCCACCCTAGTGCCGCGGGTGGGGGCCGAGGTTCAGGTGGCGCGGCGGCGGCTCGGCCCGCCGAGGGTGGCCCAGACGACGTTGCCGGTGCGATCCTCCGTGACGCCCCACTCGTGCGCGATGGACCGCACGATGCGCAGGCCACGACCCGAGGAGAGCCACACCGTGCGTGGCGCCGGGTGCGGCATCGTCGAGCCCCCGCCGTCGGTCACCTCGACCTCGACGACCTCACCGCGGATCTTCCAGCGCACCCGGATCGTGCCGTCCGAGAGCGGTCGGGCGTGCCGCACGGCATTCGTCAAGAGCTCCGAGGCCACGATCTCGGCCTCGTCGACGATCTTCTCGGAGAGCTGTCGTTCCTTCAGGTCGGCGACGATCTGGTGGCGGACCCGAGCCACCGACGCTGCGTCGGACTCGACCCGGACGGTGCAGATGATGCTCTCGCTGCCAGGCCCGGAGCTCTCGACGACCTCGAGCTCGGAGCCGTCGGAGGACCGCGGGTCAGCGCTGTGGATGGGTGCGTCGGGCGATGTCACCCGGCCAACCTAGCCGGATCCGGCGAGCTGATCGATGACTGCGCGCGGACGGTTCGTGATGATCACGTCGACCCCGAGGTCGACGCACCGCTTGACATCATCGGGCTCGTCGACGGTGTAGATGCACACCTCGTGTCCCATCCGGTGGTAGGCCGAGATGACCTTCGGCCGGTGCAGCATCCGGGTGTGCAGCCCCACCCGGGTGACCCCGGTCGCCAGCGTGCCGTCCAGCGCGATGGAGGGCACTGCGGGCTCGACGAGCTGGACCAGGGGCACCTTGGGGGCAAGGCGGTGCACCCGGGCGAGGGCCCGGCGCGAGAACGACATCACCCGCACCTGCGGCCGGTCCGGCTGGTCGCCGGTGTCGAGCTCGAAGAAGCGCAGCGCCTGCACGAGGGTGCGTTCCACCTCGGCCCCGTGGCGGGTGGGGTGCTTGGTCTCGATGAGGGTGACGATCTCCTGCTTCTGCGCGATCAGGGTGTCCAGCAGCCGGCGCAGGGTGAGCAGGCGGCCCCGCTCGGGATCGGACTCGGGGGTCTCCCCGTGGTGCCCGCGCGCCTTCCAGGACGCCCAGTCCAGCTCCTCCAGCCGGGCGAGCTCGAGGGCGGAGACGAAGCCCGCCCCGTTGGACGTCCGGTTCACCCGGCGGTCGTGGACGCAGACGAGGTGGAAGTCGGCGGTGAGCCGCACGTCGCACTCCACACCGTCGGCACCGTTGTCGAAGGCTCTTCGGTAGGCCGCGAGGGTGTGCTCGGGCTCCTCGAAGCTCGCCCCGCGATGGGCGACGACCAACGGACGGTGCCCCTGCGGCGCAGGCTGCTCGACGCTCACCCCCCGATCCTTTCCTGCTCTCCCCGACTTTGTCCGCCACGACGTCGACGACACGCGGATTCGACGGCGTGTCGCACCATCCGGACGGCCGACGTCGGGGGGAGGGGGCGGGGTCGGAGGGGAGGACTCACACGATCAAGGGCCCTACCGTTGCACCATCGTGAGCCTTCCCCCCTTCCAGCACCTCGTCGACGAGCACTGGCGCGACGTCGCCCGGCTCGCCCACGGCCTCACGGGGCCCAGCCACGGCGACGACGTGGCCCAGCAGGCGTGGACCCAGGCGCTGGCCGCCTATCCCCGGCTCACCCATGCTCGCAACCTGCGCTCGTGGCTCCTCACCATCACCCACCGCTGCGCCATGGACCACTTCCGGGCGGCTCGACACACGACACCGCACGAGGACCCGTCAACCCTCGTGCAGGCGCCCGTCACCGAGCCACCACCCACGCCCGACGGTGACCTCTGGGCCAGGGTCGCGGACCTCCCACAGCGACAACGCGAGGCCGTCGTCCTGCGCTTCGTCGGCGACCTCGACCACCGCGCGATCGCCGCCGCCCTCGGCACCTCGTCGGGCATGAGCCGCCGGCTCGTCAGCGATGCGCTCGCCACCCTCCGCCTCGACCTCCAGGACACGCCATGACCAACCCCCTCACGACCTTCGACCCACCGCTGGCCGGCCCGCCCAGCCTGCCGAGCACCGACATCTCCTTCACGACCGAGGACACCGAGGTGGGCCGCCTGCTCGTCGCCGCAGCCCCCGACGGCACGCTCCTGACCTGTGCGTATGCCGGTGACACCGCCGCCGAGGACCGCTGGCTGCAGCGGCTGGCTGACGTCGTCAGCCCACGGATCCTGCGCCACCCGGCCCCCACCGACGACGCCCGCCGAGCGCTCACGGCATACCTCTGCGGCGCCAGCAGGTCCCTCGACGTGCGCACCGACCTCGCGCTCGCGACCCCGTTCCAGCGGCAGGTGCTGTTGGGCCTGGCCTCCCGGGTCGGCTACGGCGAGCGCACGACCTACGGCGCGCTGGCCCGTGTCGTCGAGCACCCCGGCGCCGCGCGCGCGGTCGGCACCGCCCTGGGCGCCAACCCGCTGTGCATCGTGCTGCCCTGCCACCGGGTGCTCCCGGCATCCGGTGGTGTCGGCGGGTATGCCGGGGGGCCGGCCGCCAAGGCCCACCTCCTCGCGCTCGAG
>JBDSNZ010000222.1:0-3509 GCA_039915055.1 Ornithinibacter sp.
TGCAGCAGAACAACGACATGCGCCGGATCTCGGCGTGGGTCGCCATCGCCGCCGTACCCACCATGATCGCTGGCATCTACGGGATGAACTTCGACAACATGCCCGAGCTGCACTGGTACTACGGCTACTTCGGCGTGCTCGCCATCATGGCGGTGGCCTGTGGCGGGCTCTACCGGGCGTTCAAGCGATCAGGCTGGCTCTGACCCTGCGCCCCAGGGTGCACCGCATCAGGTGGCGGTCAGCACGCCCGTCGCGAGGAGCACCGCGAGAAGCACGCCGAGCGCCACGCGGTACCAGATGAAGGGGCGCAGCGAGTTGGTCGCGACGAACCGGATCAACCACGCGATCGAGGCGTAGGCCGTGACGAAGGCGACGAGGATGCCGACAGCCATCTGCCCCAGCCCGAGATCGACGAGGTTGTCCCGCTCACCCACTGCCTCGAAGAGACCAGCGGCGGTGAGCGCCGGGATCGCCATGTAGAACGACAGCTCCGTGGCCAGGACCCGGTCCAGCCCGCGGATCAGTCCCGCCGAGATCGTGGCGCCCGAGCGAGAGACGCCCGGGATCAGCGAGAAGCACTGCACCAGGCCGATCACGACGGCGTCGCGCAGCGTGATGCCCTCCTCACCACGCTGCTCCCCGGCGGCCTCGACGATGTCGTGACGTCGCTCGGCGACCCAGATCACCACGCTCCACACCACCAGGGCGCCCGCCACGACCCACAGGCTGCGCAACGGACCCGAGATGACGTCGCGCAGAGCGAACCCGACGAGCCCCACCGGGATCGAGCCGACGATGACCGCCCACGCCAGGCCGTAGTTCCGGTCGGTGCGCGCCGCAGGGTCGACGATCCCCCGCACCCAGGCCAGGAAGAGGGCGGCGATCTTGCGCGCGAAGAACAAGAAGGTGGCGGCGATGGCGCCGATCTGGATGATGGCCGTGTAGGCCGTCACCGCCGGAGCGTCGACGGGCAGCCCGAGCAGCTGTTCAGTGATGGTGAGGTGGCCCGTCGAGGACACCGGGAGGAACTCGGTGATCCCCTCGACGATGCCGAGGATGACGGCCTGGAAGTAGCTCAGTTCGACGGGCACGAGCCGACAGCCTAGGCGCCTTGGGGCAGCACCTGTGCCATGGCGCGCAGCACCGCCACCTGACCCTGCGGTGTGGCGGCGTAGGGCGCCACGCTCAGCGTGCTCACCCCGGCGTCGGCATAGCGTCCCACCCGCTCCGCGATCCGCTCGATCGGACCGATCAGCGCCGTGGCATCGACGAGCTCGAGTGGCACCGCGGCTGCGGCGTCGCGGGGGCGCCCCGCGAGGTAGAGGTCCTGGATCTCCTCGGCCGCGTCGTCGAAACCCATCCGGCGCGCGAGGGCGTTGTAGAAGTTCTGCTTCCTGCTGCCCATCCCCCCGATGTACAGGGCGGTGTACCCGGCGAGGGCTGCCCGTCCGGCTTCCAGGTCGTCCGTGACACACACGGGCACGGTCGCGACCGTGTCGAAGCCGGCCATCGGGTCCCCCGGCTCGCCCGCGTTCGCCGCACGACGTCCCGCTCGCACGGCGTCGAACTGCTCGGCGCAGTGCTCCGGCGAGAGGAACACCGCGAGCCAACCGTCGGCCACCTCCCCTGCGAGGCGCAGGTTGCGGGGCCCCACCGCCGCAAGGTAGATGGGCAGGTCGGGGCGCGGGGGGTGGATGGTGAGCCGCAGCGGTTTGCCCGCTCCGCCCGGCAGCGGCAGCGTGAAGTGCTCCCCGGCATACTCCACGGGCTCCCGGCGCAGCGCCATCCGCACGATCTCGACGTATTCACGGGTGCGCGCCAGTGGGCTCGCGAACGGCACGCCGTGCCACCCTTCGCTCACCTGCGGCCCGGAGACCCCCAGCCCGAGGTGGAATCGTCCGCCCGAGAGCTGGTCCAGCGTCGCCGCCGTCATCGCCGTCATGGCGGGGGTGCGCGCCGGGATCTGCATGATCCCGGCCCCGAGCCCGATCGTGGTGGTGCTGGCGCCCAACCAGGCGAGCACCGTCGGTGCGTCGGACCCGTACGCCTCGGCGACCCACGCGCAGGAGTACCCGAGCCGTTCGGCCTCCCGCACCGTGTCGAGCGTGCTCGTGCCCAGTCCCATGCCCGCATATCCGCAGGTGATCGCCAGCTGCATGGCGACAACCTATCCACACCGCTGCCGATAGGGTTCCCCGCATGCTGACCCGCCGCCTGGGGGCCTCCGGGCTGTCCGTCTCCCGACTGGCCCTCGGCACGATGACCTGGGGCACCCGCACCACCCCAGAGGATGCTGCTGATCTCCTCACCTCCTTCCGCTCGGCGGGAGGCACCTTGGTCGACACCGCCCACGGGTATGCCGGCGGCGCGGCGGAGGAGCTGCTCGGTGACCTCCTCGCCGGGCCGGACCGCGACGAGGTGGTGCTGCTGACGAAGGCGGGGATCAGCCGCGCCACGGGCGCCCGGGTGGTCGACTGCTCCCGACGGTCGATGATGGGCCAGCTCGAGACCTCGCTGCGTCGGATGCGCACCGACCACGTCGACGTCTGGCTCGCCCACGCCTGGGACGAGCACACTCCCGTCGAGGAGACGGTGAGCGCGCTGGTGTGGGCGGCGGAGTCGGGGCGCGCGCGGTATGTCGGGGTCTCCAACCACGTCGGGTGGCAGGCGGCCCGCACGATGTCGCTGCTCGCGGATGCCGGGGTGCCCCTGGTGGCGAACTCCGTGGAGCTCAGCCTGGTGTCCCGTTCCCCCGAGCACGAGCTCGTCGACGCCGCGGTCGCCCTCGGTTTCGGACTGCTCCCGTGGTCACCCCTGGGCCGAGGGGTGCTCGCCGGGCGCTATCGGTCGGGAGTGGCCGCGGACTCGCGGCTGGCCTCGGAGGAGTTCGCCGCCTTCGCAGGGCGCCACGTCGGCGACCACACGCGCGGCGTCGTGGATGCCGTGCGCACGGCTGCGACCGGGCTCGGCGTGGCGCCGGCGCTCGTCGCGCTCGCCTGGGTGCGCGACCGACCCGGGGTCACGGCTCCGGTCATCGGGCCCCGAACACCTCAGCAGCTCGGCGCCCTGCTCGCGGTGGAGGACCTCGAGCTTCCCGAGCAGATCGTGCAGGCCCTCGACGAGGTGTCGAGCGAGCACCTCTGAGGGGTGGGGCTCAACTCCGCTCGTCCTCCTCCGGCTCATCGGAGTCGTCGTCAGCGTCGTCATTGTCAGCGTCATCGTCAGCGTCGTCATCGTCAGCGTCGTCGTCCGCCTCATCGTCCCCGTCGGAGTCGTCGTCGTCGAAGTCGATCCCTTCGTCGAACCCGGAGTAGAGCCGGGCATCGTCGCGGTCCTCGTCGTCGTGGTCCTCGACCCCATCGGACTCCGAGCCCTCGTCCTCACCGGAGTAGATGTCGAGCGGGGTCATCTCGCCGAAGGCGTCAAAGAGCGCCCCGTCATAGGTCTCGAAGGCGTCCGCCAGGTCCTCGTAGGTCGCGATGACGGTGGGGTCGTCGTCGCCGTGGCGG
>JBDSNZ010000225.1:0-14723 GCA_039915055.1 Ornithinibacter sp.
ACGGGAGGCCCACCCGGCGCAAGAGAGTCGAACATGTGTTCGATGATACGACGGGAACCACCTGATGGACCAGTCCTCGGAACAGCCGGGCGGCGCCCCTCAGCCGATGAGGATGCCGGCGATGGCCACACTCATGAGGTTGGCGAGGGTGGCTGCCCCGATGGCCCGCATCCCGAGCTGCGCGGTCACCGTAGCCATTCATGGGCACCCGTGGCGCCATGGTGTCGCGACGCCATTCTGGTCAGTCGCGACATGTCGGGGTCACGCCACGCCTTCCGCGCAGATGACAGTGATCCCCCTCGGGGCCTCGACGTCGACGACACGCCCTGACGCGTCGACCTCGACGCGCAGGGCGCCACCCGCAACGCGCAGACCCGCCACGGTGAGGGCCCCGAACGGCGCCTCACGCAGTGGTGCGACGTGCACGACGCCCCGCGGAGCGTCGGCGCGCAACCCCAGGGCAGCGGTCACGACCAGGCCCGAGGCGGCCGCCGACCACGCCTGAGGTCGACAGCTCGCAGGGTAGGGAGCGGGCACACCGAGGACGGGTTCGGAGCTGTACAGCTCGGGCCAGCGGTAGCCGCTCGCCGCGGCGACGTCGACGAGGGACCGAAGCACCTGGGCGCTCGTCGCGCCGTGCCCCGTCCGAGCCAGACCCCACGCACCGATCGCGGAGTCGTGGGTCCACACGGAACCGGTGTGATATCCGAGGGGGTTGTATGCCGGGTTGTGCCTGGAGAGGGTGCCGATGCCCAGGGGGCCCAAGAGGTCGGGCTGTGCCATCCGGCGCGCCACCACGGCGTCTTCGTCCTTGCTGAGGAGACCGGTGCCCAGGGCGTGCCCCATGTTGCTGCCCACACCGTCGATGGGCAGACCCTGGCCGTCCAGGGCCATGGCGAGGTAGCGCTGGCCACCCTCGCCGACCCAGAAGGTGTCGCGCACCCGCTGGGCCAGGGCGTTGGCCCACTCGCGCCACGCGTCACCCGTCACGCCCAGCACGTCTTCAAGGATGGCTGCGGCACCAAGGGCTGCCTCCACGGCATACGCCTGCGTCTCCACGAGGGCGATGGGTCCCTGTGCGATGCTGCCGTCAGCCCTGCGCATCGCGTCGCCTGAGTCCTTCCACCCCTGGTTGCTCAACCCCACGCCACTCTCGTCGACATAGCGCAACAACCCGTCCGGACTATCCCGCGTCGATCGCTTCATCCAGCCCAGGGCGTGACGCAAGGGGTCTGCGAGTGCTTCGACCTCACGCGCTGGGAGCCCCCATCGCCACGCGTCGTGGAGCAGCGTGACCCACAGCGGGGTGGCATCGACCGTGCCGTAGTAGAGCGGGGGCAGGTGAAGGTGGCCCGGGTCCTCGAAGGTGGTCCGGCGCACCTCGTGGAGGATCTTCCCGGGCTGCTCAGCGAGGGCGGCGTCATCGACCCGCCCCTGACGGCGAGCCAGCGCTCGCAGGGTGCCTCCGGCGAGCTCGGTGCCGAACGGCAGGCACATCCTCGCGGCCCAGATGGAGTCACGACCGAACAACGTGAGATACCAGGGCGATCCGGCCGCAGCGAAGACATCGTGTTCGTCATCGGGATCCGAGAGGAGAAGGTGGCGGAGGTCGGCCAGTGATCGATCCACCGTCCTGGAGAGCCGGCTGTCCTGGGCCTGCACGGTCACGGACTCCCACTGCACGGCGGAGGAACCACACCCGGCGTCGAAAGGCGTCGACGAGGTGCGCTTGACGCGGATCGAGGAGGTGAGCCGGGACACCCCTCCGGCGTCGAGGTCCACGCTCCACTGCGCCACGACCACGCCGCGCCGCACCGCCAGGTGCGCGCCCTCCGCGTGCACGACGGTCTCGTGCCGTGCATCGCTCCAGCGCCCCCGCCCGTCGGGGTCGATCCGGGCTGATATCGCGGGCGCGCCTGCCACACCCGCCTTGACCTCGTGCAGCTCGGCGCCGTCGCCAGCGAGCTCGAGGCTCACCGTGCACCGAACCGGGCCCATCGAGCGCGATCGGACCTCGACCTCCACGTCCATCCCGCCGTCCACGAGGGTGAGGCGCTGGTGCACGTGCACCGTGGGGTCGGCGCCGGGGTCACCAGCGTTGCGCGCGACGAGCAGGAACACCGATTCGGCCCCCTCACTGTCGGCTGCGACCTGCTGGGGCGGCTCACCGTCGAGCGTGAGGACGAGGTGGTGCACGACCCTCCGGTCGTCGACGTAGAGGCCGGTCGCCGAGCCGGGAACCCATCCCGCATCGATCTCCCCCGACGCCGAGGAGAGGCAGGTGGCGTTGCCGCGGACCGCCGTCTGGAGGTGATGGAGCCATGGCTGGCGGGACCGAGCGGGGGGCCGCGCGTCCGAGCTCATGACCCGGCCGATCGAGAAGTCAGGGTCGCGGGGTGTTGACAGGCGGTAGTGATCTGGAGCACATTACGACTCTAGCCATTTGATCGTTCAAAGCAAGAGCCTCGCCGGTTATGAACGATCAAACCGACACAGGAGGTCCGCGTGGAGTCCTTGAGCCCCACCCCTGCCAGGGTCACGATCCACGACGTCGCCCGCGCGGCGTCGGTGTCGCGCCAGACCGTGAGCAACGCTCTCAAGCACCCCGAGCGGCTCAGCCCGCAGACCCTCGACCGGGTGCTCGCAGCGATCGACGACCTCGGCTACGAGCCGTCGTCCTCGGCGCAGTCGCTGCGCTCGCAACGCTCCGGAGCGATCGGTGTCGAGGTCAACACCCTCGGTCCCCGGGCCCACAACGAGACGATGGCACCCTTCCTCTGCTCGTTGGGTGTGCGGGCGACCGAGCACGACTGCCACGTCGTTCCCTTCGGCTCCACCCTCGCCGAACCCATGCTGCGTGGCTACGAGGAGATGTGGCGTCGCCGCCTCGTCGACGCCTTCATCATCGCGGACACCCACCACGGCGACCCTCGGCCCGAATGGTTGGAGGCTCGCGGCATCCCCTTCGCTGCCTTCGGGCGGGTGTGGGACGACCCGACGTTCACCCGGTGGGTCGATGTCGACGGTGCCGCGGGAACCCGCGCGGCGGTCCGGCACTGCCTGGACCGCGGCTACACCACGATCGGCTACCTGGGGTGGCCCAAAGGCTCCGTGGTCGGAGACGACCGCCGGTCCGGCTGGCGCGTCGCGTGCGAGGCAGCCTCACCCGACGTCGCGGGCCCTGAGGCATCCTGCGAACAGGACCTCGACGAGGCCATCGCGGCCGCGACCGCGCTGATCCACACACTCCCCCACGGCAGCGCCGTGGTCTGCGCCTCAGACGTCCTGGCCCTGGGGGTCCACCAGGCGCTCCTCGCGTCTGGGCGCGGCGTCGGAACCGATGTGGGCGTTGTCGGCTTCGACGGCTCCGAGACCGCCCGGATGCACCACATCACCACGCTCGCCCAACCCCTGGCCGACATCGCCGACCTCGCCCTGACCTTGGTGCACGACGCACTTGCCGGCGCAGGTCGCCCCTCGACCGGCACGATCCTCGCCCCCCGGCTCCTCATCGGGAGGAGCACCGGACCGCTCGCCCGGCCCTGACCACCCGGCACCCGCCGGGGACCACCCCTCCCCTCCGTCCCACCCCTGACAAAGGAGTCATCCCGTGACACGCACCATCCGCACCGCGTCCCTGTCCATCGCCCTCACCGGCGCCCTCCTCCTCACCGCCTGTGGCGGCGGCGGCTTCACGGAGGACACCGGTTCCAGCGCCCCCGCATCCGCCAGCGGCCCGGTCGAGCTGAAGATGCTCATCGCGTCCTCCGGCGATGCCGAGACCAACGCCGTCAAGGCGGCTGCCGACGCGTGGGCCAAGAAGTCCGGCAACACCGTCACCGTCACCGTCGCCAGCGACATGAACCAACAGCTCGCCCAGGGCTTCGCCAGCGGCAGCCCGGCCGACGTCTTCTACATGGATGCCGGACGGTTCGCCGACTACGCCAAGAACGGCAGCCTCTTCGCCTACGCAGACCAGCTGAAGGACAACAGTGACTTCTACGAGTCACTGCGCCAGACCTTCACCTACGAGGGCAAGCAGTACTGCGCCCCGAAGGACTTCTCGACCTTGGCCCTGCAGATCAACACCGACGCCTGGGCCAAGGCGGGACTCACCGACTCAGACATCCCCAAGACCTGGGATGACCTCGCCTCCGTGGCCAAGAAGCTCACGACCGACAAGCAGGCAGGGCTCGGTCTCGGTCTCGGAATCGACCGGGTCGGCGCCTTCGTCGTGCAGAACGGCGGCTGGTGGTTGAACGACGACGCCACCAAGGCCACCGCAGCGACACCCCAGGTGGAGGAGGCACTGAAGTACGTTCAGGACAACGTCAAGGCCGGTAGCTTCAAGTTCGCCAACCAGCTCGACTCGGGCTGGGGCGGTGAGGCGTTCGGCACCCAGAAGGCTGCGATGACCATCGAGGGCAACTGGATCAAGGGCGCTGTCAAGAACGACTACCCGGCCCTGAAGTACACCACCGTCGAGCTCCCGGAAGGGCCCAAGGGCAAGGGCACGCTGCAGTTCACCCAGTGCTGGGGCATCTCCTCCGACTCCAAGGCCCAGGCCCAGGCCGTCGACCTGGTGACCTCGCTGACCAGCGTCGAGCAGCAGATGGCCTTTGCGGACGCCTTCGGCGTGATGCCGAGCCGCCAGTCTGCCGCCGACCAGTACAAGGCGAAGTTCCCGGAGGACGCGCCGTTCATCGCCGGCGGCGACTACGGTCACGGCCCGGTCAACGCACCGGGCATGGAGCAGGTTGTGGCCGACCTCAACTCCAAGCTCGAGGGCTTCGCCGCCGCCAACCTCCCCACGGTGCTCGAGAGCTTCGACACCAACGCCGGCTCCGTCCTCGGCAAGTGAGCACCGCTGACCAGGCCGTGGCTCCCGGGACCTCCCCGGTGCCACGGCGACGCACCGGCGGAAAGGGAGCGGGACAGCGTCAGTCGGTTGCCGGGTGGTTGTTCGTCACCCCCGTGCTCCTCGTGCTCGGGCTGTTCCTCGTCATCCCCATCTTCATGGCGCTGTGGGTGTCCTTCACCAACTGGACCGGGCGCGGCAGCCCCTTCTCCTCGGGCGTCGGCCTCGTGGGCACCGACAACTACACCGCCCTGCTCACTCAGGAGGGCCTCTCGCGCCAGGATTTCATGATCTCGCTGCGCAACACGTTCTACTACGTCATAGGGGTCGTACCGCTGCAGACGATGCTGGCGATCAGCCTGGCCGTCATCGTCAACCAGAAGTTCCTCAAGGGCCGAAGCTTCTTCCGGACCTCGTTCTACTTCCCCTCCGTGGTGTCCTCCGTGGCCATCTCGCTCGTCTTCCTGTACCTGTTCACCGGCACCGGGGCGGTCAACCAGTTCCTCGGGCTCTTCGGCATCGACGGACCGACGTGGTTCTCCGACCCCCGCGGGCTGCTGCACATGATCGGCGGTGGCCTCGGGCTCTGGTCCACGCAGAGCCCTCCGGGGTTCCTCGTCGACACCCAGGTGATGAACCTGTCGCTGTGGGAGTGGTTGAGCGGGCCCTCCGTGGCGATGTCGGCGATCATGCTCCAGGTCGTCTGGACCACTGCCGGCACGTTCATGCTGATGTTCATCGCTGCCCTGCAGGACCTCCCGAGCGAGGTCGAGGAAGCCGCCATGGTCGATGGCGCCAACGCCTGGCAGCGCTTTCGCAACGTCACGGTGCCGCACCTGCGTCCGACCATCCTGCTGGTCATCACCCTGGGCGTCATCGGCACCTGGCAGGTCTTCGACCAGATGTACGTCATGACCCAGGGTGGGCCGGGCAAGACCACGCTCACCCCGGCATACCTCTCGTACACGGCTGCCTTCAACCAGGCCCAGTGGGGGCAGGGCGCTGCGATGGCGTTCCTCCTCTTCATCCTCATCTTCGTCCTCACCTCATTCCAGCGCTTCGTGCTGCGCGACAAGGACGTGGCGAAGCAGAAGAAGGCGGAACGAGCGCAACGCCGGGCGACGAAGAAGGGGGCGACGGCATGACCGCGTCGACAACGGGCAGCAACGTGAGCGAGGAGGCCCGCGCCAGGGGCGCCCGAGCCCGCCAGAACGCTGCCGCCGGCGACGACGGGAACCTCGTCGGACGCAGCGGTCGCGGAAAGAAGTTGGCGGTCTACCTCGCGCTCGTCGCGTTCGCGCTGATCTACATCTACCCCTTCATCGTCCAGCTCTCGACGTCCTTCAAGACCGACGGCGACGCGGTGAACAACCCCTTGGGCCTGCTCCCCGACCCGGTCACCACAGCGGCGTTCGAACGGGTATTCCAGACCGACTTCCCGTTGTGGTTCACCAACTCCATCGTCGTCACGCTCTTGGTGACGGCCGGGCGGGTCTTCTTCAACTCCTTGGCCGGCTACGCACTGGCGCGGCTGAAGTTCAAGGGCCGGGATGCCGTGTTCACCGCCATCCTCGCGGTGCTCGCGGTGCCGGGCATCGTGTTGCTGATCCCCAAGTTCCTCGTGCTGAACTACCTGGGCATCTACAACACCTACCCGGCGCTCTTCGTGCCGCTCCTGGTCGACGCCGCAGGGGTGTTCATCATGAAGCAGTTCTTCGAGTCCATCCCACCCTCCATGGAGGAGGCCGCCCGGCTGGACGGTGCGGGCACGTTCCGCACCTTCTGGTCGGTGATCCTCCCGATGGCCAGGCCCGCGCTCATCACCCTGACGATCCTGTCCTTCCAGGGGTCGTGGAACGAGCTGTCGCACTTCATCATCGCCACCGACAACCCGAAGCTCTTCACCCTCACCCGCGGGGTGGCTGGGCTCACGTCGGGCGGTCTCGGCTCGGGCAACCAGTTCCCGATCACGATGGCCGCGGCCCTGCTGATGACCATCCCCACGGCGCTGGTGTTCATCACCTTCCAGCGCTACTTCACCCAGGGCGCCAACTCCGGTGCCGACAAGGGTTGACCGGGCCGCTCCCGGTCGGCCACGTGAGGGGGCCGACCGGGAGCACTGACGCCGGGCGGGGGATGCGTGGTGCGTCCCCCGTCCGAGCTCAGCCGACCAGGGAGCGCAGCACGTACTGGAGGATGCCGCCGTTGCGGTAGTAGTCCGCCTCGCCGGGGGTGTCGATGCGCAGCACGGCCTCGAAGGAGCTCTGCGACCCGTCCTCGGCGGTGACGTCCACCGTGAGCGTCCTCGGCGCATCACCGTCGTTCATCGCCTCGACGCCGACCACGGCGAACGTCTCGGTGCCGGTCAGGCCCAGCGACTCGGCATCCTGACCCTCGGGGAACTGCAGCGGCAGCACGCCCATGCCGATGAGGTTGGAGCGGTGGATGCGCTCGTAGGACTGCGCGATGACAGCGCGCACGCCCAGGAGTGCGGTGCCCTTGGCGGCCCAGTCACGCGAGGAGCCCGAGCCGTACTCCTTGCCCGCGAGGATGACGAGCGGGATGCCGGCCTCCTGGTATGCCGCGGACGCGTCGAAGATCGTGCTCTGCTCCCCGCCGTCGAGGAAGTTGCGGGTGAAGCCACCCTCGACGCCGTCGAGGAGGAGGTTGCGGAGCCGGATGTTGGCGAAGGTGCCGCGGATCATCACCTCGTGGTTGCCGCGCCGCGAGCCGTAGGAGTTGAAGTTCTTGCGATCCACCCCGTGCTCGGCCAGGTAGCGACCGGCAGGTGAGTCACCCTTGATCGAGCCTGCAGGGCTGATGTGGTCGGTGGTGACGGAGTCCCCGAGCTTGGCGAGCACCCGTGCACCACTGATGTCGGTGACCGGCGCGGGCTCGGCGCCCATGCCCTCGAAGTACGGGGGCTTGCGCACGTAGGTGGAGTCCGGGTCCCAGTCGAAGGTGTCGCCTTCCGGAGTGGGCAGGGACTGCCAGCGCTCGTCGCCCGCGAAGACGTCCGCGTAGTCCTGCGTGAACATCTCGGTGCTGATGCTCGCGGCGATGGTGCGTTCCACGTCGGCGGGTGCGGGCCAGATGTCGTGGAGGAACACGTCGTTGCCGTCGGGGTCCTGTCCGAGCGGCTCGGTCTCGAAGTCGAAGTCCATCGTGCCCGCGAGGGCGTAGGCGATCACCAGGGGCGGCGACGCGAGGTAGTTCATCTTGATGTCGGGGTTGATCCGCCCCTCGAAGTTGCGGTTGCCCGAGAGCACCGAGACGACGGCGAGGTCGTTGGCGTTGACCGCCTGGGAGACCTCGTCGATGATCGGGCCCGAGTTGCCGATGCACGTCGTGCAGCCGTAGCCCACGAGGTAGAAGCCGAGCTTCTCCAGATAGGGCCACATGCCCGCCTTGTCGTAGTAGCCGGTGACGACCTTCGACCCCGGTGCCATCGAGGTCTTGACCCACGCCGGAACCGACAGCCCGCGCTCGACGGCATTCTTCGCGAGCATCGCCGCCGCCATCATCACCGAGGGGTTCGAGGTGTTGGTGCACGAGGTGATCGAGGCGATCGCGACGTGCCCGTGGTCGATGACGACCTCGGTGCCGTTGATGCTCACCGTGGCAGGGTTGCTCGCGCGGTCACCGTTCTCCCGACGCGCGGAGTGGCTCGGGTGCCCAGCGGTCTGCGAGGCCTCGAGCGCGTCGTGGCTCGGGCTGTCGGATGCCGGGAAGGAGTTCGCGAGCTCGGTGTCGACGCTGCTCTTCTCGATGCCCACGCCGTCGACGACGTAGTTCTGCAGGTCACCACGGAACTGGCGCTTGGCTCCGGTCAGCTCGATACGGTCCTGCGGGCGCTTCGGCCCCGCGATCGAGGGCACGACGCTCGAGAGGTCGAGCTCGATGTACTCGGAGTAGCGCGCCTCCGGCTGGCCCGGGCCGGGCTCGAGCCACATGCCCTGCTCCTTGGCGTAGGCCTCGACGAGCGCGATCGACTCCTGGGAACGGCCGGTGAGGCGAAGGTAGTCCAGGGTCACCTCGTCGATCGGGAAGATCGCACAGGTGGACCCGAACTCCGGGCTCATGTTGCCGATCGTCGCGCGGTTGGCCAACGGCACCACGGAGACGCCTTCGCCGTAGAACTCGACGAACTTGCCGACCACGCCCTGCTCACGGAGCATCTCGGTGATCGTGAGGACCACGTCGGTCGCGGTCGCGCCGTCAGGGATGGACCCCGAGAGCTTGAAGCCGACGACCCGCGGGATGAGCATCGAGACCGGCTGGCCGAGCATCGCCGCCTCGGCCTCGATGCCGCCGACGCCCCAACCGAGCACGCCCATGCCGTTGACCATCGTCGTGTGGCTGTCGGTGCCGACGCAGGTGTCGGGGTAGGCGACGCCGTCACGCACCATCACGGTGCGGGCGAGGTGCTCGATGTTGACCTGGTGGACGATGCCCGTGCCCGGGGGGACGACCTTGAAGTCGTCGAACGCCGTCTGCCCCCAGCGCAGGAACTTGTAGCGCTCCTCGTTGCGCTCGTACTCGATGGCGACGTTGCGCTCGAACGCATCCGGGCGCCCGAAGACGTCGATGATCACGGAGTGGTCGATGACGAGCTCTGCGGGAGCGAGCGGGTTGATCTTGGTCGCGTCACCGCCCAGCTCGGCGACGGCCTCGCGCATCGTGGCGAGGTCGACGATGCACGGGACCCCGGTGAAGTCCTGCATGATCACTCGCGCCGGAGTGAACTGGATCTCGGTGTCGGGCTGCGCATCCGCGTCCCAGCCCCCGAGGGCGTTGATGTGCTCCGCCGTGATGTTGGCGCCGTCCTCGGTGCGCAGGAGGTTCTCCAGCAGCACCTTGAGGCTGTAGGGCAACGTCTCGCTGCCCTCGACGGCGGACAGCCGGTAGATCTCGTAGGACTGCTCACCGACCTCGAGTGTTCCGCGGGCGTCAAAGCTGTTCGTGCTGGCCACCGTGGCTCCCTTCGCCATTTATCTTGATATCAAGATATCTAACCACATCGGGTTCGTCCCGTCGAGCCTATGCCGTGCCGGGCGGCCCCGCGAGGTCCCGCCCGGACCCGCTCGTCAGTGGGTGGAGGCGAGCGGGACGAAGCGTGCGACGCACTCGACGTGGTGGGTCATCGGGAAGGCATCAAAGGCGCGGAGCCCGTCCAGCACGTAGCCGCAGTCGGCGAGGTAGGCCGTGTCACGGGCGAGCGCTGCAGGGTCGCACGCGACGTAGGCGATGGCGCGAGGGCGCATCGCGGCCACGGCCTCAGCCACGCCCTTTCCTGCACCCGTGCGCGGAGGGTCCAGGACGACGACGTCGGCGGAGAGCGGCACCAGCGCAGAGCGAGCAACCTTTCGGGGCCGGCTCCCCCGCTGCCGGGTGCTCCCGCGCCGCGCCGGTCGCGGCACCCCGAACGCGTCGTCGACCCTCGCCTGCAGGACGGCCACCGTGCCGTATGCCGCGAGGTTCTGTCGGGCGTGCTCGCTCGCCTCCCGATCGGACTCGATCGCGAGGACCTGCCCACCCGGACCGACGGCCTGGGCGAGCGCGGCCGCGAACAGGCCGACACCGGCATACAGGTCGATGGCGCGCTCCCCCGGCTGCACCGCGAGCGCCTCCATGACGGCCGCGACGAAGGTCGGGGCAGCGCCGGGGTGGACCTGCCAGAACCCGCGGGCTCCCACGGTGAAGGCTCGGGAGAACGACACCGGCGCGTCGTCGACCACCCAGGTGGCAGCCACCTGCTCGGTGACGAGCGGCTCCGCGGCCACGGGGACGGGGACGGCCACGGGGTCGCCCACCGTGGGCGCGACCGTGTCGACCGCCTCGACCCCCGGCCAGGACTGCTCGGTGACCCTGAGCCGGTCGACACCCGGCGCCGCGATGCGACAGTGGTCGACGTGGACGACCTCGTGCGAACGGTGGCGCCGCAGCCCGGCCCGCCCCTCGGCATCCACCGCGAACTCGACCCTGGTGCGCCAGTCCAGGCCGTCCGCGTCACCCGGGAGGGGTTCGACGTCCACGTGCGCCTCGACGTGGGCGAGCCGGCTCAGCTGCTCCTGCACGACCTGCGCCTTGAGCACCCGCTGGTGCCCGAGGGAGACGTGTTGCAGGTCGCACCCACCACACCGACCCGGACCGGCATAGGGGCAGGGTGGGGTGACTCGCTGCGGTGAGGCGAGGAGGACCTCGATCGCGTCGGCACGCACGAAGCGGTCACCGGGCCCGGACTCGGTGACGAGCGCCCGCACCCGCTCGCCCGGGATCGTGTGCCGCACGAAGAGGACCTGCCCCTCGTGTCGTGCGATGCAGTGGCCGCCGTGGGCGAAGGCGGTCACCTCCACCTCGACCTCGTCGCCGACCGCGAGCGAGGCGCCGTCCATCAGCCCTCACCCCGTCGGACGTCTCCGACGACCGGTCCGTCCATGCGGTCCTCGGCACCTTCGGAGGACAGGAGGCGCCACGGGACCGAGGACACCATGACCCCGTTGGTGAACAGCAGACGGGTGCGCAGGCGCAGCGCACTCTGGTTGTGCAGCACCTGCTCCCACCAGTGCCCGACGACGTACTGCGGGATGTAGATGACGACGAGGTCGCGCGGGTTCCCGGACCGGATGGACTGCACGTAGTCCAGCACCGGCCTCGTGATCTCCCGGTAGGGGCTGTCGAGAGCCTTCAGCGGCAACGGGATGTCGCGCCGGTCCCACTCCGCCTGCAGCGCCTTGGTCTCCTCCGGGTCCACGTCGACCGTGACGGCCTCGAGGATCGAGGGTCGGGTCGCCCGCGCGTAGGCGAGGGCACGCAGGGTCGGCTTGTGGATCTTGGACACCAGCACGATCGCGTGCACCCGGGAGGGCAGCATCTGGAGCTTGGTGTCGCCCTCGCTCACCGACAGCTCGTCGCGCACCAGGTCGTAGTGCCTGCGGATCGCGAGCATGAGGAAGAACAGGCCGGCCATCGCGGCGAGCGCGAAGCCGGCACCGTGGATGAACTTGGTGACGAGGACGACGACCAGCACCGTGCCCGACATCGTGGCGCCGACGCCGTTGATCACCCGACTGCGCAGCATCCGGCCGCGTTCGGCTCGGTCCTGCTCCAGTCGCAGGTGGCGGTTCCAGTGCCTCACCATGCCGATCTGCGAGAGCGTGAAGGAGATGAAGACGCCGACGATGTAGAGCTGGATCAGGCTGGTCACCTTCGCGTTGTAGATCACGACGAGCAGGACCGCCGTGCCCGCGAGGATGAGGATGCCGTTGGAGAACGCCAGACGGTCACCGCGGGTGTGGAGCTGGCGCGGCAGGAAGCCGTCACGAGCGAGGATCGAGCCGAGCACCGGGAAGCCGTTGAACGCGGTGTTGGCCGCGAGCACGAGGATCAGCCCGGTGACGATGGACACCAGCACCACCCCTGCGGGGAAGCCGGAGAACACGGCCTTGGAGACCTGTCCCATGATCGTGTCCTGCTCGTAGTCCGCAGACACCATCACGCCGTCGCGGGCCAGCTGGAGGTGTGGGTCCTCGGCGTACTTCACCCCGGTCCACCGGGCCAGCGAGATCATCGACATCATCATGGTGACCGAGACGACGCCCATGAGCAGCAGCGTGGTGGCGGCGTTGTGCCCCTTGGGCTTGCGGAACGCCGGAACGCCGTTGCTGATCGCCTCCACCCCGGTCAGCGCGGCGCACCCCGAGGAGAAGGCCCGCAGGAAGAGGAACGCCAGGGCCAGTCCCGTGACCGCCTCGTGGTCACCCAGTGGGATCAGCTCGAGCCCAGCGCTCTCGGCCTGCGGCAGCGTGCCGGTGACCTCGCGGTAGAAGCCGATCAGGCCCATGCCGATGACCGAGACCATGAAGAGGTAGGTGGGCACGGCGAAGGCCGTGCCCGACTCCCGCACGCCGCGCAGGTTCATCGCGGTGAGCAGCACGATGATCGCGACCGCCCACACCGCCTCGTGTCCGCGCACGAAGTCGAAGGCCGACGCGGCGTTCTGCACCCCGGCCGAGACCGACACCGCGACCGTGAGCACGTAGTCCACGAGGAGCGCGCTCGCGACCCCGAGCCCGGCCTTCGGCCCGATGTTGACACTGGCCACCTCGTAGTCGCCACCACCGGAGGGGTAGGCGCGCACGTTCTGCCGGTAGCTCATGATCACGACCGACATCACCGCGACGACGACCAGGGCGATCTTCCAGGACTGGGTCAGGGCCAGGGTCCCGCCGGCGAACCCGAGGGTCAGGAAGATCTCGTCGGGGGCATAGGCGACCGAGGAGAGTGCGTCACTGGCGAAGACCGGCAGCGCGATCTTCTTGGGCAGCAGCGTCTCGCCGAGGCGGTCGCTGCGCATGGCGCGACCGACGAGCACGCGCTTGACCACACGTCCGGGGGATGACACGACAGACACTGTATGCCGGTGTCACGTGCCAGATGCACCCGTACCGGACGGTGCGGTCGCGCCTGCCGAACGTCGGTGTAGCGTCGGCTTCGTGCACTTCGTGATCATGGGCTGCGGCCGGGTGGGCGCCGCCCTCGCGCGCGCCATCGAGCGGGCGGGCCACGCCGTCGCCGTCATCGACCAGGACGAGTCGGCGTTCCGTCGACTCGGGACCACGTTCGACGGGCGGACCGTCACCGGAGTCGGGTTCGACCGCGACACCCTGCGGGCCGCCGGCATCGCGGATGCCTATGCGTTCGCGGCCGTCTCCAGCGGCGACAACTCCAACATCCTCGCTGCCCGCGTCGCGCGCGAGAAGTTCGGCGTGGAACACGTCGTCGCTCGCATCTACGATCCCGGCCGCGCCGAGATCTACCAACGCCTCGGCATCCCCACTGTCGCGACGGTGAAGTGGACGAGCGACCAGATGCTCCGCCGCCTGCTCCCCCAAGGCCACGTCCCGGAGTTCACCGACCCTTCCGGCAAGGTGGTCATCGCCGAGATGCCGGTGTCCGCGCGGTGGATCGGACGCCGGATCTGCGAGATCGAGGCCTCGACCCAGGGTCGCCTGGCCTACCTCACCCGACTCGGTGATGCGCTCCTGCCCGGTCCCGACACGGTCTACCAAGACGGCGACCTGCTCCACCTGGCGCTGCGCACGCAGGACCTCGCCGCGGCGGAACGGGTCCTTGACTCCGCACCCCCCACCCACTGACGTTCGAGAGGCCTCTTCCATGCGCGTCGTCATCGCCGGTGCCGGCAGCGTCGGGCGATCCATCGCCCGAGAGCTGATCCGCAACGGTCACCACGTGCTGCTCGTCGACCGTGACGCCGATGCCGAGCGGATCGCCAAGGTGCCCGATGCCAGCTGGCTGCAGGCCGATGCCTGCGAGATCGAGGCCTTGAGCGAGGCCGGCCTGGCCGACTGCGACGTCGTGGTCGCGGCGACGGGTGACGACAAGGTGAACCTCGTCCTCTCGCTGCTGGCCAAGACCGAGTTCGGTGTCCCCCGGACCGTCGCCCGGGTGAACAACCCCAAGAACGAGTGGATGTTCGACGAGGCGTGGGGGGTCGACGTCGCCGTCTCCACGCCGCGCCTGATGACCGCGCTGGTCGAGGAGGCCGTCAGCGTCGGCGACCTCGTGCGGATCTTCGAGTTCCAGCAGGGCAAGGCGATGATGGTCGAGATGACCCTGCCCATCGGCAGCCCCTACACGGGGTGCCGGGTCGGTGACGTGCCGCTGCCCGGCGACACGGTGCTCACCGGCATCATCCGCGAGGGCCACCCCATCGCCCCGAGCAGGGACGACGCCCTCGAGCCCCTCGACGAGCTGCTGTTCATCACCACCCCGGAGGCCGAGGCGGAGCTCGAGTCGATCCTCAGCCCGGGCGAGCGGCACGCCCGCGAGAGCGACGAGGACC
>JBDSNZ010000176.1:0-6348 GCA_039915055.1 Ornithinibacter sp.
GGCGACACCTTCCGGATGGACTGCCGCGAGTGGTTCGACGGGGCGATCGTCAACGACGACTCGGCCGACGACATCCTCAACGCGCCGCTGAACACCGTGCACGTCCTCTCGGGTCCGGTCGCGGTCGAGGGCGCCCAGCCCGGCGACCTGCTCGTCGTCGACATCCTCGACCTGGGACCGATACCCCAGGAGGACAGCGGACCGCTCGCCGGCCAGGGCTGGGGCTACACCGGGATCTTCGCCAAGGAGCACGGCGGTGGCTTCCTCACCGACCAGTTCCCCGACGCCTACAAGGTCATCTGGGACTTTACCGGTGGGGTCGCCACCTCCCGCCACGTGCCCGGGGTCTCCTTCGCCGGCATCGTCCACCCCGGGCTGATGGGAACCGCACCCTCTGCCGACCTCCTGGCCCGGTGGAACGCCCGTGAGGCCGCGCTGATCGCGACCGACCCGGACCGCGTGCCGCCACTTGCGCTGCCGCCGGAGCCCGACTCGGCCATCCTCGGCACCCTCCCCGACTCGGAGTACGCCCGGGTGGCGGGCGAGGCGGCCCGCACCGCCCCGCCACGCGAGAACGGTGGGAACCAGGACATCAAGAACTTCACGAAGGGCTCGCGGGTCTTCTATCCCGTCTTCGTGGACGGCGCGAACCTCTCGATGGGCGACCTGCACTTCTCCCAGGGTGACGGGGAGATCACCTTCTGCGGTGCCATCGAGATGGGCGGGTTCATCGACCTGCGCGTCGACCTCATCAAGGGTGGCATGGACACCTACGGGGTGTCGGAGAACGCCATCTTCATGCCGGGCACGTCCGACCCGCAGTTCAGCGAGTGGCTCGCCTTCTCGGGCACCTCGGTGACCCTCGACGGGGAGCAGCGCTACCTGGACTCCCACCTGTCGTACCAGCGGGCCTGCCTCCACGCGATCGACTACCTGACGAAGTTCGGCTACTCCCCGGAGCAGGCCTACATGATTCTCGGTGCGGCACCCATCGAGGGGCGGCTCTCCGGTGTGGTCGACATCCCGAACTCCTGCTCGACGGTCTACCTCCCGACCTCGATCTTCGACGTCGACATCCGACCCTCGAGCGCTGGTCCCCAGCAGGTCGACCCGGGGATGGGCGTGCCCCGGTCGTCCTTCTGAGGTCTCGGCGCGACCGGCCCCTCCGGACGCTCCCTGAGCCGCGAGTCAGGGAGCGGGCGTGATGACGTCGCGAACGAGCTGGTCGAGCTCCTCGTCTGCGGCGAGGAACTGCCGCAGGGTCTTGCGCGTCGCGCCGAAGTCGTCGAACTCGGCCGGCGTCATGCCGTCGGGCTCATAGGCCCTGCGGAAGTCCTCGATGGTCTCCAGGGCGGCGATGGTCTCGGGGTCGACCGGGATGTCGATGCGCGAGGTCGGCTCCAGCCCGCTCGCCTGGAACTTCTGCTGCCAGCCGAAGGGCGGGGAGAGCACGAGGTCACCGCCGACCAGCTCGGTCCACTGCAGCTGGTTGCGGTAGGCGGCGGCGAGGACGCGGGCGCGCAGCCCACGCTCCTGGAAGAGCCCGTAGGCGCGCTTGACCGCAGCAACCCCTGCCCACTCGAGGTGCTCGGGGTCGATCTCGATCCCGTCGCGCGCGACGACGTGCTTGAGCCAGTCGTCGAGGCGGCCCACCATGATCGTCACGACGGGCCCGATGCCGGACACGTCGAGACCCTCCTTCTCGCGCCTCACCAGCCCCCGCTCGATGGCCTCACCGGTCGCGAGGGCCTGTGGCACCGAGAAGGAGACGGTGACGTTGATGTTCACCCCGCGGTAGGCCGCCTCCTCGATCGCGACGACGCCCACCGAGGTCGCAGGAATCTTGACGATGATGTTGGGGGCGAGGGAGGCGAAGTGCTCCGCCTGGTCGGCGAGTGCGGTGGCGTCTCGGCGCAGGCGTGGGTCGGTCTGCATCGACAGGCGGCCGTTGCGACCGCCGTGGTGCTCGAAGGTGGGCAGGAGAAGCGCGGCGGCCTCCAGGGAGACCTCCTGGACGACCTTCCACCCGATGTCCGACTCCGTGGCGGTGGGGAGGTCGCGGGCGAGCTCGCGGATCCGGCCCTCCCAGCGCGGTTGGTCCGAGCGGATCGCAGCGAGCGCGATGACGGGGTTGCACGTCGCCCCGACAGCGCCCCAGCCGATCGCCGCGGTCAGCTCCTCGGGGTCTGCACTGTCGTTCCACAGTGCCGTCGGGGTCGTCTGCGTCATGGTGAGCAGCGGCGACTGGGTCGCGGCCACCGCCTCGGCTGCACCGGTCATCTGCGGTCTCCTCTATCGTGTGCGAATGTCCTAACATATAGATTAGCCTACGGAGCGCAACCCGAGAAGGATCCGAACCGGGGGACTGGCTCACACCCTTGCCCCGAAAGGTTCCCTGTGCAATGCTTGCTGGACCGTTCCAGCATCGTCGTCCCGTCCCACCATCCCTCCTTGGAGCCTCATGGCATTCGTCGACCGCATTGCTTCCGCCCCCATCTCCTGGGGCATCTGTGAGGTGCCTGGGTGGGGACAGATGCTCCCCACCGAGCGGGTGCTCACAGAGATGACCGACCTGGGCATCTCGGCGACGGAGTACGGGGCCCCGGGCTTTCTCCCGACCGAGCCCACCGCCATCCGGGGCGTCCTCGAACGACACGGCATGTCCCTCATCGGCGGGTTCACCCCGCTCGTGCTGCACGACCCGGCGCGTCGTCAGGGGGAGCTCGCCCGGGTCCGCGAGGTCGCCGAGCTCTTCAGCCGCTCGGGCGCCTCGACCTTCGTCTCCTGCCCGGTCATGGACGACGACTGGTCGGTGCCTCGCCCGCTGGACCGCGAGGAGCACGGCCACCTCGTGCGGATGCTCGCCGAGGTCGACACCATCTGCGAGGACCACGGACTGCGCCAGGTGCTGCACCCTCACCTGCAGACCGTGGTGGAGACCGCGTCGGACGTGGAGCGGGTGCTGCAGGACTGCGACGTCAAGTGGTGCCTGGACACTGGGCACCTCGCCATCGGCGGCACCGACCCGGTCGAGTTCGCGCGCCAGGCCGCCGACCGGGTCGGGCACGTGCACCTCAAGGACGTGCTGATGGATCTCGTGCCCCGGATGCTCGACCGCTCCACCTCGATCATGGAGGGCGTCCAGGCAGGGTTGTTCCCACCACTGGGGCAGGGAGACCTCGCCCTCGCCGATGTGGTGCTCACCCTGGAGCGGGCCGGTTACGAGGGCTGGTACGTCATCGAGCAGGACACGGCCATCACCGGCGAGATGCCGACGCCCGGCGAAGGTCCGGTCACCGGCGTCGAGACCTCCATGCGCTACCTCCACGACATCGTGGCGCCGATGCTGGAGCAGGACGCATGACGACAGCTCCGCTCGACCTGCTGGCCCTGGGGCGGGTGAGCGTCGACCTCTACGCCCAGGAGCCCTACGCCTCCTTCCTCGACCCGCAGACGTTCGTCAAGTCCATCGGCGGAAGCCCCACCAACGTCGCCGTGGCCGGTGCCCGCCTCGGGCTCCGCACAGCCGTCGTGACCGCTGTCGGCGACGACCCCATGGGTGACTACGCCGTGGCCAGGCTCGCTGCCTTCGGGGTACAGACCCGATATGTCGCCACACAGGAGGGCGGCCGCACGCCCGTGGTCCTCGTGGCCCTGGAGGTCCCCGCCGAGCCGACCATCACCTTCCTCCGCGCCACTGACGCGCCCGACACCGCGATCGAGGTGGATGCCGTCGACGAGCCGGCCCTGGACTCGTGTCGCGTGCTGTGGATGAGCGGCAGCACCCTGGCCGTCGGTGCCACGGCGCGCACCGCGATGCAGTGGATGGTGCGGCGCGGACGGCGCGAGCACACCGTCCTCGACCTCGACCTGCGGCCGACCCTGTGGGCCGATCCTGCGTTGGCTGCCGAGGCGGCAGAAGAGGCGATCGGACTCTCGACCGTCGTCGTCGGCAACCGCAGTGAGTGCGCCATGGCCCTGGGCACCGGCGAGCCGGACCAGGCGGCCGATGCCCTCCTGTCGCGTGGGGTCTCCGTCGCCGTCGTCAAGATGGGCGCCGACGGGGTGCTCCTCGCCTCGGCGGACGAGCGCGTGGTGGTCGACCCGATCCGCGTCGAGGTGCGCTGTGGGTCCGGAGCCGGTGATGCCTTCGGAGGAGCCCTCGCCACCGGTCTGGTGCGCGGCTGGTCGCTGTCCAGGATCGGTCGTGTCGCGAACGCCGCGGGCGCCCTGGTGACCTCTCGCCTGACCTGCGCCGATGCGATGCCGACCCTCCCCGAGCTGGAGGCCTTCGCTGCGACGGCGCCCGAGGCGCGGGTGATCCATCGTGGCTGATCATCGGAATGCACTGAGCGACAAGGGCTTCCATGCCCTCACCGACGCTCGGGTGCGCGAGCCGGCCCGCTTCCGCCAGGCACTGACCGGCCGGCGCCGGCGGCCCCTGGTCGGCGACGACGGCCGGCTGTTGCTGCTCGCCGCCGACCACACCGCGAGGGGCAAGCTGGCGATCGGGTCTGACCCGATGGCCGCCTCGGACCGCCACTCACTGCTCGACCGGCTCCTGACCGGCCTCGCGGACCCGAGGGTCGACGGCGTGCTGGGCAGTGCCGACATCCTCGAGGAGCTCGCTCTCCTCGGGGCGCTGGACGGCCGCCTGGCCATCGGCACGATGAACCGCGGGGGCATCGTCGGAGCCCACTGGGAGCTCGACGACCGGGTCACCGCCTACGACGTCGAGCACGTCCTGTCCCTCGGGCTGGACGGCGGCAAGACCCTGCTCCGCATCGAGGCGACCGACCGCGGTGTCCCTCGCACCCTGGAGATGGTCGCTCGGATCACGACGGCCCTGGCAGATGCCGGGACGATGGCCCTCATCGAGCCGCTGCCCTACCGCACACGACCCGATGGTGCTGTCGAGCTCGACCCCTCCGAGGACGCGTTGATCCGGACCGTCGCCATCGCGAGCGGTCTCGGCTCGTCCTCGGCGCACACCTGGCTGAAGATCCCGGCCACCACCGACCCGGCCCGAGTCGCGGCTGCGACGACCTGCCCCATCCTGCTCCTGGGCGGGGACGCCGGCCGCGACCACGACCGGGTCTTCGACGGGTGGGAGCGGGCCCTGAAGGTCCACAACATCCGCGGCCTGGTGCCCGGACGCGCCCTGCTCTACCCCGAGGCCCTCAGCGTCAGCGACGCCGTGGACCGCGCTGCCAGTCTCGTCCACCCTTCTGTCGCAACGACCCTCGAGGAGACCCCGTCATGAGCAACCACCACCGCGCCGGAACCCTGGCGACCCAGGACACCCTGGTCACCGTCACCCCTGACGGGGCCGGCTGGGACTACAGCGGGCTCGAGGTGTTCGACCTCGCGAGCGGGCCCGTCCGGCGTTCCCTCGACGGCATCGAGGGTGTCCTCGTGCCGCTCTCGGCCACTGACGTCGAGGTCTCGGTGGACGGCCAGACCCACACCCTGACGGGTCGGACCGGGGTCTTCGAGGCGGTCTCCGACTGGATGTACCTGCCGCTCGGGTCCACGGTCACGATCAGCGGGGCTGCCGGTGAGGTGGCCCTGTGCACCGCCCGGGCCACCGAACGCTTCCCACTGTGCGTGACCCCGGCGCAGGACGTGTCCGTCGAGGTCCGTGGCGGTGGTCGCGCCTCCCGCCAGGTCACGAACATCGCCACCCCGGACTCCTTCACCGGCGCCGACCGGATCAACGTCTGCGAGGTGCTGACGCCCGGAGGGAACGTGTCCTCGTGGCCGCCCCACCGCCACGACGGCATCGGCGACTGCGAGCCGACCAACGAGGAGATCTACTACTTCCGGATGGGTCGTCTCGACGGGCCACACGGGCACCCCCACGGGCAGGGCCTGTTCCGGGTCTACACGGTTGACGGATCCTCCGACGAGACGGTCACGGTGCTCGACGGTGACGTGCACATCGTCGCCACTGGCTACCACGGGCCCTCGACCGCACAGCCCGAGTACCCGATGTACTTCCTCAACGTGCTCGCGGGACCCGGTGCCGAGCGCACCATGGCGTTCTGCGACGACCCCGACCACCACTGGATCCGCGAGACGTGGGAGCAGCAGGGCCAGGACCCCCGGCTGCCGATGACCTCCGCCAGCGGGCGGGTACCTCGATGAAGCAGGAGATCCGCATCGCCGTGCTCGGCCTGGGCTGGATGGGTCAGGCACACTCCCGTTCCGCGCGACGCATACCCGGGCACTTCCCGGACCGCTCCTACGACCCGCGCCTCGTCGTGTGCGCCGACCCCGTGGAGGACCGTCGACGCCAGGCCGTGGAGGACTTCGGGTTCGAGCGCGCAGTGGCGGACTGGCGTGAGG